>JAFSSK010000013.1 GCA_017451045.1 Clostridia bacterium
ATCGATTGAAATATATATATAAATGCTATATATACAATATTTGCAGTATTAATGCCTATATAAAGAAAAATAGCCGATATTTTGGTATCGACTATACTTAACTCTAATGGTGCCGGTGGCGGGGGTCGAACCCGCACCCTGTTGCCAGGACTGGATTTTGAGTCCAGCACGTCTGCCAATTCCATCACACCGGCATAATCCTCAATCAAGTATCGTTATCATAACATATTTGTTTTCAAAAAGCAATATTTTTTGCCCTGCCCGAACCAGTATCTGGTCTGCAGGGCAAAAATGGTTATTGCTTTCCTTCCCGGTTCTCGTTTTCCTTATCCTTCTTTCCCGGTCTGTCTGACGCAGGATACTGAGGCTTCATCAACCCGGTAAACATGACGTTGTGATAGCCCAGGATATAAGATACGGTGCTGATCAGCAAAGCCGGAAGAATGATGATGAAATACATGAACCAGAACTCGTTGAGCGGTGTTTCGCCGATTTTCAGCGCCAAGAGGCCGGTATACATACCTTCTCCGAGCAGCGCGCCTACCGCTCCTATCCTGCCGAGCACATATACGTTCAAAACCAGGCCGCAGGTCACAAACAGAGCGAACAGGATGTTGATGCTGTTCGCGAGCAGAGAAACAAGCAAACCCGTCACAGGCCTGTACGTGATCTTGCCCAGGTCCGCGCTCATCCGGTCTTTGGATCCGATCTCCCATCCCACGAGGTACAGCAGGAACAGGTAGAACAGGATCGCTCCGATGGTACAGATGAGACGAAGCGTCGGGAACTTGTTCGTTGCCATCGACAGGACCAGTCCGAATATCGCGATGGCGACCTGGTCGATCAGCATCCGGAACGAATAAAAGGAATACCGTTCAAAAAAACTCTTCAATTCGCAGGTCCTCCCTTCTTCCAGACGATCGGGCAGTTATTTCACGAACGTTACAGATTTCGCGTACTTGAATATTTCATTCCGCTTCTGATCCGCCTTGTCCCACTGCGTCGAAATGACAACGGTCCAGCAGATCTTTCCGTCCTTGTAAAAGAAAACGAAACTGGTCAGCATCTTAGACTCACCCATCGCGTCATAGACGTAGTACGGAATTCCGTTGAGACTCTTCAGCTCCGCGCCAACGGCCATTTCGTTGGATTCCATCTTCATCCTCGCATACGATTCGATGGACAGATCGTCCGCGCTCTTGAGAGCGGAAATGTCGTCCTTGGTTATAAACACATAAACCGGTTCATCCGTTTGGGAAACGTATATCCCGGCGTATCCGGCTTCCCCGAACACGGCAAAGTCCTCTGTCAGGGTGATTTTCAGTCTGTCGGCCTGAAAGGTCTTCCCTCCCGCGCAGGAGCAGAGCGCCAGCCCCAGGCACACGGCCGCCAGCACAAAAGCGATGAATGCAGTTTTCTTTCTCATATCATTATTTGGCAAAAAAGCCTTTTTACCTTTCACAAGATTGTTTGTAATTATATCACAACGGCAGGCCGCATTCAAGTCTTTGACCCGTCTTCCCCGTCATCCTCCGCGGACTCCTTTGAAGGCGCCTGCGGCTTGCGCATGACGCCGGACAGCGGATTCGCGGCCATCGCGGCCTCCATCCCGGCATCGCTCACATGCGTATAGATCTGCGTCGTGTTGAGCTGCTCATGGCCGAGAATATCCTTAAGGACACGGATGTCCACGTTGCCGGACTGATACATCAGCGTCGCCGCGGTGTGCCGCAGCTTGTGCACTGAGTAATGCTTGGACTCGAGCCCCGCCATGCCAAGATACTTCTTCACGATATGCTGGACGGTCTTCACGCTGATCCGCTCGTCGAATCCGTGCGTGCTCAAAAACAGCGCCTTCGCGTCTGAGCTCTTTTTCGGCTTCTGCCTGTTCCTTTCCAGCAAATAATCGTAAATGGCCTGTCTGCAGGCTTCGTTCAGATAGATGACCCGTTCCTTGTTCCCTTTTCCCACGACGCGCATCGAGCGCAGCTGCGGATCGAGGTCGGACAGGCTGATCCCCACCAGTTCGGAAACACGCATCCCGCAGTTCAGAAAGAGCGTGATGATGCACCAGTCCCGCGCCTTCGTTTTTGATTCGGCGTCGTTTTGGACCGCCTCGAGCAGTTCCGTGCATTCTTTGAGCGTCAGGAACTTCGGCAGGGCCTTCTTGGGCTTCGGGGATTCGATGTTGGCCGTCGGGTCCTCCTGCAGAACGCCCTTTTTGCTCACAAGATACTTGTAGAAGGCGCGCAGGGCGGACAGCTTGCGGGACCTGGCGGACCAGTTGTTTCCCCTGACGGTACTGGCGTACATCAGGAACTCATATATGTTTTCCGGACGGACGGACGACACCTTGTCAAGATTCACGGGCCGGATGTCGATCGACTCCATCACTTCGCTGTCGGCAGGGTCCAGTCCCTTCTCCGTTGCGAGGAGGAAACGGAAAAATGTCCGCAGATCCAGCATATACTCCTCCACCGTCTTGATGGAACAGTTCTGGATGGTCGTTTTGTAGTTGGCGAAATCCCGTATGATCTGCGGGAATTCCTCATAATTGACAAGTCTTGCCAAAGCGCATCACCCCTTGTCCGGCAGGGTCACGGAAACGATCCGCAGACAAAACGGACAACTCTCAAGGCTCCTCCCGCCGGATTCGTCCTCTCCCCCGGCTGTGTATGCCAGGAGCGCATTCGCCTCGTTCGTGAAGAACACGGCCGGATAACTGTATTCAGCAAATGGTTTGTCTTCAATGATGCAGGCCTCTCCGAAATGGATGCCGTCGCGCGATGCGGCCATCACCAGCGGCGTCCTTCCGCCTGTCCACCGCAAAGGCCTAAGCGCATCGGGCAAAAGCCACGTGAGGAAAGGCGATTCAGGGATCGGGTTCCAGATCGCGTAGTAGATCCCGGAATACGGATTTTTCTTGATCTGCATCGGCGAACACGGGCTGCTGCACGCGGATGGCTGAGGGGCGGACCATGTCCTGCCGCCGTCCGCCGACAGGGATTCGTACTGCCGCCCGAGATCCGTGCGCATAAAGGCGTAAAGCGTCCCGCCGGGCAGTTCGACAATTCCAGGTTCCTGAAGACCGGACCATGAATGCGCATTACCCGAAAGCGTCAGCGTGGGGGATAGGATGTGCCAGCTGAATCCGTCGTCTTCGGAACAGGAGAATACCGTTTCCCAGTTCCGGTCGAACTCGACGGATCCGTCAGGCGAGGAGCAGATCCTGGACCTTGCGGCCGGGATCAGGAGCCTGCCGTCCGAAAGACGCAGGACCCTGTCGTTGTTGATGACGTGATAGCCCCTTCCTCTGTAACCCAGGCAGTCGATCGCAGGGCCTTGCAGCGACAGATCGTCCGGGGAGCATCTTCTCAGATAGTACCCGTCCGTTCCGTCGGTATATTTCTGGATATAGAACAGCCCCGCGGATCCGTCTTGCATATGCCGCAGCGTCACGGACATGACGTTGTTCGCGCCGATACCGTCTTCCGGTTCCAGAAGCGTGCCTAGATCTTCGAAGCTGTACCGGCCAGCGTCCGTTTCGCGCAGAACAAGATGCCCAAGCGTCGATCTGGCCTCATCGTCTCCGCTGTCTCCGGTGAACCGGCTCCAGACGAAATGGATGCTGCCGTCTTTAAGCCTTATGAAATCCCCTTCGCTGTTCCGGGGGTTGCCGGGCTTCGACGCCACGATCTCCGCCACGATCGTTTTCGAAATGCATCTCATGGGATTCCTCCGTCAAACGCCGAAATTGAAATAACGGTTGGTATTGTTGAAGCAGATATCCTCTACGATGCCGCCGAGCGTCTTTTCATCGTAAGGCAGCCTGCCGTCTTCCACCCAGGTCCCAAGAAGATTGCACAGGATCCGTCTGAAGTATTCGTGTCTTGGATAAGACAGGAACGACCGGGAGTCCGTCAGCATGCCCATGAAGTTGCCCAGTCCCGCCAGATTCGCGTAGGACTGCAGCTGGGCGTACATGCCGTCGATATTGTCGTTGAACCACCAGGCGCTTCCCTGCGTGACGGTCGGCTGTCCGCTGCCGTCTCCGCGGCAGAACGACCCGCAGAGCGTCCCGATAGCCGCGTTTTCGCCCGGATTGATCGAATAGAGGATCGTCCTGGGCAGGATCCCGTTTTCCTCCAGGTAGTTGAGCAGCAAGGCCATGTTGTTCACGCGGCTGTCCCCGTAGATCATATCGTAGCCGGTATCCGGGCCCAGTTTTTCAAACATGGTTTTGTTAGGATTCCGAAGGACCCCAAAGTGGCACTGCATAATCCAGCCGCGCTTTTTGTATTCGGTGCAGAAGAAACGCATCATCTGCGTCTTGAAGAGAGCGACTTCGTCGTCCGTCAGATCGTAGCCGCCGGACGCGATCGCCTTTTTCAGGATCTGATCGGCCTGGAAGGAATGCGGCTTCTCGAAAGGAACGTACTGGTCGATGCCGTGATCCGCCGTCCTGCACCCGAGCGCTTCGAAGCGGTCCATCGCACGCAGCAGCGCGTCCTGCAGGTTATCGAGCGTCTGGATCTTCAGCCCGCCGTTTGCCTTTCCGAGTTTCTCCAGATATTCGCAAAAGTCCTTGCGCTCTATGTTCATGCTCTTGTCCGGCCGCCATGCGGGCAGAACGCGGACCGAAAAGCCTGATTGCGCGATCTCCTTATGGTAAGCCAGGTCGTCTGCCGGATCATCCGTCGTGCAGAGCAGCTTCACGTTCGACCCCTCGATCAGTCTGCGGGCGCTGATCGTGCCGGAGCACAGTTTCTCGGAGGTCAGCTGCCAGATCTTGTCGCAGTTCTCTTCGCAGATGATCAGATCACAGTCGAAATATCGCCGCAGTTCCAGATGGGACCAGTGATACAGCGGGTTGCCGGCAAGGCGCGGCATGATGCGGCACCAGGCGCGGAACTTTTCATAATCGGACCCGTCTCCCGTGATGTATTTCTCGTCTACGCCGCAGGAGCGCATGGCGCGCCATTTGTAATGGTCGCCGTAAAGCCACACTTCCGTGATGTTGGTATAGGTCTTGTCCTCTGCAATCTCCTTCGGGGAAAGATGGCAGTGATAGTCGATGATCGGCATTTTCGCCGCGTGATCAAAATACAGTTTCTCCGCCGTCCCGCTTTCGAGCAGGAAATTTCTGTCCATGAATTGTTTCATCTGCGTTTTCTCCATCTTTTGTTTTTGTTTGATAGTTTGAACTTTTTTCAATCTGAAATGTCTACGTCCATGGTGATGTGGATCTTGTAATCCGGATACATGCCGCCAATCTGCCCGTACAGCGTTTCTTTCGCTTTTTCCGGATCCATTGAGAAATCCAGAACGACGTCAAACCGCATTTCCTTCGCTTCAAAGTCGCAGAAAAACCCGTGCATCTGCAAGACCCACTCGTAAGACATCACCGCCTCCTGCACGCGGTTGCGCATGTTCGCAGCTTCCGTGTTCTGGGTGTTGTAAGAATATACGCCCACACCGGTCAGGATCGTTCCCGTTTTCAGGTAGACTGCCGTCTGGATCCTCCGGGTCAGCACATCCACTTCCTCCACCGTCATGACGTCGGGCAGTTCCAGATGGACCGACGCGTAGTTGCGGTCCGGCCCGTAATTGTTGAGCACGAGATCGTACACGCCGCGGACATCCTTTTCCGCCATGATCACTTCCTTGATGGCCCGGCTGAGTTCCGGATCGGCCCGCTTGCCCAGGATATCCGAAATGGTATCCTGCAAGAGAGAAATGCCTGACTTTATGATGTAGGCGGCAATCAGTATGCCCACATACGCCTCGATGGAAACGCCCGTACCCATGAAGATGACCGTGGAGACAAGGACTGAGAAGGAAAGGATCGCGTCGAAAAGCGCGTCGGAGCCGGAAGCCACGAGCGCCGTGGAGTTGACCTGCTTCCCCCGCTTGCGGAAATACAGCCCCAGGGCGATCTTCACAACGACGGCAGTACCTAGCACGACAAGGGAGACCCACGTGTGGGAGACCTCCTTCGGCTCGATGATCCCCTTGACCGATTCGACGCCGGCAGTGATGCCTGCGTAGATGACGATCGCGGACACGATCATCGCGCTGATGTACTCGATCCGGCCGTGGCCCAGCGGATGCTTTTTGTCCGGGCGTCTGCCCGCCAGTTTCGCCCCGATGATCGTGATGACGGAAGACAGCGCGTCAGACAGGTTGTTGACCGCATCCAGAATGATCGCGATGGAGGCGGACAAAAGTCCGGCCACCGCTTTGACGCCCGCCAGCATGATATTGGAAAGGATCCCCAGAAGACTGGTGCGGACGATGATCCTGTTCCGTTTTTCCATAGAAGACTGATCCAAAACCGTCACATCCGTTTCTTGTTTTTTTTGCAACTATATTATACTACAAGTATTATACAAAAACAACAAATTATCCGTTTTCCCTTGCGCAGGCCCGAAGAATATGCTACACTGATTTTCGGTAATTCTTATCGCTGCCCGGCAGGTCCGTCAGGCCTTTCCCGGGAGCTGAAATCACAGGAGGAACCCCAAATGCTGAACGATTTTTCCAAATCGAAATTCGATATCCTGATCCATGCGGGTCAGTCCAACGCGGCAGGCTGTGGCGTAGGATCCGTCAAGGAGCCCTACTGCCCCAACGACAAGGTCTGGTATCTGCTACAGGACTTCAACATCGCCAAGGCCGCGGAGTACGTGCAGAAGAACGATGTCGAGGGCAATTTCTCGCTTTCTTTCGTGGACGCCTACCGGGCCGCGGGCCTTCTTGCAGAGGACAGGAAGATCCTGATTGTCAGAAGCGCCGTCGGCGGAACCGGGTTCCGCGATCATCACTGGGGCCTTCACGACGACTACTACCTGCAGATGCTCGAAATGATCGACACGGCGCTGGCACTCAACCCCGAAAACAGGATCGTCGGCCTTCTGTGGCATCAGGGAGAGACGGATGCCGCCCTCAACGCCACGTACGACGAGCACTACAACAATCTCTCGACGCTACTGAAGTCCGTGACGCAGCGGTATCACGTTCCGACCCTTCCGTTCGTTGCAGCCGATTTCGTGCAGAACTGGAAACGCGATTTACCGGATATCTGCAAACCTGTCGTGGATGCGATCAGAGCCGTTTGCGCCGATTACAGCCACGGCGCGTTCGTTGAAACGGACGGCCTTCTTTCCAACAAAGAACAGCTGGCGCTGATAGGGCGCGATTATGACGACACCATCCACTTCTCCCGTGAATCCCTGTATGAACTCGGCAGGCGTTATTTCGCAGCGTTCCAAGCATGTCTTTCATAACGGATCATGGGACAGACAGTATTTCGATTCCAGGCGCACAAAGGCGTCAGTTCACAGTTCCCGGAAAACACGATGCCGGCCTTCCAGGCGGCGGTAGGCGAAGGATACCACGTCATCGAACTGGACAACAAATTCACGAAGGATGACGTCTGTATCTGCCTGCACGACAGCACGCTCAACCGCACCTGCAGGTTCGAGGACGGGACGCCTCTTGCGGACCCGATGCCTGCGGACAGCCTGACACTTGATGAGATCCGGCGGTTTGACGCAGGCCTTTATAAGGGCGAAGCATTCGCGAAGACCCGAATCCCGACTTTGGAAGAAGTCATCGATTTCGTCGGGACCAGCAGTAACACGCACATCAAACTGGACAACGTTTTTCAGTCCTTTTCCCAGAAGCGTTTCGAACTGCTCTGCGCCGTCGTGCGCACTTCCGGGTTCGAGGACAGGGTCGGCTTCACCTGCAAGACGCTTCCCTATCTCGCCTTTCTCTCCGAACGGTTCCCGGATTCTGAATTGCATTACGACGGCAGTATGACGGAAGACGTCCTTTCGTATGCGAAATGACATCTGAAAGACCGCATCACGCTGTGGGTCCCGTACGACAACAGATCCACGTCATGGTGTACGGAGAAAAAGGCGGACAGAGACTACTGCGCGCACCTTCACGAATTCGGGAAGGTCGGCATATGGATCCTGTCCGAGCAGGAGGAACTTATGCGTGCCGCTACGGAATTCGGGGCGGACATCATCGAAACGAACGGCGAACTCAAACCGCGCGATTATACCAACAAACAATAAGCTACGGAACGGAGGTGCGGCTCATTCCCGGCTGACGCCGGAAAGCCACAGGATTATGAACGGTTCTGATTACATTCAAATCGTAACGAAAACGATCAAAAAGGCGTATTACGAGCAGAAGGAAGCTGTCGGCGCGGCCGCGCGGCTGCTTGCAGAGACGATCGAGCAGAAGCACAACGTGTTCGTTTTCGGCTGCTCGCACGCGGGCATCATTGCAGAAGAGGTCTTCTACCGGACGGGAGGACTGGCTGTCATCAATCCCGTGTTCTTCCCGGGCATGATGCTGAACACGAGACCCGTTACCATGACGAGTTCCCTGGAGCGCGACCCGGAGATCGGCCGGATCATCTTCGAGAAAAACAGGATCGAGAAAGACGATCTGCTGATCATCCATTCCGTTTCCGGGCGCAACGCGGTGCCGGTCGAGATGGCCCTTCGCGCAAAGGAAAAAGGCTGCCGGACGGTCTGCCTTACCAATCTCAGCTATTCGTCGTCCGTCAAGTCCCGCCATCCTTCCGGGAAACGGCTGTTCGAGGTATGCGACATCGTCCTGGACAATAAGGGCGACGTCGGCGACGCAGCCGTCACGGTCGAGGGCCTTCCCGAGAAGACAGGTCCTACGTCTACTTCTGTCGGCACGGCGCTGATGAACGCCGTCATCGTCGACTCGATCAACATCATGCTGAAGGACGGCATCGTTCCCCCCGTCCTTATGAGCGCGAATCTCGACGGCGGGGACGAGCACAACGAAAAGATGTTCCGGGAGTACCGGGAAAACATTTTTTATAGGTGATTATGAAAAAGTATCTTGCAATCGACAGCGGCGGGTCCAAGACCGCGGCGATCCTTTACGACGAAGATCTGAACCGTCTGGCCGTGACGACGGCCGGACGCATGCGGACCAACACGACGGCGGACGACCTTTACGAAAAGCACCTGCAGGATCTGGTCGGCTCGCTCGGTCTTGAGGGTGAGACGATCGAACAGATCAGCGGCGTGTGCGAGTCCCGCGTCACCGACCGTATCAAAACAATAAGCAATGTGAAGTCGGTCGAGATCGTCGGCGAGCACGAGCTGGGATTCCCCGCTGCCGGCGTGCTGGGGGACGGGATTCTGGCCCTGTGCGGGACCGGTGCGACCGTTTTCGCCCGGTATCAGGGGCAGTCCTTCAGCCTCGGCGGGTATGGCGCGGCCGTATCGGACGAAGGGTCAGGCTACTATATCGGCAGAAAGGCTTACAACGCGGCGATCCGGGATTACGAGGGGCGCGGTCCGCGCACTCAGCTCACACAGATGCTCGTTGAAAGGCTAGGCTTCTTTACAAGGGATCAGCTGAGAGGCGCTATCTTTTCCATATACGCAAACGCGGACAGATCCCCTGTCGCGACTGTCGCCTCGTTTGTTCCGGACGTGGTCAGAGCGGCTTCTTTGGGCGACGCCGAGGCGCAGAGGATCCTTA
>JAFSSK010000173.1 GCA_017451045.1 Clostridia bacterium
AACGCAACCTTAGAGTTGTTGACGAGGTATAATATGCACAATCATAAAGTAGTTCCCGTAACAGGGGATAGTGGGTGTGTGTCCACCCTGTGTTTGGTAACCCAACACGAAGCTCGTGACTTTAGTCATGAGTGGTTCACGGCACTTGAGGTACAGAATCTTCATACGCATACACGCTTCGACGACGGCAAGGACACGGTGGACGAGCTCGTAAGGGCCGCCTTGGAGGCGGGCCTGGGAACCGTCGGCTTTTCGGGGCACTCCCACACGCCCTTTGACAAGTCTTACTGCATGAGTCCAGAGGGAACGGCGCAGTACAAAAGCGACGTGCTGGCGGCCAAAAAGACCTATGCAGGCAGGATCAAAGTCTATCTCGGGCTCGAGTGGGATATGCTGTCCCCGAGACCTTCGCGAAAAGACGGGTACGACTTTATCATCGGTTCCTGCCATTACCTTGAAAAGGACGGGCAGATCCTGGACTTCGACACGGATCTTTCAGATTTTGAAAAGCTTCTGCGCGAGAAGTTCGGCGGATCCGGCCTTGCGCTGGCAAAAGCGTACTACAGGCAGCTGTGCGGCCTTTGTGAGAAGGGTCCTGTCGATATCGCGGGGCATTTCGACCTTGCCGCGAAATTCAGTGAGGACGGGCGCTTCTTCGACCCGCGCGGGAAGGAATACCTCTTTTGCGCGGAGGAGGCCGTCGAGGTCCTGTCCAAGAACGTGTCCGTTTTCGAGGTGAACACCGGCGGTATGGCCAAAGGGTACAGAAATACGCCCTATCCGTCCCTTGAGATCCTTAAGATCGCGAGGCGATACGGCGTCCCCGTGACGCTTTCCTCGGACTGCCACGACAAAAACATGCTGCTATACGGCCGGAAGGAGTCCTTGGATCTCATCCGCGCGGCTGGGTACAAAGCATACGTGATCCTGACAGACAGCGGTTGGAAAGAGGTTCCGGTCTGATTTTTGCCAAGATGAAACAGGCACGAAAAATAATGCCTGTAACGGAAAAGAAATTATTAAAATCGGTTGCATATCTTGCCGACGTATGATACAATGGAAAAGGTGGCAGAGGCTTTTGCGCGCTGCCGCGGGACACTGAATCTATATTTGAGAGGAAAAAGCATATGAGCGAGAACAACGTTCCGTACCTGTCCGCCGTCGAGGCGGCCAAAAAATGGGGGCTTTCCGAACGTTCCGTGCGCAACTACTGCGCGCTGGGCCGCGTGGAGGGAGCCTTTCTGGTCGGGAAGACATGGAACATCCCGGCCGGCGCCGAAAAACCGGACCGCAAACGCAGGAACGACGCCAGCATGGCGCTGATCGACGTCCTGCAGGCCGAAATGGAGGCCAAAAGAGCAGGCGGCATCTACAACTCGGTCCTGGTGGACCTTTCCTACGCGTCCATGCACATGGACGGGTCCGAGCTGTCCCACGAGGACGTGCAGGATCTGTTCGCCACGGGCGAGACGGGTTCGAAGGACATAAGGCTTTCGGATCTTGCCGGCATGCTGCACCACTTCCGCTGCGTGGACACGGTCATCGAGCACGCGCGGTATCCGCTTAGCGAAAATTTCGTATACCAGCTCTACTGGATCCTGACGGGCTCGCTCCCGGCGTACCTGGCAGGACCTGACGACAAACTGCCGCGGCACAAGGTCGTGGCGGAACTGTCCGCGCCTCTGTACCGCTATTCCAACCAGACGGCAACGGGACTTGCGCCGCTTCTGGCGCTCCACTATGATCTTATGCGCAAGCAGCCGTTCGGCGCGCGTACGGGGCAGGTGGCAAGGCTGGTCCTTTTCAAGGAGTGCCTTACAAAAGGTCTTGTGCCCGTCATCATCGCGGACAGCCGCAAACTGCAGTACCAGCGGGCGCTTTCCATGTGGCCGGCGGACCAGTCCTACCTCACCCAGCTGTGCGAAGCGGCCCAGAAATCCTTCCGGGGCGCTTTGGACTACTTCGGTATCGAAAGCTGAAAAACAGAATCATATCCATACGTGCGCGTATTTTACGCCAGAAAGGAAACGGTTATGGGAAATAATGAAGCATGCTGTTCCGCCCCGCGTGTGGGACGGATCGAGTTTTCGGGGAAAGACATCTCCTCCTTCAGGATCGTTGTCTCCAAAGACGCCGCAGAGGTGGTGAAGGAGGCGGCGGGAGAGCTGCAGAAGTATTTGAAACTGTCCGCAGGGTATGAACTTCCGATCGTAACGGACGCCGAGGCGGCCGGCGGCGGCGAGATCCTCGTGGGCCGGACGAACAGGGACAATGAGGCGGTCCTAAAACGCATGGAAGGCCTTCAAAACGACGGATTCATCCACTACGCCGAGGGTGACAGGATCTACCTTGTGAGCCTGACGGACCTTGGCAACCATTACGCCGTGTACCGCTTTTTGGAAACCTGCATCGGCTGGCGCTTTCTGTCCAACCGGTACGAGTTCGTAAGGAAAGCGGATGTCGTGAAGATCCCCGCGGATCTTGATTACGCGGACTCCCCGGGACTTTTCTACCGGCAGACGGACTGGGGCTTCAACCGGGATACGAGGCTGAAGGTGGGGCAGAACTCCGGCCTTGCCAACGCATACAACATCGTGGGCTTCTGCCATACCATGCAAGCGCTTACGGGCGTGCCCCAGAGCGAGCAGCCGTGTCTTAGCGACGAGAACGTTTATCAGACCGTACTGAAGAACGTACGGGCCTGGATCGACAAGAATCCCGGCTGCCGTATCGTTTCGGTCACCCAGAACGACAACGACCGCTACTGCAAATGCCCCAAGTGCGAAGCGCTTGCGGCAAAGGAGAACCAGTCCGGCGTCCTTCTGAACTTCGTGAACCAGCTGGCGGATGAGATCAAGAAAGACCATCCCGAGGTATATATTCTGACCTTCGCCTACTGGTATACGCGCAAGGCGCCCGTGACCATCAAGCCTCGCGAGAACGTGATCATCTGGATGTGCTCCATCGAGTGCTGCTTCTCGCATCCTTTGAACGACCCTTCGTGCGAACTCAACAGGGACTTCTGCGCGGATCTCGAGGAATGGAAGAAGAAGACGGACCGCATCCTTTTCTGGGACTACACGACCAACTACGTCTATTTCGTGCAGCCGTTCCCCAATTTCGGCGTGCTGCGAAAGAACGTGAACTACTTAGCAAAGAGCGGCGCCATCGGCATTTACGAGGAGGGAAACTACCAGACGGAAACGAGCGGCGAGTTCTCAGAACTTCGCGGGTACGTTTTGTCCAAACTGCTGTGGGATCCTTACATGAGCGAGGAGAAATACCAGCAGCTCATAAAAGACTACCTTGCGGACTACTTCGGCGCGGGCTGGCCGTACATCTATGAATACATCCAGAAGACCAGCGAGAAGGCGAAGAAGATCCACCTGACCATCTTCCGGCGCATGAAGGACGAAGACCCGTCCAGCTGGCTGTTCCAGGCGGACGGGGGCGGCCTTGACGTGGACTTCGTGAAGCAGATGAGCGCCCTTTGGGACAAGGCGTACGAGGCGGCGCAGGACGAGATACACAAAGAACACGTGGACTGCTGCCGCGGGCAGGCGGACTACATGTCCATGGTGGCCGCGTGGTACGAGAAACGCAAGACGGACAAGAAGTTCGCGAAGAAGTATCTGGAACGGCTCAAGAAGCACGGATGCACCAGGGTGCGCGAAAACGGCGACGAAGGCCCCATCGATTACATGCTGAATTCCGGAAATCTGGATCTGCCGCCGCACCAGTGGTGGTAACGGAACATAATCTTTTCTACTATACGGAAAGGTAAAAAAAGTATCATGAAGAAAACAATGATCAAGAAGACGCCTGCGGGCCTTCTGGCCCTTCTGCTGACACTCATATTCGTCCTGTCCTCGGTCCTTGCGGCCTGCGGCGGCGCGACGCCCGCCGACACCGGCACCGAGAAGGACTCGGACACCCAGCCGGGCGGGGTCCAGAGCGAGACGGACAAGGACACGGAACCTGACAGCGAGACGGAACCTTCCGGGGAGGAACCGCCCGTGCCGGAGAACATCAACCTAGAATCCCCCTATCCCGTGAAGCGGATAGACCTTTACACGACCGAGCTTTCCGCGTACAAAATCGTTGTGGCTGCTGACGCCGGGTCCTACGTACGGGGAGCCGCTGCCGAGCTGCAGAAATACCTTATGCAGGCGGCCGGGTACGACATCCCGATCGTGACCGACGCCGAGACTGCGGTTGACTGCGAGATCCTCGTGGGCCCCACCAACAGGGATACGGCGGAATCGATTGCGCGCCGAGCGGCCGTTACCAACGACGGCGTCGTGTATTACGTGCTGAACGGAAAACTGTATCTGGGGAGCAACTCAGAGCTGGGCAACTACTATGCCGTTTACCACTTCCTTGAGGACTGGGTAGGATTTAGGTGCTGGTCCAACCATTCGGAGACCATTTACGACGCGACCTACATCCGCATCCCCAAGGATCTGGACTACAATTACTCCTCGCCGCTCATGTACCGCCACACGGACTGGGGACTGAGCACGGCCACAAGGCTCAAATGGGGCCTTAACGCAGAGCAGGACACGCACAATTCCATCGTGGGCTTCTGCCATACGATGGGCGCCCTTTCGGGCACCTCGAACGACTCACAGCCCTGCCTTTCGGACGAGAACGTATACCAGACCGTGCTTGCCAACGTGCGGGCCTGGATCGAGAGCCATCCCGGCTGCCGGTTCATCTCGGTCACCCAGAACGACAATCAGGACTACTGCATCTGCACGCGCTGTTCGGAACTGGCCGAGCGCGAGAACCAGTCCGGGGTCATGCTGAACTTCGTGAACAGACTGGCCGACGACATCAAGGACGACTACCCGGACGTTTACCTTGTGACCTTCGCCTACCAGTATACCCGCAAGCCACCCACGACCATCGTGCCGCGGGACAACGTGATCATGTGGATGTGCTCCATCGAGTGCTGTTTCTCCCACACGCTGGACGACCCGGACTGCGAGCAGAACACCGAGTTCTGCGAGGACCTCGAAGGCTGGCGCAAGATCACGGACAGGATCCTTTTCTGGGAC
>JAFSSK010000174.1 GCA_017451045.1 Clostridia bacterium
ACCATATTTTGTGAAATGTCAATAACTTGCAATAACAAAAACGAAAAAATATTCAAAATAAGAAAAGCCCTTATTCCACATGGGAATTCAGGGCTTTGGATTATGGCAAAACTGTAAAACTCGGGTCTCATTATAACAAAAAGTATTGTATTATTCAAGTAAGGCCCGGCATTTTTTCGGCCGTGTCCCCCGCTTTCGGGGGATACCCTGCGCGCGTTTTGCAAATACCCGTGCATCCTTTGAAAAATTGTGTTATAATGCTTAATGCCCGAAAGGGATTTTTACATCCGAGGAACTGTCTATGCCAATCAAACTGCCAAAAGATCTGCCTGCTTACCAAACACTGACGGACGAGAACATTTTCGTGATGGATATCGGCCGTGCGCAGACGCAGGACATACGTCCGCTGCGCATCGCCATCGTTAACCTGATGCCCACGAAGATCGACACGGAGACGCAGCTGGTCCGCCTGCTCAGTAACACGCCGCTGCAGGTGGAGATCGAACTGATCCATACAAGGACTTATCAGTCCAAAAACATATCCAGGGAACACATGATCGCGTTCTACAAATGCATCGACGACGTCCGCGACCAGTTCTTCGACGGCATGATCATCACCGGCGCGCCCGTGGAGCAGATGCCGTTCGAGTCCGTCGACTACTGGAATGAGCTCTGCGACATCATGGAATGGTCCAAAACGCATGTGCACAGCACGTTCCATATCTGCTGGGGCGCTCAGGCCGGGCTGTACTATCATTTCGGCATCAACAAGAAGCCCCTGCCCCAGAAACTGTTCGGGATCTTCCCGCATCACATCGACCACAAATCATCCATCCTGTTCAGAGGTTTTGACGACGTTTTCATGGTGCCCCACTCCCGGCATACGACGATCGACCGGGCAGACGTGGAAGCCTGTCCGATGATCAAGATCCTTGCCTCCTCGGACGAGGCGGGTGTGTTCGCCTGCATGACAGAAAACGGAAGACAGATCTTCGTCACGGGCCATGCCGAATACGATCCTTTGACGCTTGAGCACGAGTATCTGCGTGACAAGCAGGCCGGGCTTCCGATCTCCGTCCCCTCCCACTACTACCCGAACGACGACGACACGCGCGAGCCGATCGTGTCCTGGCGGGCGCATGCCAATCTGCTTTACTCCAACTGGCTGAACTATTTCGTCTACCAGACGACGCCTTACGACATCAGCACCATCGGCAGCGACCAGTGATCCTTGAGCCCTGCCGAAGCAGAATACGCATAAGATAAGACGCGAGGATCCCACCCCGTAAACAGGCGGAATGGGATCCTCGCGTTATTCTGTTTGCTTTTCAGCCTGCAAGGCGCAGCCTTTTACAGGATCGTTACTCTGAATCTTTTGAAACGAGCAGGGACACGATACCGTATGCGAATTGCAGATCCACCGTATAGCCTTTTCCGTTTCCTGCCGAATAGTTGATATACCTGGCGCCCTCTACTTCCATGTCTGTGGATTCCGCATCCGCCGTGAATCCTCTGTCTTTGATCTGCTGCAGGTACGTTCTGAACTGATCTTCAGTCACGTTCTGGAAAGCGGCTGTGAACTCGTCTTCCTCCGTTGACGTTGCCGTCAGCGCGAATGAAGGCTTTGGGATCTGCTCCGTGAAAGCGTTGGACGGCCAGTTCCCGCCGATCTGGGTCGTTCCGTCTGCCGTGACGATCACCCATGTGCCGTCCGGATTCTGCTTGACGGTGTTTCCTTCCTCATCCACGACCGTCATGCTTCCGTCAGCGCCGAACGTTACTGTCACGCCGGCCTCACGTCCTGCCGCAATGATCTCCGCCTTAGTGGCGGCGTCGCACTGTCCGTACACGATGTCGGAAGAACCGTTTCCGGCCATGACCGATCCGAAATCCACATCCACCTCTTCGAATCCGTCCCCGCCGTCTTTTCCGGACGGCGTCTGCGCTCCATTGTCTGTATCGGCACCCGACTGATTTCCGCTTTCTCCTAAGCAGGAGACAAGGGAAAACAGCATCAGGATCGCCAGCAATATTGGTATCAGTCTTTTCATGTGATTTTTTCTCCTTTTGTTGATGATAATCTATTGACTCTGCCGCGGCATAGTCACGATGCAATCGTACCGGATGTTTTTTCCGGGTAACGAAAAGCCGGGAGTCACACCGCCGAGAGGCGGCGCTTTTTTTGGCCTTTTGATGACGATCCGCTGCGGCGACGCGGCTGCTGCGGCATCAAGCAGTTCTTTCTCGTCCGTACACGGCGGCTGCAGCAGGTGTATCATCTGGAGCTTTTTCTTGGTCAGCGAATTCTTCTGCTTTTCCGGGAACATTGGGTCAAGGTAGATGACGTCCGGGACAAACGGAAGATTTCTCATAGCCGTCTCGGAATTTTCAAAATGAAGGTTCATCCTGCCGGCGATCTTCGCCGTGCCGAGATCCTTCGCCGCGCGTCTGTGCGCGTCCGATAGGAGCGCGAACACGACCGGATCGTATTCATACAATTCTACCGTGAATCCGAACGCGGCAAGCAGGAAGGAATCCTCTCCGAGCCCTGCCGTCGCGTCGACGGCCCGCGCGTCCGGTCCGATGCCTTTTCCCGCGGCCGCCCTGATCAGCAGCTCGTTCCGCAGATTCTGCAGGCCGGTCCGGCGGAGCATTTTCGAAAAATCTCCCCGCAAAGAAACGTTTCCGTCCGTCAGAGACAACCCGTCTTCGTCCGCCAAAAGATAAAGCGAAGGCCTGTTTTCTGCATCCGAAACGGGCAGTCCGGTCAGCCGGGAGATCCTTTCCGCCTCGGCCGTCTGCTCTTCTGTGTCCGGGATGATCGGGATCATCCGGTCATTTCCCTCAAAGATCATCAAAGTACCCCGTGAACCGGAAAGCGGGATCCCGCTTCCCCGGGAACAGGTAATCGTACAGATCGACGAAATACTCGTCCGTCATACTGGCGATATAATCCACGATGATCTGATTCTTTTCCGCTTCACGGTAAGGTGTCCTTACCACGGATTTTGAATCGTGGAACTGCTGGATGTACCGGATATGGTGCTTGAAAACGGGAGACGTCTCGTCGCCCTCGCACAGATCGCAAAGCAGCCTTTCGTACATCTGCTCCATCATTTCCTTCACGCCGTTCAGCTTTCCGTTCGCTTCGTGGGAATGATAGATATACTTATAGTTTGTGTTCATGTTGCTGACGAGGAAATCCAGCCCCTCCTCGCTCATCCCGATCTCCCTTTTGCCGTAGCTGTTGAGGATGATGTCGCTCTCCAGCATGGAAATGATACGGGAATTGTCTTTCCGCGAAGCGGAGATCTCCTGGGCGCGGATATTCAGGTTAGCCGCGTCCAGCCTGTCGCTGATCAGGTATGCGATCACGTCCGAATACCGCACCACCAGTCCCTCGAGCGTCGAGGCGCAGAATCTGCGCGCCTTATGGTTCTCCGGGTCTGTATAGCACTCCTCGATCTCGGCCAGGAACTGATCGTACGAATCTCTTTTCACGGGCGCGATGGATTTTACCGGTTCCTCCCCGTTGTGTCCCGCGACACCGTCGAGCACCTGCATGCTGATGTTGTTCGGGAACAGTTCGGTCAGGATGCGGACAGACTGGATATTGTGATTGAAATGTCTTCCCGTCCGCTCGAAATAGATCTTGTTCAGAAAGCTTTCGCCGGTATGGCCGAAAGGCGTATGCCCGAGATCATGGGCAATGGCGATCGCTTCGATAAGGTCCTCGTTCAGATGCAGACGGCGCCCGATGATCTTGGAGATCTGCGCCACGTGCTGCACGTGGATGTCCCTGCGCGTGATATCGTCGTTTCTGTAAAGCGCGAACACCTGCGTCTTGCCTGCATACCGGTTATAGTACGGACACCACTGGATCTTCTGAAAATCCTGAACGAACGGATCCATCAAGGACGTGTCGTTCGTACGGTCGGGATACAGACGGATTATGTCACTTTCTCGAAACCGGAGATCAGGGTAAGTCCCGTCTCTGTTTTCGCGGTTCCACCGCTCGACAAAGCTTTCCGGCAGATAATTCTTCTTCGCCATCGTCTCACGGCAAGGTCGCGCGGCCTGTCTTGCGGCAGGTCAACCTTGCGATACCCCTTTCCTATAC
>JAFSSK010000175.1 GCA_017451045.1 Clostridia bacterium
CACCATCACCACCACCATCATCACGCGGATGAGGTGTTCACGAGCATCGGAAGGGAAACGACGAAGAAATTCACGCGCCAGCAGATCCTTGACGCGCTGCATCAACTGGACGACCAGGAGAAATACGGCATGATCCTGCGCGCGAAAGGCATCGTTGCCGGGGAAGACGGGACATGGATCCACTTTGACTACGTTCCGGGCGAATATGACGTGCGCGAAGGCTCTGCGGGCATCATCGGACGCCTTTGCGTCATCGGCTCCTCCGTGAAAGAGGACGCGATCCTTCAGCTGTTCGGAGTATAACTATGGCACAGCAGATACCTGTTTACCTGTTTACAGGATTCCTTGAGGGCGGGAAGACCCGCATCATCCAGGAATCGATGGAAGACAAACGATTCAATTCCGGCGAAAAAACGCTGATGATCCAGTGCGAAGACGGGATCGAAGAACTGGATCCCACCAGATTCTTCGGCCAGAACGTGTACTTTGAGAAGCTGGACGATCCGGAACAGCTGACCACCGAGAATCTGACCGCAATGCAGAAAAAGCACCGGATAGACCGCGTGATCATCGAATACAACGGCATGTGGATGCTCTCGGACCTTTACAACGCCATGCCGCAGTCCTGGTACGTGTTCCAGCAGATCCTGTTCGCGGACGCCGGCACGTTCATCACGTACAACCAGAACATGAGACAGCTGATGGTGGACAAGCTCCAGTACGCCGAGATGGTCGTGATCAACAGGACAACGGACAAGACGGACAAGGACGCGATCCACAAGATCGTCAGGGGCATCAGCCGCCAGGCGCAGATCGCATACGACTATCCGGACGGGCATGTGGAATACGACGAGACGGTCGACCCGCTGCCGTTCGATCTGGACGCGCCCGTCGTGCATATCGAGGACAGGGATTACGCCATCTGGTACCGGGACATGTACGACGAGCTGAACAAGTACGCCGGGAAAAAGGTCACGTTCAAAGGCATCGTGGCCAGGAACGAGTCCATGGGGCAGAACACGATTCTGTGCGGCAGGCACATCATGACCTGCTGCGCTGCGGACATCGCGTACAACGGCCTTGTGTGCATCCTTCCCGGAAAGCCCGAGCTGAAGACGGGGGACTGGGCCGTCGTCATGGGAACGATCCGCGTGGAAAAGCACAAACTGTACCGCGCCGAGGGTCCCGTGCTCTACATCGAGACGATCCAGCGCACGAACCCGCTGCCGGACGATCAGGCAGTCGCAACATTCTACTGATAACCAAAAAAAAGCCGCCTGCGGCCGGGAATCTCCGGCTGCAGGCGGTATTTTACTGCTTCTGAAGCTCTTCGTACAGAATATCGGAAAGGATCGTGAACTGTTTTACGTCCAGTTTCTCGCCGCGGATGTCGGGCTTGAAGCCGGCTTTCACGACGGCCTCCTGGCACGTTTCCTTCGACAGTTCCTTGAAAGAGGCGGAAAGGGCGTTGGGAAGCGTCTTCCGGCGCTGCTCGAAGGCGGCTTTGACGGTCCTGAAGAATGTAGGTTCGTCCAAAGGCCTGTTCGGCTTTTCCAGGTAGGGGCGGAACCTGATGACGCTGGATTCCACGTTGGGAGGCGGGAGAAAGTTCTCAGGGCCTATGCGGAACAGCCGCTCGACCGTTCCGTAGTAGGAAACGACCGTCGTGATGGCGCCGCAGTCGGAAGATCCCGGGGCGGCCAGGAGCCGGTCCGCCACTTCGGACTGGATCATGACCGTGACGGTCTCGAAGGGAAGATTCGATTCGAGCAGCTTCATCAAGATAGGTGTCGTGATGTAGTACGGAAGGTTGGCGCATACGCTGACTGGCCCTTTTTCGAAGTATGGCGCCAGAAGCGCGGCAAGATCTGTCTTGAGCGCGTCCGCCTGGATGATCCGGACGTTCTGGAAGCTGTCCATCGTGAAGGACAGAAGGGGAATGAGCCCCTTGTCGATCTCCAGCGCCACGACGGTTTCATACCGTTTCGCAAGTTCCGCCGTGAGGGCGCCGATGCCGGGGCCGATCTCAAGGACCGTGCAGCCGCTGCTTTCCGAGCAGCTGTCTGCGATATCTTCAAGGACCTGGTGGCTGACGAGAAAATTCTGTCCGAACTCCCGCCTGAATGTCAGGCCGAAGGTGCTCATCAGCTGCCGGACGGTTTTCGGGTCGCACAGATTGAGAGACATGGACAGTTTTCTCCTTTCGCATAAAGAACAAAAAAGCCGTCAGAGGACCGACGGTGTGGAGCTGGTGGCCGGACTCGAACCGGCGACCTGCTGATTACGAATCAGCTGCACTACCGACTGTGCTACACCAGCATATGCTTTTTTCTCGCAACGTGCCTATTATAGCATAGGATGACGGAATAGTCAACACAAAAATAAAAAAGAATGCGGCAGAAAAAGCCGAAGCGTTATAGGGATCCGGAAGGTCGAAAAAACAGAATAAACCGGCAAAAAGCACAGAAAAACTGTGCTTTTTCGAGCCTTACAGGAAAAGAACCTTTCCCACGTCCGCAAGTTCCTCGCCTGGAAGATGAACGACGGACACGCCGTGCCGGGAGCAGAATCCGCGGATTACTTTTGCCTGCGGATGGGCGCTTAAGTCTCCGCAGACGTAAAGCCTTGACCCGTCGCAGCCGCATGCGCCTCCGAAAAACCCGTACGGATAGGGCGGCAGCGAGACGGATCCTTTTTCGATGTGAAGGATGTCGAGCCCCAGAGTACTGAGTGCTGTTGCGATGCCGTCGTCTTCCGTGATGAAGCCGCCCGGGACCGTGCAAAGATTGCAGGCGGTATAGCCCTGTTTAACCGGAACGATCCTATCATCGTGTTCATGCGCGTCCGAAAGGATCTCTTTTGGCGTATGGGAGGGATCGCAGACAAGCAGTCTCGGAACGTATACGGCGCAAAGACCGCTGTCCAAAGGGTAGACGGCAGAGGCCTTTTGCGCCACGGGACACAGGGAAAGCCCGCAAAGACCTGCCAGGCGAAGGACGGTCTCGCTATTCTCCTCGTACCAGTCCCGGTAGCAGTAAAGGGTGCCGCGCATCGCAAAAAGCAAAAGATCTGCATGCGTCGCGACGGGCGTACCGAGCTTTTCGTACTGAGGCAGTATGAAGGGCTGATGCCCCGCTTTTAAAAGCTCTTCCTCCATGGAACGGGGAAGCGAACCGCCGGCAACGGCAACCATAAAAAACCTCCGGAAAAAGAAAATTGGCAGGCTTGCCGCCTGCCAATCAAAACACGTGTTAGGCTTTCTTCATTGTGCGCAGACAACGAGAGCACATGGACACTGTTTGCGTATTCCCATTGATGGTGACTCTGACCTTGCGGATATTGGGTTTCCAGGTCCGGTTTGTCTTACGGTTGGAATGGGAAACATTCGCGCCGTATACAACGCCTTTGCCGCAGATACTGCATTTTGCCATAATTACACCTCCTACCGATCAATTTGGGTGTATCAATCATTAAACGAAAGCACTGTTTTTTTGATAACATAGGGATTATAGCACACTTGTGCTGAAAATGCAACTACTTTTTTTCGGATGTTTTCAGCGAGTCCGAAAGGCCGCGAGACACACGTTTTACGCCAGCAGGATCTCGCCGATCTTCGAAAGCTGCCCTGCGGGATTCACCGTGTCCGGCACGAAGACGAGGAAGCCAAGATCGACCTTTTCCTCGAACAGGCCCTCGCATCCCGGCAGCGGAACGGCAGACAACTTTAACTCTTCCAGCAGCTGTCCCGGGTTCCTGCCGCAGATGACGCGGGCGGACGCGCCGGGGATCTTTCCAAGGCCTGACGCCAGTTTCCGGCAGAAGGAGCGGACGGAGGAGATGTCGGGAAGACCGTCGGCTGAAGAGGGGAATTCTGCAAGGTAGACGCCGCTTCCTGAAACAGGCCCCGTCTTTTCGGTTTGCTTCCTGGAAAGGATGAACAGATCGCAGGACAGCGGGGAGGTCTCATACTGCGTATACCTGCACTCGGACAGGCGGACGGCGCACTCGCAAAGCCCCCTGTACACGCCCAGCATAAAGCCTGTCTGCAAGGTGGCGCCAGATTCGTTTTGAACGGGCGGCAGGTTCGTGCAAAGCGAGAAACTGCTGCTCTCCGCAAGGCCTCCTTCGCAGGCTGCCTCCATTAAGGCCAGCAGCACGAGTTTCAGCCCGTCCGCAAAAGGATCGGAAGGATCGTCGCAGCTGACGAGCCGCAGCGCATTATCGGTATCCGGCTCTTTGCCGCAGACGAATACGGGAGAGGGCAGGGTGAAAGGATCGCGTTCTGCCGTGCCCGGCTCCGGGCTTGCCGCAAACGGCAGGGACAGACGAAGGCTTTTGAGCAGCCTTCCTGACAGCGTCACGGGCCTTACGCCGTCCTTTTCGACGGAAAAAACGCCTGAAGCGCTGACGGCCCCTATTTCTGTAGTATCGATGGAGAGTTCAGCTGCAAGGGCCAGGAAGGCTTCGCGGCTTTCCTTGTCCGTGACGGCCAGCATCGATCCGTCGCCGCGCGAAACGAGTTCCGGGATGTCGGAGGAACCGAATATGCCGGAAAGATCCCCGAAGCGGAATTCCGCGCCGGGAAGCCTGTAGACCGAAGATAAAAACAAGCCGTCCGTCGCGATCGTGAAAAGATCGTGCAGGTAAGCAAGGTCGCTCTGCCTGTCCGCCAGTCCCATGAAGGAGCGGAACGAACCGTTCAAAAGGAAAATGCTGTCTCCGGGGAGAACATGGCCGGCAGGCCTGTAATCCTTATCGCCCGTGAGGCACATGACGCCGTTGGAAGAGCGGAACAAAGACGCGCCGATGACGCCCGTATCAAGATACGGCTTTTCGTCCCGTCCCTGCGGGACGAGGCGCGGAAGGCTTTCCTGTACGGGATCCTGCGAAAGCTTCTGCAGGTCTTTTGAGATGATATAGGGGATCTCGCACAGCGCGACGGGCTTTCCCGGCGGTATGCGAAGCGCTTTTCGGCGCCGGATGAGGTCATCCCACGTCCGTCCGATCTGTTGTGAGGAGGACTTCAGCGAGCGGATGACGAAATCGCCCGGATAGCGGTACTGCAGGGAAAGGAGCCTGTCCAGCACGCGGAGTTCCTCCGTGCCGGGATCCCGTCCCTCCGCTCGGTAGCAGGAGGCGCAGTACTGCAGTTCCTCGACCGTCATGCGAAGCAATAGTTTTTCGCGCAGAAGGTTGAACTGCTCGGCCGTGCAGCGGGTGAATCCGCTTATGACCGATATGGCTTCGATCGTGTTTTCAGGATCCATTTACTCGTCCTCCAAAACGTTTCCGTACAGTTTTCTGCTGTCCGACCGGCAGATCCTGACGGTCCTGATCTGCCCCCGCAGCGTTTCGTCCCCGGGGGCGCAGACTTCGATGAAAGAGGCCGTATGGCCCTCCCACAGACCGTCCTTTTCAGTCTCGAAAAGGACAGATACGTCTTTGCCGACCTGTTCTTTCAGAATTGCGGTCCTGACGCGCGCGCTGATCCCCATAAGGGTTTTCACGCGTTCGCGCTTGATCTGCTCCGGGATCTGCCCGTCCATCCTGTCCGCTTCCGTGCCTTTCCGGCGGGAATACGGGAAGACGTGGACCATCAGAAAACGGCATTCCTGTATGAGCGAAGCGCTCTCGGAAAAGTCCTCTTCGGTCTCGCCGGGGAAGCCGGCGATGACGTCCGCCGTCAACTGCAGATCCGGGAAAGCGTCCTGAAGCAGGGAGACGGCCTTGATGACCTGCTCGCGGTTGTACTTGCGCCTCATCGCGGCAAGGACGCGGCTGCTGCCGCTCTGCACGGACAGATGGAAATGCGGCGTCAGGGATCTCAGTCCCTTGATCCTGTCCACGAATGAAGGCGTGATGAGGGATGGGTCGAGGGAGCCAAGGCGGACGCGGAATCCGTCCCCGAGGCCGTCGACGTCCGAAAGGAGAGCCGCCAGGGAAGGACGGCCGATGTCCCGGCCCCATGAAGAGGTCTCGATGCCGGTGAGAACGATCTCCCGGCAGCCGCCGCTGACAAGGCCTCTCACTTCGGAAAGGATGTCTTCGGGTCTTTTGGAACGGACGGGGCCGCGGGCCGCCGGGATGATGCAGTAGGCGCAGCGGTTCTCGCAGCCGTCCTCGATCTTGACGTAGGTCCTGATCCTGTCGAAACGGGTGATGGACATTTGCTCGAAGGAGCCGTCCAGCGGAGGGACGTCGCAGTCCGCAATTGCTAAAGAAGGTTTTTCAGCCAGTTCGACGGCCTTTTTTACGACGTTCAGTTTGTTTTTGTTGCCGCAGACGTAGCTGACGCCCGGGATCTTTTTGATGGTCTCGGCCTGCGTCTGGGCGAGGCATCCCGTGACGAGCACGGATGCGCCGGGATTTTTCTGGACGGCGCGGCGGATGAACTGGCGGGCTTTCCTGTCTGATTCAGCCGTTACCGTGCAGGTATTGATGATATAGACGTCGCATTTGTCGTCCGGCGACAGGATACGGAATCCGCGTGCTGCCAGCGCTTCCGCGATGGCTTCGGACTCGTACTGGTTGACCTTGCACCCGAGCGTCAAGATGCCGGCGCTGTGTCCTTCACTCATACCGCTGTGCCTCCTTTCATATGATCTTGTGCCATTGTACCATATTTCGCCGGCAAAGTAAAGCCGGACCGGGCCGCGGAACAGCCTTCGGATTATGAGAAAAATGTTTCATTTCGGCAATATTGTACTTGCAAACAGAAAGGGTCTAAGGTATAATAAAAAGTGCATAAGAATAAAATTTGCCGAAGGAGATTTTACTATGAGTGCATTTCATATCGTCGATCACCCGCTGATCACACACAAGCTGTCCATCATGCGCAACCGCAAGACCGGATCCAAGGACTTCCGTCAGCTGCTGGAAGAGATATCCATGCTGATGGGATACGAGCTGACGAGGGACCTTCCCCTGGAGGACGTCGTCATCGAAACGCCGATCACGAAAATGACGGCCAGAATGGTTTCCGGAAAGAAAATGGCCATCGTCCCGATCTTACGAGCGGGACTCGGCATGGTAGACGGTCTGCAGAACCTGGTCCCCGTCGCGAAAGTCGGCCATATCGGCCTTTACCGCGATCCCGAGACGCATCTGCCGGTCGAATACTACTGCAAACTGCCTGTTGATATCGAAGACAGGATCGTCATCCTTGTCGACCCGATGCTCGCTACCGGCGGCTCTGCGTGCGGCGCTTTGGATCTGCTCAAGCAGCATGGATGCAATCATATCCGCTTCATGTGCCTCGTGGCCGCCCCCGAAGGCGTCGCGAAAGTGCAGGCGGAACATCCCGACGTGGATATATACGCTGCGGCTCTGGACGACCATCTGAACGAGCACGCATACATCGTTCCCGGCCTCGGCGACGCCGGAGACAGGATATTCGGTACGTTGTAAGCCGGACATCCCATGGACACAGCATTCATTGAATAGGATGGATATTCCCGTATGGGCCGGCCGGTCTTCCGGCCGCCCATAGGGGTTTTTCTATAGTAAGAAGCCGCAAAAGCGGCAAAAACCATTGAAGGAAGCGGACTATGCGAATCCTGACCGTAACGGAAAATGACGCGGGGCAGAGACTGGACAAGTTTTTGCAGAAGGCTGTCAAGGGCCTGCCCCTGTCGTTGATGTACAAGTACATACGGCTGAAGAAGATCAAGGTGAACCGCGCGCGGGCCGAGCAGAGCTATATGCTGCAGCCTGGCGACACGGTCCAGCTTTTCATCCGCGACGAGTTCTTCGATGGCTCCGGCCGGGATCTTTCGGCGCTTGCGTCCATAAAGCCGAAGCTCGAGATCGTTTATGAGGACGATCATATCATCCTGTGCAACAAACGTCCCGGCGTCCTTGTCCACGAGGACGAGGAAGGCGGGGAGAACACGCTGATCCAGCACATCTGCGCATACCTGTACCAGAAAGGCGAATACGATCCAGAAAAGGAGCAGTCTTTCGCGCCGGCTTTGTGCAACCGGATCGACCGGAACACCGGCGGGATCGTCATAGCGGCGAAGGACGCGGAGTCACTGCGCTGCATGAACGAGAAGATCAGGCTCGACCAGGTCGCCAAATTCTATCTGTGTGCCGTGCACGGCCGCATGCCGCGCGAATCGGACAGGCTCACGGGCACTTTGCGCAAGGACAGCCGGAACAATATCGTCCAGGTGAGCGACAAAAAACTCCCGGGCGGCAAGGAGATCATCACGGAATACCGCGTCCTGTCCTACAAAAACGGGATCTCCATGCTGGAGATCCACCTGGTAACGGGGCGGACGCATCAGATCAGGGCCCATATGGCCTACATCGGGCATCCGCTGGTCGGAGACGGGAAATACGGCGTCAACCGGGAGGACAGGGAAAAGGGCTATAAATACCAGGCGCTTTACGCCTGGAGGCTCCGCTTCGATTTCGAGGACGGCAGCGGCCCGCTCGGCTATCTTGCAGGACGGGAGTTTTTCGTGCCGAAGGAATCTGTCTGGTTTTTGAGGGATTTGTCATGACAAGGCTTTTTCAGGCGCTCAAAAACTTCAAATGGATGGCATGCGCGACCATCTTGTCCGGACTCCTCGGAGGGGTCAGCACGCAGGTGCCCCATACGGGGTTCCTTGCCTGGATAGCGCTGGTCCCTTTCTTTTACTGTATCTTCGAATTGATCAGTCAAAATGCGAAAAAGAAACGTATTCTGGCGCTTTGCATCCTGTTTTTTGCTTTTTATTACCTTATCACGGATCTATGGATCTTTCTGATGTATCCGCTGGATTTTCTGGACATACCGCATATTGAGGCTTTCCTGTTCACGTTTTCCGGCTGGATCATCACGACGATCGCGCAGATGATACCCGCCTGCGCGCTCGTCTTCTTGGCGGCTCTGCTTTCCGGATTTTTCGTAAGAAGACGCATGGGGGCGGCAGCGCCGTTCCTTGTGGCGGCGGCTATGATCGTCAACGAATGGTTCACGACGCTTTTCTGGTTCGGTGTGCCGCTTAGCCAGCTGTACCTTGGCCAGGCGCCTTACTATCCCGTTATCCAGACGGCGTCGCTGTTCGGCGCGAATTTCGTGTCATTTCTGATCATCGCCGTCAACATGGCCGTAGTTCTTTCGATCCGGCTTGCGGACAGAAGACGTCTTTGCGCCGTGGTCGCGCTGGCCGTGTTTGCGGGGAACCTGCTTTTCGGGATCGTCTTTGTCGCTGTACAGGACGCGCTGGTAAAGGAGGGCGAAAAGGTCGTCGTGGGGGCCATCCAGGCCAACCAGGACAGGAATCTGAAATATTCCGCGTCCAATCTTTCATACCTGCGGGAACTGTGTCGGGATCTGACGGCGCAGGCCGCAGCGAAAGGAGCAACGGTCGTCGTCTGGCCGGAAACGGAGATCCCGCTCAAGTACAGCGGGAACGAAAACAGCACGCTGGCCCTCTTTTCCTCGGATCTGGCGGAAGAACTGCACGTGGATATCGTAACGGGCGTTTACTACACGGACGGGGACAGCCTTTATAACGCGTCCGTCCTCATCAGGAGCGACGGCACGGTAGACGAGGAAGTGTACTGCAAGATCCATGTCGTCCCGTTCGGCGAGTATATGCCGCTGGAATGGCTTTCAAAGTTACTGCCGGGGATTTCGGACCTGCCGCTGGACGATGATCAGCTGAGTCCCGGTCAGAACATCGTCGTATGGCAGACGGATACCGCTTCTGTCGGTCCCATGATCTGCTACGATTCGCCGTACGCGGACATCGCGCGACTTTCTACAAGAAAAGGAGCCGGGATCCTTACGAACCAGGCCAACGATTCCTGGTTCGAGCATTCTTTCTTCAAGACCGTCCATGTCGCGCACGGGAAAATGCGCGCGGTGGAATGCGGCCGGGGATTCGTGCAGGCGGCGGATACGGGCATCTCGACGGTGACGGACTGGGCGGGAAGGACCGTGTCGGCGACTGAACCAAACACGGAAACGGTCACGGTCGGGGAGCTGACGATAAGGACGCACAGAACGCTTTACGTCCTCATCGGAGACGCTTTCATCTACCTGTGCATCTCCTTCGTTTCTTTTGGAGCGTGCGCGGCAATTGTGATCAGGATCCTTGAGAAGCGCCGCACGGCGGCAGAGAAGGATCCGTCCGAAAGGGAAAACTTTTGAAAGAATATTTAATATAAACAATGCAGCAAAGGAGATAATCGTTATGAGAAAGAGAAAAATCGGTACGCATTATGCGATCGGCATCCGCCCGATCATCGATGCCAGACGCGGCGCGCTCCGCGTCCGCGAATCGCTGGAAGATCAGACGATGGGCATGGCGAAGGCAGCCAAAAAGCTGTTTGAGGAAAACCTGAAATACTCGGACGGGACGCCTGTGCGCGTCGTGATCTCGGACACGACCATCGGGCGCGTCGGCGAGACAGCCGCCTGCGCGGAACAGTTCAGCCGCGAGCACGTCGGCGTGACGCTGTCCGTCACTCCTTGCTGGTGCTACGGATCCGAAACGATGGACATGGATCCGCATACGATCAAGGCCGTGTGGGGCTTCAACGGGACGGAAAGACCGGGCGCCGTATACCTGGCCGCCGTTCTGGCCGCACACGCCCAGAAGGGACTTCCCGCGTTCGGCATTTACGGGCATGACGTGCAGGACGCGACGGACACGCAGATCCCGGAAGACGTCAGGGAAAAGCTGCTGCGGTTCGGCCGCGCGGCGATCGCCGCCGTGGAGATGGAAGGGAACTCCTATCTCCAGATAGGTTCC
>JAFSSK010000176.1 GCA_017451045.1 Clostridia bacterium
GCACCTTTAGCTCAGCTGGTAGAGCAACTGACTCTTAATCAGTGGGTCCGGGGTTCGAGTCCCCGAAGGTGCACCATAGTCAGTGACTGTAACGCAAAGGGTCCACCTGTTCCCATTCCGAACACAGAAGTTAAGCTTTGCAGTGCCGAAGATACTTCCCTGGAGACGGGGCGGAAAAATAGGTCGTTGCTGACACAGACCCGAAAGGGTGCGGAGAGATCCGCAGTTGGTGTTTTTGACGCAAAGGGTCCACCTGTTCCCATTCCGAACACAGAAGTTAAGCTTTGCGGTGCCGAAGATACTTCCCTGGAGACGGGGCGGAAAAATAGGTCAATGCCAACATTTTTGGGGAAACAAATATTTGTTTCCCCAATTTCTTTAAAAACTATTTGCCTTCTTAGCTCAGTTGGTTAGAGCATCTGACTGTTAATCAGGGGGTCGTAGGTTCAAGTCCTACAGAGGGCGCCATATTCAAACTCCTTTTGTCTGTCTGGGCAAAGGGAGTTTCTTTTTGCACACTTTCGTGATATACTGAAAAAGGGAACGACAAACGGGGCCTTGCGAGAGAGAAGCATAATGGCATATATGTAATTAGCAAAAGCGCTTGGAAGATGTAAACCCGGGACTTGTCGAAATAGGTTATCTTTGAAGTTAAGTGAGTAACAACAGGGGTTATGAATGAAATGATTTATTCGAAAGAGACCGTGCATGAAATCGTCAGCAAGCAAAGGCAGTTTTTCCGAACAGGCGCCACGCTTGATGTGAAGTGGCGGATCGGGCAGCTCAAAAAACTCAAGCAGGCGGTGATCGATAACCGGGATATGCTGGAGTCGGCCCTTTATGAGGACCTCAATAAGAGCCCGATCGAGGCATACCTGTGTGATCTCGGCCCTGTCATCGTAGAGGTCAACGAGATCCTTCACGGGATCAGGAAATGGGCAAGACCGGAGCGGCACTTCAGCGGGCTTTTGTGCTTTCCGAGCACGTTGACGAAAGTATACAAAATGCCGTACGGCGTTTCACTGATCATAAGCCCGTTCAATTTTCCGATCCTGCTTTCGCTGGGTGTGCTGGCAGCCGCTATCTCGGGAGGCAACACGGCGGTGCTGAAAACCAGTTCGAAATCTGCCGCAAGTACAAGAGCGCTTCAAAAACTCATTGCCGATATCTATCCTGAAGAGTATGTCACGGTGATCGACGGCGGGCATGACGTAGCGGATTTGTGCCTTGATGAACGGTTTGACAAGATCTTTTATACAGGATCGCCCTCGGTGGCAAAGCACGTCCTTGAAAAGGCATCGGCTCAATTGACGTCGGTCGCGCTGGAACTCGGAGGCGAAACGGGGAACTGGTGCATCGTCAGGAAGGATGCGGATCTGAAAGACGCCGCCCGGAAGATCGCCTTTTTCAAGCTTTGCAACGCAGGACAGGTATGCATCAACATCAACCAGATCGCAGTGGCGGAGGAAGTGGCGGACGTATTCCTTGACGAGTTGAAAAACGAGTTCACAAGGCAGATCGGAGAGGATCCTGTGAACAATCCGGAATACCCGAAACTGATCACGCCTGCCGCGTATGAGAAATGCGAACGGCTCGCGGAGGAATACAGGGACCGCATCGTATTCGGCGGGAAGGGAGACAGGGAGAACAACAAATTCGCCCCGACCGTCATTTGTCCTGTGGATAGGGACGAAGAGATCGTCCTGCACGAACTGTTCTGCCCGCTGCTTCCGGTCGTTCCTTTCAAAGATTCGGAAGTCGAAGAGATTCTCGATGTCATAGCAGAGCGTGAGCATCCGCTTGCGATGTACGTCTTCACAAGCGATATGAAGTGGGCAGAGCACGTCATGTCCACGCAGCAGTTCGGCGGCGGATGCATCAACGAGGTATGCGTTCACATGATGGTCAAAGGCGTTCCGTTCAACGGCACGGGGCATTCCGGCATGGGCGCGTATCACGGCGAATGGGGGTTCCGCGAATTCACCCATCCGCAGACCGTCCTGAAAGGAAAAACGCACCTCAATCTGCCGCTTCGCGAGCACCCCTATTCCGGCGAGGCAGGGGAGAAGAAGAGGAAACTGCTGAAACGGTTTGAGCGGTGATGCGGACATCCCGAATGCTTTTTTGACTATTTTGTGTTTTTTTAATTGAAAATTTAGCAAATGGGTGTTACAATACAAATGGAAGATATGTGTCGCGACAGCGCAGCACGATTTCATGAAACAGTCTGGAGGTTTTTTATCATGGCAAAGATGGACAACGAAAAACGCGCAATGAAAGTAAGAGAATTCATTGCCAACGCAAAAGACGAGTTCAAAAAGCTGATCCCCCGGGACAAGATCGACGACGTCAGCATCACTGAATTCAATGAAAAGGACGGGGCTTATGCTATTTCCGGGTCGGTCGGCACGATCTCTCCGACTGGAAAACTGAAAACATTCCGCTATTCCGCATGCGTAAAAGCGGACGAAGAGGGGAACTGCACGCTCGACAAACTGAGCGTCAGCGAGCTGTAATCGGTTTTCAGGCGTCTGACACTTTTTTGCAGTCTTTCGATTATCTGAAACAAAAACGGCTGTTAAGCAACCTTGATGATTCTGGTTGCCTAACAGCCGTTGTCTTGTCTTGACCCCGAAAGATCAGCCTATGCCGCCCGCGCTTTCCGAATAGTATGTCAGGGGCAGCTGGTATTCTGTTTCATAAATATTTTTCCAGACTTCAAAGTTCCTGTTCATCAGATCCTGAACGCATTTGGCGTACAGAAGGCTCATGTCCGGATAAAGCGGTTCGGAAACATGGATCGTGTATTCCTGCACAGGGAAGCCGTCTTGGCCGATGACTGCGGAATCACGCATGGTGATGAAGCAGGGGAGAACAGGGACCTGGTTCCTGACGGCCAGGGTGAAGGCGCCTGTCTGCAGCGGCTTGGGCTTCCGGTAGTTCCACCACATGCTCTGCTCCGGATAAACAAGGACAAGATTTCCTTTTTTGAGCAGCGTACCGGTGGCTTCCGTGAATTTCATCATCGTCCTGACGTTGGAGGACAACGGGAGCGTGTTGCAGTTCCGCATCAAAAAGCCGTAGAATCCGGGGAAGGAGGTGTAGTTTCCTTCACGGATCACCCGGTAGAATTTTTTGTCTTTCCGGCCCGAGGCCTCGAAAGCGAGCTGGATGGCAAAACTGTCGAACGCGTTGAAATGATTGCATGTGACGACAGCGCCGCCCTCTAGATCGCTCATGTTCTTGATGCCCCGGATCTCCCGGATGATCAGCTGCTTGTTGGCGAGCAGTTTCACGACTACCTTTCTTGCCGCCGCGAAGGCGGCTTTCGTTTTGATGTTCGCGATGACGCCGGAATGGTAGTAGTCTATGTCGTCGGGCAGCAGCGGCTTTGTCGGGGGATCGTCTTCCACGTCCTCGGCAAACCGTTTCTCGCTTTCGAACATGCTGATTTTTTTCAGGATCTGGACGCGGTCGGGATCCTGCTTTGAACGAAGCCTTGCAAGATAATGATCCGGCCGGTTCGTTTCACTGAGTGCCAGCTGTTCCAGCCGGGCGCAGGTCTCGGCGTCCTGCCGCCGCATGTCGTCCGTGTAGGCTTTCAGCTCGTCTTTAATGTCGGAAAAGACAGAGGTCTGCTCCGCGTACTGCCAGAACTGGTCGCCGGCTAAAGCTTCCGGGTAATGCCACGGCTTGCTGGTCATGATATAATGCAGGATCCTGGCTTCCTCGATCGGATACGGAACAGAACCGTACAGCTCGGTGTTCCAGCGCTGGTCGAGCCATAGGACATGGTCCTTGCACAGCACGTTGAGGTAGTCTTCGTCCTGGGTCACTTTGAACTCATAGAAGTTCAGCAGGTCGGCGAACCGCTTCAAAAACTTCTGGTCGCGCATAGCCCTGCAGTTCAGGAGTATGACGCCGGCATTGAAATAGTTGTGGCGGCTGATCCCGAGGGCGGTCTCCACGTACGTCCCGAAGATATCGTTCTGGACCATCGCCTGTTCGTGCGCAGCCGCAAGAAGGTAATCATCCGTAAGATCCGTATCGTAGAGCTCTCGGATGCTGCTGCGGACGATGGTGTCGCTGTCCAGGTAGACGGCTTTGTCATAATCCGGGAACATGTCGGCAATGATCAGCCTGAAATATGTCGATTTAGAATAGTAGTCCCGGATGGGAAATCTGTCTGAAAGCTTATCCAGATAATCCGAGACGTCCTCAAACCGGATCGAGAAACGATCGCTTGCCAGCTCGGAGAGGATCTGCCGGGAACTTTCGGAAAGGCCGGTGTTGAGAATGTGAATTTTGTAAGTGCATGCGGTGTCTTGCGGTTCGTTCTTGATGAGAGAGAACAGCGATACGGCAGTATATTTGGCGAATTTGTCATCGCAGGCAAAAAACACTGGGATGCATGGGGCAGTACGGATCATTTCTTGAACCTCTCAAAGGCAGTTTTTCTGGATTGGTATTCCGTGAGTATATCATCGAACTGATGATAGTGAAAGACGGAATGGACGCGGTCGACATGCCACTGCTTGATGTTGTCCGTGTGGGGATAGGGAAGCCAGAACAGACGTTTGGAAAAGTGGCGGACGACGGTGTGCTTGTGAAGAAATTTCTGATCGTTATAGCGCTGGGGAAGGAGCTTCCGTCTGGTCGTTGAGCGTATCAGGGCGCTTTGGTCGGCAAATACAAGTTTTTTCTTCCGGATCCAGTCCCTGGACTTTTCAAAAAGCCCCGTTTCTCTGGCCCTGACCATATTGAACAGCAGCACGCCGGCATTGATATATCCGGGATGGATCAGGTATTTCCCGTAATGGTCGTTCGAGGCGGCGTATTCATAGTCGGTAATATCGATGTCATACAGAAGATGGATGTCCCTGTTGAACATGATGTCGGCATCGAGATAAAGCAGCTTGTCCGGCATCCCGTCCACCAGATCCGCGAACAGGCGGATCAGCGTGTAGGGAGAACAGTAGGCGCCCTCGTTGGGACACCCTGAGAACCAGTCGCCATACAGGCCCGACACATCCGTCTTGCAGACGCGGCTGCCCGGATTGTATTCCTTCAGCACGCCTTCCAGAAATGCGGCCTGGTCGTCCGTGATGGGGGTGTATGCCGGACTCAGTTGCTGCAGGTCCATCGTGAAGAGGAAAACGGTGTATGGCTCTTTCGAATCGGAACGTCTGACTGCGGAAAGCATACATGTCAGGATCCCGTCAAAAACGCCCTCGTTTCCGCAGAAAAGAATATTAACCATCAAGAATCACCCTTTTTTGATGTACTGGACATATTGTGTGTTCGACAGACGCGCGCGTTCTGTCATCGTTTGATATACTTTGTCTCGCAAGGCTTTGGCACGCGGCTTCGGCGGCAGGGAGGCATCCGGGTAGAACGGGCCGTCGAGATACGTGATGATGCGCGGCCTTCCTCCGTGCTTTCCGGACACATACGTGTTCGTGAAGCAGAAAACAGGCGCGTTGTCCCGGCACGGATAGCTGAAGGATGTGTCGGGGAAAGGCCTTATGCCGGTGTAGTAAGGCCAGATGTGCGCCTCCGGATAGATGCAGACGGCGGATCCTTCTTTGATCCTTTTGCCGATGCAGCCAATGAAATTCCGCCAGGCGGTCATGTCGTCCGGAAGCGGTATGGCGCCGGCATAGGGCATCAGTCCGCCTACTAAAGGGATGGAAACGTTGTTCGGATGGCAGACGGTGAAGACTTTGCCCGGATATCTGATAAGATTTGGGATGAGAGGATCCGCGTCGGCCTGCGTATGATTCCCGTACAGGTAGGCGCCTTGCTTGCCTAACTGTTTCCATTTTTCGGCACCGATCAGTTTCTGACCGTATTTGCATTTGACATACAAAAACGCCAGCGGTTTTCCGATCAGCCGGTAAATGATGAATGACAGGAAGCGGGAACGGTCGTAACGGTAAGAGGCGTCGATCGTGCGCGGACGGATCTTCGCCCGCGAAAACTCATCATTTAATTCGTCCTGATAAAAAATGATTCGTCGCTTTTCGTTCATCCCCTGGACCTCTCCTTTCCTGTCCCTGATTTGATTGTACCAAAAAAAACGGGCCCGGACAATAGCAAAAGTCAACAATAGAGCATGCCTGAAGCATCAGTAGAAGAAGCGATTCTGCGCTCTACTCCCAGTAGAATGGCCGGAAATCCCGGTAAAATGCACTCTCCAAAGCGGCAGGTGCGTTCTTACAGAAGGACCTCTTCCATCGTTTTTCTGAGGGATTCTAGACTGACGGGCTTGGAAATGTGGGCATCCATGCCCGCCTCTCTCGCAGCCGCGATATCTTCGCTGAAAGCTTTGGCGGTCAGCGCGACGATCGGTATGCCGGCAAGTCCCGGATTCTTGAGCGATCGGATGAGCCTGGCGGCTTCATATCCGTTTTTGACCGGCATTTCAATATCCATGATAACGGCACTGTATCGTCCGGGCGCGTAGGAAGCGACCGCTTCGACGGCTTCTTCGCCGTTGACCGCCACGTCGACGCTGAATCCGATTTCTTCAAACATTCTTTTGGAGATATCGCAGTTATCAGGATTGTCTTCGACAAGGAGCAGCCGCATGCCGGCAAAATCGTAAGCGGCGTTGTCCGATGCCTGTTTTGAAAGAGCGTCATCATCCGCTTCGGCATCGATCGGGAATGAGACGCGGACCACGAATTCAGATCCTTTGCCTTTTTCGGAGAAGACTTCGATTGTCCCACCCATCAGGTCGACAATGCTCTTTGTGATGGCGGTTCCAAGACCGGTGCCCTGAATGGTTTCGACTGCGGAAGTCCTTTCCCGCTCGTATGCCTCGAACACCTTCGAAGCGAAATCCTTGCTCATACCGATACCGGTATCTTTTACGCTGATGCAAAAAGAGGCGGCGCCGTCCATAGTTCCCGTCTGCGAGAGAGTGACTGTCACAGATCCCCCCTCGGGCGTGTATTTATACGCGTTGCTGACCAGGTTCAAAAGGACGCGGTTCAGTCTGTTCGCATCGCACAGGATAAACGGATTGAGAAGATTGTCGCAGGAGACGGTATAGCTGATGTTCTTTGCCTCCATCTGCGTGGCGAACAGATTCCTCAAGTCCTCCATGATACGCCGTAGATCTGAGGGGACTGGCGAGAGTTCCATTTTCCCGCTCTCGATCCGGCTCAGTTCAAGCACGTCGTTGATCAGCGCCAGCAGGTGATCGCTGGACGCCTCAATCTTGGACAAGTAATTGCTGATGGCGGGCGAGACATCTTTCTCCCTTTTTGCCAGTTGGACGTAGCCCACGATCGCGTTCATGGGAGTCCTTATATCGTGGCTCATGTTGGAAAGGAACGTCGTTTTCGCGTTGCTGCTCTGTTCCGCGATATCTCTTCGTTCTACGGCTGTCTGGTGACGTTTCTGTACGTCACTATAGATCCTGAAGACGATCATCATCGCCATGATCGTAATGATGAGCAAAAACAGCGTGCTGAAAACGATCCTTCTTGTGACCTGGTGGATGCAGGCTTCCAACTCATTCTGCCTTGCTTCAAATTCTTCTTCAGACAGAGTGACCCCGTACCCTTCAAAGGCGCCCCTCTCCGCTTCGGCGTACTGTTCGATCACGGTCGATGCGTCCTTGGTGATCGTTTTGAACGCCCATATCGTTGATGTGGAAAACAGCAGCAGAAGCAATACGATCCAGACGAACGTCGTTTTCCCGATCCGGAAGGAACGGTCGTGCCTGAAGAGCAGAAAGAAAACGACAAAGCCTAGAACGATCCAGACAAGGAGCATCAGGTAAGACTCGGTGGAAAGGGAGGAGTGGGACGATGCGGACCAGGAATTCGGGATCAGGAAATAGAACAGGAAGAAAAATGAAACGAGAATGCCCGCAAGTCCGAAAACGCAATTGGTTTTCTTCTTTGCGCCGGCGGCTTCTTTAAAAGCGGCGGCGGAGGTATAGGCATACGCGATGGTTACGCCGATCGTGTTGATGTCGACGACCCATCCGATGGCAGCCCGTCCGAAAAAGGGAATGATGAATGAGATCCCCATCAGGAACAGGATCGCGGCTTTCGGCACGCCGTGCCTGTTGAGACGGCCGAACCGTTCGCTTATCAGATCATCTCTCGCGATGGAACAGACCAGCCTGCTGGCCGCCGTCATGTTCCCAATGAGCCCCGTGATGATTGCCGCCGCCGCAGCGACGCCGAGAATGATCAGCCCGGGGATGCCTGCGGCAGAAAGGATTCCGTTGAATACCGGGGAACCGCTGGCGCCGCTCAGCGAGGGATTGTCCAGATCGCTGACATAGGAAAACCAGTTCGTATAGCCTTCGGGAACGGCGGAAGATGCGATGAAGACAAGCATGATATAGGCTGCCGCCGCGCTGACCAGGGCAAAGGAAATGATCAAAAGGGTTTTCTTAACCGGAAATTTGAACTCTTCCGTCGACTGGGATACGGACTCGAACCCGGCAAAGGCCCATGGCGCCAGGCAAACGATAAACAGAATCCCGGCGAGGGGATGGTTTTCAGGGGAAAAGGCAGGCTTAAAAAGAACTGCGGAAACGGCTTCGCCCCGGGAAATGACGTAGACGAGGCCGACCGTGATGCCGGCGATCAGGATCAATGCGGCAGCGATTTGGACGGAAGAGGCGATTTTTCCGCCTTTTAAGCAGATCAGACCGAACAGCAGGATCGAGGAGACAGACAGAAGGATCTCTCCCAGATACACTTCGTAGCCCGCGATCGTGTACAGGTAGCCGAATTGCAGGATATCGCCGAAAAGCGTCCGGAAAATCAGCGGAAGGGCCGTACAGTTGGCCCAGATGATGGCAAGGTATACCAGCACCATGAACCAGGAGGAAAGAAATGCGTGATCGTACCCGAAAACGTGTTTGGTAAAACTGAACGTACCGCCCGCGTCCGGGAAACGGTTCATAAGGAAATGATAATTGACGCCGATGATGAAAATGATCAGCGCGCCGACCCCAATGCCGATTGCGGTACCGGCGGGTCCGGCAATCGGAAGGAAGGTGGATCCTGGCATGACGAAAGCGCCCCAGCCGACGCTGCACCCGAAGGAAAGCGCCCAGACTGCCAAAGGCGAAAGATGTTTGATAAACCGCCCGGCGGACGGATCTGTTAAAGAATTGTCTTTCATCGCAGTTCGCTCATCCGTGACAGCCGTCACGGAAGGGCAATACCTCCGTTACAAGAATTGTTCTCAGCGGAAAAAATGATGGTTATGAAAGTACTTTTTTCAGGATGGAACGGATCTCGTCGGGGTTGATCGGCTTTGGCGTGTAGCCGTTCATACCGGCTTTCAGCGCCGCGTTCTGGTCTTCCTGGTAGGCGTTGGCCGTCATGGCGACGATAGGAACAGATGCCAGACCGGGATCGGGGAGCGAACGGATCGCGGCAGTTGCTTCGTATCCGTTCATCACCGGCATCTGAATGTCCATCAGAACCGCATCGTACCGGACAGTGCCGCGTCTGATCTTGTCGACGGCTTCCGCACCGTCGGAAGCCAGATCGATCTCATAGCCTTCAGCGGAGAGGATCAGCTGGGCGATCTCCCGGTTGATTTCATTGTCATCCACCACCAGCAGCCGCAGCGAGTTCAGTTCGACCTTTGCGTCCGAGTCTATGCCGGGTCCTTCGTCTGCGGGAAGTTCAAACGGTATACACACGTCAAAGACGACCTCGTCTTCACCCTCCATTCTGACGGAAGCGGTACCGCCCATCGCGTCAAGGATCGCTTTGGCTACGGACATACCGATCCCCGCGCCGTAATCGTCCGTGACGTCGTTGTTTTCTGTCCAGGAGTCCGGGTCAAAAATCCGCCCGATGACGTCCCGCGGGATTGCTTTCCCGCGATTGCTGATCCGGAACAGACACGTTTTCCCGGCGTCGTTTCCCGGCTGCGAAACGGACAGCCGTATGCTTTCGCCTTCCGGAACGAATGCGGCCGAGTTTTCCAGCAGCCGCTCCAGGATCTGCGCCAGACGCATCGGGTCGCACAGGACAACCCCGTTCTCAAGCGCGGCGGTATCGGCCACGAAGGTTATCCCTTTGTCCTTGAATTCGTCTGTGAACCGCAGGGTAATATCATTGATCAGTGCCGGAAGGCCGGTCGGCAGACAATCCAGTTTCAGCGTGCCGCTGTCAATCAGGCTCATCGTGAAAAGATCATTCAGGCGCCTGAGCAGTTTACGCCCGGAAATGGACGCCTTCTCTACATAGGTATGTATGATTTCCGGGTCCGGTTCCTTCATGGCCAGGTCGGCATATCCGAGGATACCGTTCATGGGCGTAAGAAGATTGTGCGAAATGTTGGAGAAAAAGCGTATCCTCGATTCATTGGAGCGGACCGAAGATTCAAGTGCGGCCGCCAGCTCCTTGTTCCGCTGTTCCTGGGCCTCCCGGATCTTGGTCGAGTCGGAAAGGAGCATCAGGTAGAACTTTGCGTCTCCGTTGATCTTATAGAAAGAAAAATGTTTGTACAGCTGTTCGCCGTTGATCGTAAAAGGCGCGTCGACTTCGTAAAAATCTTTTTCATTCAGTTCGTTCTCGATCGTGGACAGGCGAAGCGGATTCGGTTTTCCGCTGTTGTTCGCCCAGTCGTAAGACATCGCCGGCAGAATATAGTTAAGATAAATGGATTCATAGGTGTCTTCTTTTGTGTCGGACAGCAGAAGACTGTCTTTCTTTGCGCTGTTGCTGACCAGGACCTTATAGTTTCCGTTCATCAGATATGCGATGCGGTCGTACTCGTCCATAAGGACCGTCTGCAGCAGTGTCGTCTGGACGGTTTCCTCGTTATAGGGCATGGCGACGATAAAAGCGACTATATCGCCCGAAACGGGTTTCTTCGTGAGCGTGGCTTCGGTTTTTACAAACGAGGCGGATCCGTCGTTCCACCGGACGAGCGCGATCTCGGAGACGTTGGTCAGTCCGTCCAGGTAACGGCCGGTCAAGGCCTCCAGACTGAATGGGGAACTGCCTTCGTCTTTGCGGATGACGCTATCCCGGTAGGCCGTGAAGTACTCGGAATACTTGTCATACGGCGCGCCGGAGCCGAAAAAGGCGCTGCCGCTCTGTTCCTCAATCTCGTCCTTCGTGAGGTTGACGTGGAGAATCGTCAGTGCGTCTTTTGTGAGAATGGATATGCCGTGCTTGATTTCCTCATAGCGGGCGGCCAGAATATTCTCGGTATCCCGGACGTGCCCGATGATCGAGTACATCACCCAAAGAAGAAGAAATACGAAGATGCTCCCGCCCAGCAGTATGGCCGCGGTCAGAAGGTCCGCGATCCCGCTGATGCCGATGATGACGTAACCGACGAGGAAGAAAACCAGCAAAAGAAGCGGTATAATGGTAATCCAGTTGACCGATGCCTTGTGCTCAAGATCGTAATTGCGTTTGATAAAAACGGAATAACGGATGATGTTATATACCATCAGGATGCTTCCCGCAAGGATCATCCCCATAATTAAATACTGCATCTCTTACAAACCGGCCTCCCTTCAAGGCGACGGGAGAAAAGGCCATCCTTTCTTTCGCAACAGTTGAAAACAGATTAAACAGTTTGAAAATAACCTTTATTATTTTACATTAATTTAAATTAAAAAACAAGTCTTACTTGAAAACGCTTCCGGGAACTGTTTTTTTTCGCGTCCGTGTGGTATAATGATTACAAGCAAAAAGAGTTGCCCGGCGGGCCGTCCGGATGTTGGAATATGACGGCCGACCCGGTTGCAACGATGTCAGGGACAGCGTGATAAGCTGACGGGAGGATAGCATGCCTGAAAAAATCAGATTCGGAATAATCGGATGCGGCCTGATGGGAAGAGAATTCGCATCAGCGGCGGCACGTTGGTGCCATTTGAACGCGGACATCCCGGAGCCGGAGATCATCGGTATCTGCGACACGAATCCGGGAGCGAAAGAGTGGTTTCTGAAACACTTTGACAGTATCCGCTATGATGAGACGGATTACCATGAACTGCTGGCCAAAAAAGATATCGATGCCGTTTACTGCGCCGTTCCGCATTCGCTGCACAGCCGGTTCTACTGTGATATCATCAGGGCCGGCAAACATCTTCTGGGGGAGAAACCGTTCGGGATCGATCAGAAGGCTAATGCCGAGATCATGGCCGCGATCCGGGAACACCCCGAAGTCGTTGTCCGCTGCTCCAGTGAGTTCCCGTACTATCCCGCATGCCAGGAACTGATCCGCTGGATCCAATCCGGGAAACTGGGGAAGATTATTGAGGTCAGATCATCGTTCTGCCATTCCAGCGATATGGACCTGAACAAGCCGATCAACTGGAAAAGAATGGTCGAGATAAACGGCGAATACGGCTGCATGGGAGACCTTGGTATCCACACGGAACATGTTCCTTTCAGAATGGGATGGATCCCGAAGAACGTCAGCGCGACGCTGTCCAAGATCGTCAAGGAGCGCCCGGACGGGAAGGGCGGCATCGCCGAATGCCTGACATGGGACAACGCTACGCTGTCCTGTATGGTCGACGACAAAGACGGCGGCCAGTTCCCGATGTTCCTCGTGACAAAGCGCCTAGCTCCCGGAGCGACAGACGACTGGTCTTTGGAAGTGGACGGGATCAAAGCATCCGTCAGGTTCTCTTCAAAGGATCCGAACGGATTCTGGTATACGGATTCATGGGAGAAGGAACAGGCCTGGTGTAGGCTCGGGATCGGATACAAGCCGATGATCCCGACGATAACCGGCAGCATTTTCGAGTTCGGGTTCACGGATGCTATCCTGCAGATGTGGGCAGCCTTTATCTGCGAGATCAGACAGATCGAGATCCCGTTCGGCCTGATGCGGCCGGAAGAGACGGAGCTGTCGCACAAACTGCAGACTGCCGCGCTGCAGTCCTACTATGAAAAGCGCGTAGTTGAAATCAAATAAGGGTTCAGGGGTGGTAAAAATGTTTGTGTCTGTAAAATGTTCCCTGCGCGATCTGCTGGGAAACGATTATATCGATGCTGTGATCCGGGCCAATGTCGCGCTCGGTGTTTTGAACGAGGCCGAAGCGAAAGCTGCGGCTGATGAAAAGATCGATTTTTATCCTGCGGACAAGCAGAAAAAGAACGACGAACTGCTTGCCAAAGTCGGGACAGTGATAACCGCTCCTATCGCGAAGACGATCGACGGCGCCGCCACGCAGGCGTTTGCGCATGCCACGAACACGCATACGGCTCCGCTGACGGGGTTCGGCACGTTCCGGATCGGCGAGGACGGAAAACTGTATCTCATCGGGAAAAGCGAGCACTACCACGCGTCTCTCGGCCATAAGTTCGACGGGTACAGGCTGATAGACAACGCGCGGAAGCTGGGCATCCTGAACGCGACGCACAACAACACGCGCGGATACGTGACCAGACTGGCGGAGATCCGGCTGGTGCAGTCCGCAAACGGGATCGACTGGGCGGATGAGAAAGCAACGGAAAAGGTCCTTGCGTCCAAAGCACCGAAGGTGCTCAACCGCGTGATCAACCTTGAAACGGGAAGCCTTTCCTGCGAAGCGGGGTTCAAGATGATGCTGGCCAGGTTCTACAAACTGGACAAGACCTTCCCGGAGCCGAAATACGCAGGGAAGGTGCCGGTATTCTTCATCATCGGCGACAACAACGGCGGGATCGAAGGGAACTACCACGGCACGACGGTCCTGGCGCAGACTTTCCGCGGCCTGTGGCCGGACTATGCGGAAAAGGCGGGCGAGGGAGACCTTTACAAGGTAGTCCCCGTCGCCATCAACGACATAAAAGACTTTGAGGCAAAGATCAAGAAATACAACAGCGGCAAATACAAGACCGCCGGCTTTGCGCACGAGATCGTCCTGATGAACTACGGCGGGATACGTCTTAAAAAAGAGTATCTGCAGAAGGCGCATGAGCTGTGCGCTGCCTACGATACGCCGACGATGGTCGATGAGATCCAGTCCTGCATGTGGTATAAGGGAATGTTCCAGTTCAGGCTGTACGGCCTGCACCCGGATTTCGTGATCGTCGGCAAGGGATTCCCGGGCGGTGAATATCCTGCCAGTAAGATCATTACGACGTATGAGATGGATACGCTCAACCAGTTCGGCGCCCTGGTCACGAACGGGCAGGAGGAGCTTGCATCGCTTGCTTACCTGATCACGATGACGTTCGCCAGGGAAAACGCGGATCAGATCGAGATAATCGGGGAAAGGCTCGAAAAGGGGCTTAAGGCTTTGAAAGAGAAATACCCCGATATCCTTCTCGCGGCAGAGGGGATGCAGCTGCTTGCCGCTCTCCATTTCCGTTCTGTAGACGCAGCCGCTGCGTTCGCGTCCAAGATGAAAGAAAGATGCATCGACGCGTCAGCGCAGATCTACAAGGCCAACTGCCTGCCGGCCGTGCTGATGAAGCCGCCGATTATCTCGGACGAGGCCGTGATCGATTACATCCTCAATGCGGTGGAAGAAATCCTTCAGGAGAAGAAATAGGATATGGTTGGTGTTCAGGTGACGGATTACGACCGTCGGGTATATGAAGAGGAACTGGCTGGGTTCCTTCCGGACAGGATCATGGACGCGCACGTCCACGTCTATCGCGAGTCTATGATGCGGTACAGCGAAGAGGAGCGGAAAGGCGCCGTGCGGTGGCCCACGCTCGTCGCGCCGGAGATGACGCTGGAGGACATGCATAAGTCCTACCGGCAGATGTTCCCGGGAAAGACGGTCAGGCAGGTGCTTTTCGGTATGCCGACATGCCGGCTGAATCCCATTAACAAGTATGCGCTCGCATGTGCGAAGAAGGACAGCCTTCCTGTCCTTTACTGCACCAACTGGGACACGTCGAAAGAGGAACTGCAGAAGGCTATGGCAGACGGTTTCTGCGGCATCAAGCCGTACCTGTGCAACTGCCCGCCCTACATCCCGGCTGACGAGGTCCGCATCTTTGATTTTCTGCCGCCCGCTCATATGGATTATATGAACGAGATCGGCGGGATCGTCATGCTCCACATCCCCAGGAAGCTGCGGCTGAAGGACCCTGTCAACCTCGCGCAGATGCTCGAGATCAACGACAGATGGCCAAAGGCTAAAGTAATCATCGCGCATATAGGCCGCGCATACGTCAGCCAGGACTTCGGCGACGCGTTCAGCGTGCTGAAGCGGGCTAAGAACCTGTATTACGACTTTACCGCCAATACGCTGGACACGGCCATGGAAAAAGTGATCGAGATGGCAGGGACTGACAGGGTGCTGTTCGGATCAGACATGCCGATAACCAAAATGCGCATGTACAGGATCGAGCAGGACGGCCATTACGTCAACGTGGTCCCGAGAGGCCTTTACGGAGACGTGTCTTATGACAAGAACATGGCGGAGAGCGACAGCACGGAGATCACGACTTTCATGTATGAGGAACTCAGGGCGTTCAAGCGCGCCTGCGGAACGCTGGGCCTTGGCAGAAACGACATTGAAAAAATCATGTGTAAGAACGCATGCAAATTATTCCATTACTCGTTCAAAGGAGAAAATGCGAAATGAAAAAGATCAAGATCGGCTTTTTGCCGCTGTATATCAAACTGTATGACGAGTGCGGACTGGATATCCGCGACAGACTCTCCGGTTTTTACGAATCGGTCGCCAGGGCGTTTGAGGCAGACGGGTTCGAAGTGATCCGCACGCCCATCATCTGCGTCAGGCAGGAATTCGAACAGGCGGTCCGCGGCTATGAGTCGGCCGGTGCCGACGCCATCGTGACCTGGCACGCGGCATACTCGCCGTCTCTCGAATCGGCAGACGTGCTGGCAGGAACGAAACTTCCCATCGTTGTGCTCGATACGACGGATACCTATCATTTCCACTCTCCTGAAGACTATAACCTCTGCCACGGGATTCACGGCGTGATGGATATGTGCAATCTTCTGAAGCGGAACGGCAAGAAATACGCGATCGCCGCAGGTCCTTTCCCGGAGTCCGACGTGGTCAAACGCGCAGGCGGTCTTGTCAAAGCAGCAGTCGCAGCATCGTCCGTCGCCGGATCCAGGGTCGGCAGCGTTGGCGGAAGTTTCGACGGGATGGGCGATTTCCTGATTTCCGATTCGGACCTTCAGAGCATCTTCGGCGTCGAAGCGGTATATTCGTCCGCTTCTGAACTGAACGAGATAAGATCGGCCCTGAATCCGCAGGAGATCGAAGCGGAGATGAAAAAGGACCTGCAGGATTACGAGATCCGCGAGCCGCTTAATCCGGACGTGCACCGCAAGACCGTGGAGGACTGCCTGACCATCAGACAGTGGATCAAACGTCATCAGCTGAATGCCTTCACCGTGAATTTCACGAAGATCGGCCCGGACTGCGGAATGCGCATCATGCCCTTCATGGAGGCGTGCAAAGAGATGGCCGCAGGGGTCGGGTACGCCGGCGAAGGAGACGTTCTGACCGCTACGATGACGGGAGCGCTGATCCGCGGATTCGGCAGCGCGACGTTCGTGGAGATCTTCTGCCCCGACTGGAAGAACGACATGCTGCTGCTCAGCCATATGGGTGAGTACAATGTGGCGCTGGCGCAGAAGAAGCCTTTGATGAAGGAGATCTATTTTCAGTTCGGCCACGCAGACAATCCGGTCGTTTCCTACGGCTACTACAGACCCGGGAAGGCAGTGCTCTGCAACGTCTTCCGCAATGAGGAGGGGACCTTCTCGCTGCTGCTGGCGCCTGTGGAGATGATCGACCGCAGACCCGACGAGTTCGAGGGATACGTCCACGGATGGATGAAGCCGCAGATCCCTGTTGCCAGATTCCTTGAAGCCATCAGCAAAGCAGGCGTGACGCATCATTCCTCGCTCGTGTATGACGCAAACATCTGGGAACTCGAGTATTTCGGACAGCTTTTGAATATGAAAGTTATCAAGGTTCAGTAAACCAGAATCAAAAAAGACTCGCACCGAAAGGGGTGACCCCTTTGCAGGTGCGAGTTTTTTGTATTCGATCGATGAAAACTAACGGATCATCGTCTCGTAGAAAGCACTGACGGAAGGGTCCGGTTTTCTGGCGATGATCTCCGGCTTCCTTGCGCGGTAGGCCTCTTCCAGCGAGCCGAAGCAAGAAGAACCGACGGCCGCGATCGTCGCGGCGCCCACGGCTCCCGCGCTGACGCCGTAAAGGGTGTTCACGGGAATGTTCAGCATATCGGTAATGATCTGCGGCCAGGGGTCTGAACGGGACGGTCCGCCGACAAGGATTGCGGAACGGAATCTGACGCCGGTCGAAAGCTCGGTTTTCCTGACGGACTGAACCAGCTGCGCAGCTGTTCCTTCCATCAAAGCGCGCGCGATGTCCGCTTTTGCGTATGAACTGAGGTCTCTGTCCATATCGAGTGCCGGATCGATCCTCAGCCCGTTCGCCCCCGGAGGCGCGGTCCTTGCGAGCCGGTCGAATTCGGCTATCGCGTCAGCGTCCCGGCTGATCCAGCGGTCAAGATAGCGGTTGATCTTCTGCGTAACGGCGGCGAGAGAAAACATGCCGGCCCACGGCCCGCCCTCTGACGAGAGAAATGGGTCGCAGAGCAGCTGCAGATCTATGATCTTCTTGCGGCTCATAAGCGGGAAAAAGCACACCCATGAGGTCCCGCATGAGATCAGCAACTGGCCCTCCTCCGTGATGCCGACGCCTCTTGCGCTCGTGGGGTGATCGAATGCCCCGAGGATGACCTTGCATTCTTTCGGAAGTCCTGTCTCCGCAGCGGCCTGCTCAGTCAGGGCTCCCAGGATGGTCCCGGTTGGCAGGATCTGCGGCAGCTGGTCCCGCCTTATGCCGAAAGTTGCCAGCATGGCGTCGTTCCAGTCGCCCTTTTTCTGATCGCCGAGATAGAAGGAGACAAGCGTTGAAGGATCCACGGCCCAGCGTCCTGTCAGCCTGAAATTGATATAGTCCGCCGACATGCAGATCTTGGACGCGTTCGCTATCCATTCCGGATGGTGGCATCTGAACCAGGACAGGTGCGCGATGGGGAATATCCCGAGATACGGCCATCCGCACTGCTCCCTCATTTCTTCGGGATCGATCTTTCCGAAGAGCCGTTCGCATTCGTCAGTCATCCGTGTGTCCAGCCAGCTGATGGCGGGGACAGACGGCTTGCCGAATGCGTCGATGAGCATGGTGTTGCCGCTGGCAGAGGACATGCAGATCCCCCGTACCGTTCCTTTCGGCGGAACGCTGCCGGACAGCTCGCGGATGATGCCTACTACGTCCGAATAGTAAGACTCGCCGTCAAAGGTGACAGAGCCGTCGTCGCTTTTTTGATAGTTCGTCTGCCTTTTGGCTTCCGCGATCAGCGCGCCGTCCGAAGACATAAGACAGCCTTTGCTGGCGGAAGTCCCCAGGTCAAGGCCTATGAAAAATTCCATAAGTAAAACCCCGTTTCAAAAAAGGATTCAATCAAGAGCGGCAGGTGCCGCAATTTGCCGGAGATCCGGCCAGCAAAGCAGCACCTGCAGGAAAGAACGCAATGTATTATTCAAAGCGGAAGATCTCGATCTGACCGGGCGCAAGGTGCACGCCGCATTCCGTATAATCGTCGCGCTTTCCGAACATGGCGTCCCAGTGGCTCTTCTCGAAATCGACCTCTTTGTCCGCATAAACACGCAAAAATTTCGTCTTGTCCGGAGCAACGTCGATGTAGAATTTGTCGCAGTTCTTCGGATTGTTGTTCGTGATCATGATGTACTTTTTCCCGGCATACTGGCCTTTGCCTTCTAAGAAGGTGACAAGGCCGGGCGTTCCCAAAGCACTTGAAACGTTGAGCACCCCGAGTTCTCTGGCTGCCGGCACTGTCTGGGCGACGAATCTGTTGAGCCCTGGGAAAAATCTTCCGATCGTGTAAACGCCGAGATGATCGCGGTTGCAGAACAGGTTGGCGTAGTCGCGGTTGAATCTTCTCTGCACGTTTTTCAGCGCGTAGAAGGTCGGGTTCTTGTCGCCGAATTCCGAAATCGGTCCGCCGCGGTAGTTGTTGTTTCTTTCGGGCGTATGATATGTGAACCAGAAGATCGCGTCCGCGCCGCAAGCCAGAGCAACGCCCGCCTGCCAGCGGTAATCATCCTCGGACGGTACTCTGTAACGGAAGTGCCCGACGGACAGCATGATGGCGAGCAGCGGGACATTCACTTCGTCCGCGAGCCCTTTGTATGCCACGAAGTCCCGGATGAAATCGTCACCTACGTCTTCGGGATTCATCTGGTTGTATCTGTCATAGGAAAGCAGCTTGCAGCCTGATTCCTTGACGAACTTCTTGCATTTTTCCGCATAACCCGGATTCTGGTTGAGATACGGCACAAGGCCCGGGCAGGCTTCAAGCGCGATCTTGTATGCCTCCGTGCACATGTCCATCTGTGATTCGTGCGGCTCGTCTCCGAGGAAGAAGCCGAAGGTGGCGGGATGTTTCCCGAAATCCTCATAAGCCTCTTTCATGGCGGCGTAGTATTCGTCGTGGCCCTTGTTGATGTTGGTCCAGTGGGTCCTTGCGTCAACAAGGATCAGTTTGATGCCGTACTTCTGGCACAGGTCCAGCGCGCGCAGGGTGGCGTCGACATGCTGATGACTGGTCCAGGGGGACATCGTCAGCGTCATGCCGCATTCAGCCATATTCGCGATCTCTTCTTCCGTCATGCCGTCGATGCCGTACGGATAGCAAGCCCAAAACCCCCAGGGGAATTTTTCGAACTGAAGCCTTTCCATATGCTGATTCCTCCGCAAATAATAATAGATTCGCATCGCCGGGTTGCCGGCCGGATGCCCTCAAGACAATTATAAGCAACAGAGACTGGGTTGTCCAGTCTTTTTTCAATTCCGCAAGATGATACTTGATTCCGAACAGGGACGCAATCGGGACGCCTCAAGAAACGGCTGTCCGCATTCTGTCATTCAAAGCGGAAAATCTCGAACTGACCGGGTGCCAGGTGCACGCCGCATTCCGTGAACCTGTCGCATTTGTAAAACAGGGAATCCCATTGGGCCGCCGCAAAATCGACTTCGTCGGTTGCGTAAGAGACCCAGAACCTGGTTTTGTCCGGGGCCACGTCGATGAAGAATTTGTCGGAGTCTTTATAACTGTTATTGGTGATCATTATGTATTTCTTGCCGGCATACGGGCCGTTGCCTTCAAAGAAGGTGACAAGGCCGGGCGTTCCCAAGGCGCTCCAGGCATTGATCACGCCGAGTTCTCTGGCGGCAGGAATTGACGGGGCAATGAATCTTTCGAGTCCTTTATAGCATCTTCCTACTGTGTAAACTCCGAGATGATTACGGTTGCAGAACAGGTTGGCGTAGTCTCGGTTGAATCTTCTCTGTATGTTTTTCAGCGCATAGTAGGTCGGATTCTTTTCGCCGAATTCCGAGATTGGTCCGCCTCGGTAGTTTATGCACCTTACCGGCGTGTGATATGTGAACCAGAAGATCGCGTCCGCGCCGCAAGCCAGCGCAACGCCTGCCTGCCAGCGGAGATCATCCTCGGACGGAACTCTGTAACGGAAATGACCGACGGACAGCATGATGGCGAGCAACGGGATGTTCGCCTCATCGGCCAGCGCTTTATATGCGGCAAGATCCCGGATGAAATCGTCACCCTGGTCTTCCGGGTTCATCTGATTGTATCTGTCGTAGGAAAGCAGTTTGCAGCCCGATTCCATGACGAACTTTTTGCATTTTTCCGCATAGCCGGGATTCTGATTGAGGTACGGTACAAGCCCGGGACAGGCCTCAAGCGCGATCTTGTATGCCTCCGTGCACATATCCAGCTGCGATTCGTTCGGCTCGTCCCCGAGAAAAAAACCGAACGTGGCGGGATGTTTCCCGTAGTCTTCATAAGTTTCTTTCATGGCGGCATAGTATTCGTCTCGGCCTTTGCTGATATTGGTCCAGTAGGTCCTTGTGTCAACAAGGATCAGTTTGATGCCGTACTTCTGGCACAGATCTAGTGCGCGCAGAGTGGCGTCTTTGTTCTGATGGCTTGTCCAGGGAGACATCGTCAGCGTCATGCCGCAATCGGCCATATCCGCGATTTCTTTCTCTGTCATGCCTTCGATGCCGTACGGATAACTGTACCAAAACCCCAAAGGGAACTTTTCGAACTGAAGTCTTTCCATATGCTGATTCCTCCGCAAAAATGATATTTGTTCGCATTACCGGGGAACTGGTCTGATGCCCTCGAGACAATTATAACCAATACAGATTTTATTGTCCAGTTTTTTTGCTTTTGAAAAGACAATATGTTATAATTGTAAAAGAAGAAAAGGCGGTCACCGCGCCCCGGCGACGGGCTTGCGGACCGCTGAAAAACGATAATCAAGGAGCGTCGTATGGCACAGTTGAAAATGTATTGGCTTCCCGGAAGCCCCGTCAAAGAAGAACCGCTGCCCGAAGGGTATTCTTTTTCCAACTACCGGTGTGAAGAGGACCGGATCGCGTGGCACCACATCTGCCTGAACGGGCTGACCAGCGAAGGGGACGAAAAAGGAGCGTGGGAACGGGAAATAGCCACTTGGCCGGACATCGATCCGTATAAGGACATGTTCTTCCTGGATTATAAAGGCGAACATATCGGCACGATCACAGCGTTCGTCTGGAAGGAAAAACGGGTCGGAGACGTCCACATGGTCTCGATCCGTACGGATTTCCGGGGGAAGGGACTGGCCAAGTACCTGACGCAGGTCGCACTGCTGAAGCACAGCAAAGAGAAAGACCTCCGCTGGGTCGAACTGACGACGAGCGAGAGCAGGATACCCGCTGTGAAGGGATACCTGAGCGCAGGTTTTCTGCCGGTGGAATATGATTACGGCATGGAGGAACGGTGGGAATCCGTCCTGGAAACTTTCCAGATGGATCATATCCAGATGCTGTACGAGGACGCAACGCCGTATAAGATCATTTACCGGAAAAGCAAGGCGAACCATCCGGTAATGGGCATCGGCGTCGTCGGCGCGAAACGGGGCAGAGTGTTCATGGAATACTGCAAAAAAGCTCCGGAAGCAGCGCTTGCCGCGGTATGCGACAAGGATGAAGACGTTCTGGATGCCGTGCGCGGCGAATACGGGAACGACGTTTCCTACTATACTGATTTCGACAAGATGCTGCAGGACCCGGCAGTCGGGTGCGTCGTGCTGGCAAACTATGCGAACGAGCATGCGCCGTTGGCGATCAAAGCGATGCGTGCCGGGAAGCACGTCATCAGCGAGGTGCTGCCCGTGCAGAATATGAAAGAAGCTGTCGAACTGGTGGAGACCGTGGAGCAGACGGGAAAAGTGTACGCCTATGCCGAAAACTGCTGCTTTATGCCGGCCCTGCGCAAGATGAAATGGATTTACAAAATGGGATGGGTCGGAGAGTTCGAGTACGGCGAGGGCGAATATGTCCACAACTGCGAACCGGACTGGTACAGGCTGGTGGAAGGACGCGAAGATCACTGGCGGAACCGCATGGACGCGTTTTACTACTGCACGCACGCGACGGGTCCCATTGTGCACGTCACAGGACTGCGGCCGGTCTCCGTGATCGGCGTGGAGGGCCCCGGCAATGCGAGGATGTCCAGAATGGGCGCACAGGGCGCTCCGTTCGGCGTGGAAATGATCACGCTGGAAAACGGTGCCGTGATCAAGTGCCTGCAGGGCCTGGGACTTGCACGCAATTCGCTGTGGTATTCAGCGTATTTCACGCGCGGCCGCATGGAAACGGCCAGGAACGACAGCGGAGCCGGGGAAACCGGGAAGCTGTATATGACGAACGACAAGACCGAGGCGGAGAACGATTTCTGGGTACAGACGCCCGAAACCGAGGACGGACTGAGCAAACTCGCAGATGGGTTCGGCCACGGCGGCTCGGAGTATTACATTATGCACAATGCCATTTCGGCGATGTTCGGCAACGAGAAGACGGATTACATTAACGTCTACGAGGCCATGGACATGTTCCTCCCCGGCCTGTTCGCCTATCGGTCCGCACTGGTCGGCAGCCGGCCGTGCAGGATCCCGGACCTTAGGGACAAAGACGAGAGAGACCGCTGGCGGAACGACACATCGTGTCCTTTCCCGGAAGCGGCGGGGGACATGCTGATCGCAGGCTCGAAAGAAGGGCACAGGGAGATCCCCAAGGATACGTTTGAGAAGCTGAAGGAAAAACAGGCGTGGGCCAGAGAACTGGTCGAAGAGAGAAACAACCGCAGAAAATCGAAGGAATGACGGGAGGACCGCGAATGTACGGATCGCTTGCGGCAATCGACAGAGCCGGATTCATCTCGCTCGGTGAGACGACGGAAAAGCAGCCTTTCCCGGCCGGGACGGGCGGATGCGAAAAGTTCCGCATACCGGGCCTTACAAAGCTTAAGGACGGAAGTCTGTTCGCGCTGACCGACGCAAGGTGGGAAAAGCCGAATGACGATTTCGGCGGGATCGATCTGATCTATTCCATATCACAGGATAAAGGGGAAACGTGGCATCCCGGCTACGTCGCCTATTTCCCGGATTCACTGGGCTCGCCGGAAGACCCGAAAGACACGACGATCCTCATCGACGCGACTCCGTTCCAGACGGACGACGGGACCATCCACATTCTGGTCAACCTGGGCCCTACGGGCGTAACGACCGGGCTGCGAAGGCCCGCCGCCGGTTCCGGTTTTACAGAAAACGGGGAAGGAACGTTCTTAGCGCTGACGGACAGATATGAAGAGACAGAGAATCAGCCGGACACATACGGGTATTATCTGGGAAGCCGGCAGGCGGACGGATTCCTTCCGATTATGCGTAAAAACGGCGGGGAGAGCGGATTCTATACAGACGAGTATTTCAATCTGTACAAAAAAGAAAACGGCCAGTATGCGGAAATGCATCAGCGTCAGATCGGTACCGGGAAACCGATCGTGCAGAACGTTTTTTACAGGGATTCCGCCTTCCATGTATACAACACCATGTATACGCTGCACGTCTTTTCCTGCGACGGCGGGAAGACCTGGCACTGGGACATCCCGGCCGGTGTCTGCAAGAAGCCGGACGAGGCCGCGCTGATCGCGTCTCCCGGTACGGCTGCCGCTGCGGGCGGCGAAGTGATCTTCCCGATGTACGCGGTAGACGCATGCGGGAGCAGGAATTTCCTTCTGTTTGCGGATGAACGGTTCGAATCGTTCAGGAGAAGCGCGAAGATGGCGCTCCCCGCTCCTTTCAGATGGGGCGGGGAAAGCAAGCCGGTCGTCCTTCCGGACGGCACCGTCAGGGTCTTCTTCCGGAACGAGATCAGAAGGATCTGCTATGCAGACTACCATATCGGAACGGATGCGTGGGATGCGCCTGTCATCCTTCCCGTCCTTGTCCATTCGGACTGCAATTTCGGTACCGCGGTCCATAACGGAAGGATTCTTGTCGCGTATGCGCGCGGGGTCGGGTCCGAAGCCCGCAACCGTTCAAACGGAAGACTGTATGCCTTCGCACAGGCAAACAACGGGGAACTGGTCCTGGAAGATACGTACTTTATCACGGACGGGGCGTTTTCATATGCCGTTCTGACCGAAATCGACGAGGGAACGGTGGGGCTGCTCTATGATACCTGCGGGGACGGGATCGTGCTTTTTGAAAAAATAGAAATCTGACCGGAAATATACTGTTAAACAGTTGACAAACTGTTCAACTGTTGGTATAATGAGACGAGGTGAGAAGAGTGAAACTGACTGACATCATGGAAAAAATGCCCGAGGCCGGCGTTGTCGAGAATCTTGCGGATCTGCTCAAAGTGTTTGCCGATCCCACAAGATGCAGGATCCTGTTCGTCCTGGAACAGAGTCCGCTTTGCGTCGGGGATATCGCTGCGTGCATAGGGATGACCAAATACGCCGTCTCGCACCAGCTCCGCATCCTCAAGCAGGCGTCGCTCGTCAAGAGCAGCCGCGCAGGCAAAGAGGTGATCTATGCGCTGGACGACGAGCATGTATCCATGATATTCGAGTGCGCTCTGGCTCACGTACTGGAAGGAAAGGGATAAGGTCGGATTATTATGAAAAAAACCTACACGATCGAAGTGGACTGCGCGGTCTGCGCGCAGAAATGCGAGGATGCCATCAAAAAAGTCGAAGGGGTCACGGACTGCCAGATCAATTTCATGACGCAGAAAATGACGCTGGAAGCGGAGGATCCGGACGCCATACTCAAAAACGTGGTGAAGGCCGCGAAAAAAGCCGAGCGGGACTTTGAGCTGATCTCTTGAGAGAAGGACCCCGTTCATGACGAAAAAACTGAAAAAGAATCTAGTGAAAATCATTGCCGGCGGCGTGGTGTTCCTGCTGCTGAAATGCGCGGACACGCTGCTGGCTCATTTTTTGCCGGACAGGTTCCCGGACGGGCTCGCTTCCGTCACCGGAACGAACGCGGGCTGGATCCTTCCGCTTGCGCTCTATCTGGCCGTTTATCTGTTCGTCGGCTTTTCCGTGCTCAGAAAAGCCGGCGGCAACATCCTGCGCGGGCAGGTGCTTGACGAGAATTTTTTGATGGCCGTGGCCACAATCGGGGCTTTCGGCCTAGGGATCTATACGGCGGTGAAGACAGGCGCGCCGGAAGGGTTCGACGAGGCCTGCGCCGTGATGCTGTTCTACCAGCTGGGCGAATGGTTTCAGGCCTATGCCGTCGGCCGGTCCCGCAGATCGATCGCCGAACTGATGGACATAAGGCCGGAGTACGCCGTCCGGGTGCTGGACAACGACACGACGGAGCGGACGGACCCGGCGTCAGTGTCTGTCGGCGAGATCATAAGAGTCCTTCCCGGGGAACGCATCCCGCTCGACGGAACGGTGATCCGCGGAGAGACAGCGCTTGACGTAAGAGCCCTGACCGGTGAATCCGCGCCGGTGCAGGCATCGCCCGGTTCCTATGTTCTGTCCGGTTCCGTCAACATGCAGACGGTGATCGATATCACGGTCGGAAAGGTATATGCCGAGTCGACCGTTTCCAAAATACTGGAGCTGGTGGAGAACGCGTCCAACCAGAAATCCAAATCGGAGCAGTTCATCACAAAATTCGCCAGGTACTATACGCCGGCAGTCGTGTTTTCCGCGCTGGCGCTCGTGCTCATCCCGACCTTCATCTCGGGCCTTGCGGGAGACTGGAGCGTTTTCGACAAGTGGCTTTACAGGGGCCTTTCGTTCCTTGTCGTCTCCTGTCCGTGCGCGCTGGTGATCTCGATTCCGCTCAGCTTCTTCGCGGGCATCGGCGGAGCCGCCCGGAACTCAGTCCTTGTCAAAGGATCCATTTACCTCGAGTGGCTCAGCAAAGCCAGGACGTTCGTCTTTGACAAGACGGGGACTCTTACCTGCGGCAATTTCGAGGTCGTGAAAGTCGTCCCGGAGGAGAACAGGGAGAGAATCTTGGGTCTTGCGGCGCAGGCTGAATGTCAGTCCAACCATCCCATTGCGGGGTCCATCCTGCGGGCATACGGGAAAGAAGTCACGGCAGGAGAGTATTCGCTGGAGAATATATCCGGAAAAGGCGTCGAGGCCCGGGGCGGTCATACGATCCTTTGCGGCAATGAGAAACTCATGCAGGACAGGCAGATCGATTACGTCCCGAACGATGAGCCGGGAACAGTCGTTTATATCGCGTGCGACGGCATTTTCGAGGGATCTGTCGTGATAGCTGACGAGATGCGGCCTGACGCCGCGGCGACGGTTTCCTCCCTGAACGGGGTGGGATGCCGGACAGTCATGCTGACCGGAGACAACGAAAAGATCGCCGGCCGGGTGGCGCAGTTGTCCGGGGTCACGGATTACAAAGCATCTTTGCTGCCCCAGGACAAGGTTTCGGAAGCGGACAAGCTGCTGCGCGCAAAAAAGCAGGGCGAATACCTGTGCTTTGTCGGCGACGGGATCAATGACGCGCCCGTCCTGATGCAGGCCGACATCGGGATCGCCATGGGCGGCATCGGTTCGGACGCTGCCATCGAGGCGTCCGACGTGGTCCTGATGAAGGACAGACTGAGCGATATTCTGACATCTGTCCGTCTTGCCAGGCGTACCATGCGGATCGTTTATGAGAACATCTGGTTCTCCATTGGCGTGAAGGTGCTGATCCTTGTCCTGAGCGCGCTGGGGCTGGCCAACATGTGGCTTGCCGTGTTTGGAGACGTAGGCGTGGCCTTCATCGCGATCCTCAACGCGATGCGAGCGAACAGAAAATTCACAGATTGAAACATGTATCCTTGAAAGGAGTCCTCCCAGTATGAAACTTGTTACGACCACCGGTGATTTTTACAGCTACTACTCGGACAAAAGCATTGCCGCGCCGCTAGACGCGATGCCGGCGACGGGATTTAGCCATCTGGATCTTTCCATGTACAGTATCGTCTATCCCGGATCGCCCTGGATCGAACCGGGCGACGGATGGAAAAAGGAAGTGGAGGCCTGCGCGGTGAAGGCTGCCTATTACGGGCAGGATTTCTGTCAGGCGCACTCGCCGGGCGGCAATCCGCTGCGGGAGGAAGGAAGGGAAAGCCTGATCCTGGCGACAAAACGGTCGATCGAGGCTTGCGGAATGCTGGGGATCCCGCATATCGCGATCCATGCCGGAGAGAGGGCCGAGCTGTCCCGTGAACAGTTCAGGGAACTGAACGCGGACTTTTTCAAAAGCCTCGGGGACGTTGCAGAAAAGAGCGGAGTCGATCTCTTGGTCGAAAACAGTTCTGCCGTCTGGAACCCGCATTACTACCTGATGACGGGCGAGGAAATGGCCGAGTTCGTGGACTACGTCGGAATGCCGAGGCTCAAGATCAACTGGGATACCGGGCACGCGAACGTTCAGGGGTGCGACCAGTATCACGACATCCTGGCCATGGGAGACAGACTGAAGGCTTTGCATGTCCACGACAATATCGGGACGGGAGACTCGCACATGATGCCGATGACCGGAACGCTGAACTTCGATATGCTGATGAAGGGCCTGCTAGCGATCAACTACAAAGGCGATTTCACGTTCGAGGCAGGGAACACTTTCAGAGCCAGCGGGTGCTGGCCTCATTACAGGCAGAACGTGCAGTCCGACGACAAGCTGAGCCGCGTTCCGCTCAAGCTGCAGCAGAAGGTTATGGCGCTCATGCGCGAGGTCGGTATCTGGATGCTGGAAAGCTACGGGATACAGCCGGAGTGATCACATATCTAAAGAATTGCAAACCAATTAAAGATTTGATATAATATAGTAAATCCTTTATAAAATCGGAGGTTCCTATGAAAGCGATTGTTCTCTACAACGGAAAAGCAGGCAACAACACCGGCAAGGAAATGGCGGAAAAGATCACGGAGTTCGTTCAGGACGAACTGGAATTCGAGGATCTTCTGACCATCCCGGATCTGGCAGCCTATTTCAAAGCCCACGAGCCCGAGCAGGTATACTATCTCTGCGGTGGAGACGGCACGCTGAACTGCCTGGTCAACCTGGTTGCCGAGGAGGATATCCCGGAAAACCTGAACTATTTCCCGTCTGGAACGGGCAATGACTTTTACAGAGATGTTACGGGAAGCAACAAGGGTGAGCCTATCCCCGTCAGAAAGTACTTGCTCAATCTGCCGACGGTGACCATCGACGGCAAATCCAGTAAGTTCCTCAACGGTGTCGGATACGGCATCGACGGTTACTGCTGCGAGGAAGGCGACAGGCAGAAAGCCGTCTCCGACAAGCCCGTCAATTACGCTTCCATCGCGATCAAGGGACTGCTGTTCAAATTCAAGCCGGCCAACGGAAAAGTCACCGTCGACGGCGAAACGCGCGAATACAAAAAGATCTGGCTCGCGCCTACCATGAACGGACGCTACTACGGCGGCGGCATGAACGCAACGCCTGCACAGGACCGACTCAACCCCGAGCACAAGGTCTCCGTTCTCGTCTGGCACGGTTCAGGCAAACTGCCGACCCTTATGGCTTTCCCGGGGATCTTCAAGGGCGAACACATCAAACATGAAAAAATGATGGAAGTCCTTGTGGGAAAGCACGTTGTCGTTGAATTCGACAAACCGATCGCTGCGCAGATCGACGGCGAGACCGTTCTGGGCGTGACCCGCGTCGAAGTGCAGACTGCAGACTGAGATATGAGCGGCGGAATTCCCGTACGGGAACTCGACTATTCAAAAAAGATCACCGCGGCAGGCGTAAAGCTTCTGCGGTTCGTTTGCCCCGAAGAGGGTTTCGCGACGTGCCAGGGATGCTGCTTTGACGGCGAAAACTGGGTCGTCGCGTTCAACAGGTTCGACGAAAGCGGAGAGGAAAAGACGCTTTTGTGCAAATACGATCCCAAAGGCGATCTCGTGAAGACGAGCAACGGTGTGCTCAGCCTTGAACACGCCAACAACATCACCTATCTTCCGGAACGGGCTGCTTACTATGTGACGTCCTGCCATGGAACTGTCAGGGAATGCTGGAACGGCTATTCCGTCGTGGACCGGGATTCGCTGAAGGTCTTGGAAAAAGGGAGCCTGCCGAAACCGTTTTTCGCGATGGGATACTGCCCTGAGCGGAAGGCATACGCATCCGGGGAATGGGCCGGACAGGTGCTGGATTTCTGGGACGAGGACCGCAATCTTACGCTTTCAAAAGATGTCGTTCAGCCCAGGACGCTTTCCCAGGGGGTCTTCGCGGACAAGGAACACGTATGGTTCGTCAGGTCGACCCAGAACGGGGCTCACCAGGAATTCCGGGTATATGACTGGGACGGGGAACTGAGCGCCTGTATCCCGCTGGATCTGGAGAACGACGTGGAATCAGAATCCGTGAACTTCATTGACGATACCGTTTACGTGACCTCGAACGGGGGCTGGTATTCCGACCTGTTCCGTATCGATTTTTTCCAGGAATAGCACAAAAGTATAGGAAA
>JAFSSK010000177.1 GCA_017451045.1 Clostridia bacterium
CCAAGATCGGCTCCATGATGGGCTCCGGCGGTATGATCGTCATGGACGAAGATACCTGTATGGTCAACCTGGCGAAATTCTTCCTAGAATTCACCGTTGACGAGTCCTGCGGTAAATGCTCTCCCTGCCGTATCGGCACCAAGAGAATGCTCGAGATCCTCAATAGGATCACGGACGGTGCAGGGACCATGGAGGATCTGGACGAACTCGAAGAGCTGGCCAACGCCATGAGAAGCAACTCCCTCTGCGCGCTCGGTCAGACGGCTCCGAACCCCGTCCTGTCCACGCTCAAACAGTTCCGTCACGAATACATCGCGCACATCCAGGACAGAAAGTGCCCTGCGAAAGTCTGCAAGAACCTGCTTCAGTACGTCATCGATCCCGACAAGTGCAAGAAGTGCGGCCTCTGTGCGAAGAACTGCCCCACCAACGCCATTTCCGGCCAGGTAGGCAAAGAAGCGTTCAAGATCGACCAGACCAAGTGCATCAAGTGCGGCACATGTATGTCCGCCTGCAAGTTCAAGGCCATCAGCAAGGAATAAGGAGGGGATAAAAATGGCAAAGGTAAATATTAAGATCGAAGGTATCCCCTACGAGGTAGAGGAAGGCCTTACCATTCTGGAAGCAGCGAGACAGTGCGGATACAACATTCCCTCTCTCTGCTCATACAACCACGGCGAATGCTCGCAGGGTTCCTGCCGCGTCTGCCTTGTGGAAGTCAAGGGCGCAAGAGGCCTTGTCGCCTCCTGCGTATATCCTGTCAACGAGGGCATGGAGATCATCATCTCCTCCCCGAAAGCAGCAGCCGCCCGCCGCGCATCCGTTGAGCTCCTGCTGTCCAACCACTCGTTCAAATGCCAGCAGTGCGTCAAGAACGAATACTGCGAACTGCTGTACGTCGCCAAACAGACGGGCGCCCGCGAGGACAAGTTCCACGGCGAGCAGACCCCGACGACTTATGACGACCTGAATCCGTCCATCACCCGCGACACATCCAAGTGCGTCCTGTGCGGACGCTGCGTTGCAAGGTGCAAGAACGCGCACGGCGAAGGCATCCTGGGATTCGAGAACAGAGGCTTCAACACCATCGTCTCTCCCGTCGAGAACCGTCCGTTCAGCCAGTCTCCGTGTCTTCTGTGCGGCCAGTGCGTGACAGTCTGCCCGACCGGTGCGCTCATGGAGAAATCCGAGATCGAAAAAGTCGACGCCGCCATGGCAGCCGGCAAATACGTCGTCGTTCAGACGGCTCCCGCAGTCCGCGCCGCTCTCGGCGAGGAATTCGGCATGAAGATCGGTACGCCCGTGACAGGCAAGATGGTCGCGGCACTCCGCCGTCTGGGCTTCCAGAAAGTCTTCGACACCAACTTCAGCGCGGACCTCACCATCATGGAGGAAGCTACGGAACTGCTCGGCCGCATCAAGAACGGCGGTCAGCTGCCGATGATCACCTCCTGCTCTCCCGGCTGGATCAACTACGCGGAATACTACTACGGAGATCTTCTGGGTCACGTATCCTCCTGCAAGTCCCCGCATGAAATGTTCGGCGCGATCCTCAAGACCTACTATGCCGAGAAGAACGGCATCGATCCCAAGGATATGTTCGTCGTTTCCATCATGCCCTGCACGGCCAAGAAGTTCGAGAAGGAAAGAGAACTGCTCAAGCACGACGGCATCCAGGACGTGGACGCTGTCCTCACCACCCGTGAGCTCGGCCGCCTGATCAAACGTTCCGGCATCAACTTCACGGCGCTTCCCGACGAAGAGTTCGACAACGACATCGTCGGCGACTACACCGGCGCGGGCGTCATCTTCGGCGTTACCGGCGGCGTTATGGAAGCTGCTCTCCGTACCGCATACCACGCCCTCACAGGCAAGGAGTACGGTCCGATCAAGTTCGAACAGGTCAGAGGCTTTGACGGCATCAAGGAAGCCGCGATCGATATCGACGGCACCGTGGTGAACGTTGCTGTGGCGCACGGCATGAAGAACGCGAAAGTCCTTCTTGACGAGATCCGCGCAGGCAAGAGCAAATACCAGTTCATCGAATTCATGTGCTGCCCGGGCGGCTGTATCGCAGGCGGCGGCCAGCCGTACGTGAAGCCGCAGTTCCTGCCGAACGAGGACCTGGATATCCTGGATACCTACAAGCAGAAACGCGCCAACGCCCTGTATTCGGAAGATGAGCGCCAGACGATCCGTCAGTCTCACAACAACCCCCAGATCATTGCTCTCTACAAGCAGTTCCTGGGCGAGCCGAATTCCCACAAGGCACACGAATTGCTGCATACCACCTATGCCGCAAGGGAGAAATTCCCCGACTGATCATGAAGAAGCCGGTTTCCGCCCCGCGGGCGGGAACCGGCATTTTTTACCTGATTACTCACACAAGAACAAGGAGCGCCTTTTATGCAAATCGTCCCGAAAATCGACATACACGTCCACTGCAATCCTTTCCCGCAGTACGGCCTCACCAACCGAGTAGGCCGACGCTGGATCTCTCCCGAGGACCTGATCGCCCGCTATGACAAGCTGCACGTGCAGCTCGGCGTCCTGCAGGCCATCGCGGCCCCGGAGGACCATTACGACCAGCTCTGCAGCTTCACCGTCCAGTACACGGCAGACAAATACCCGGACAGATTCATCTGGTTCGCGGGACTCGATCCCCGTGCGGTGGACAACGCCTCCACGTCCGATCTGACGGACATCCTGCGCCAGTACCGCGCCCTCGGCGCCAAGGGCGTAGGCGAACTCACGGCCAACCTGTGGGCGGACGATCCGCTGATCGACAACCTGTTCTACTACTGCGGCGAGGAGGATATGCCCATCACCATCCACGTTTCCCCCAAGCAGTACGGCTTCTACGGCCTTGCGGACGACATCGGGCTTCCCCGCCTTGAGAAGATGCTCAAGCGGTATCCGAAGACAAAGATATTCGGCCATTCCCAGCTGTTCTGGGCCGAAATGTCCGGCGAGGTGGACGCCATCACCCGGACGGACTACCCGAAGGGTCCCATCACCAAGGAGGGCCGCATCTCAAAGATCATGCGGGCCTGTCCCAACCTGTACTGCGACGTGTCCGCCAGAAGCGGCATGAACGCGTTCACCCGCGACCCGAAATACACCTACCGCTTCATCGAGGAATTCAGCGACAGGATCATGTGGGGGACGGACTACTGCGAGCCGGACGTCACCTACCCGTTCGAATTCGACGAATTCCTGACGTCCTCCGTCGAACGCGGAGACATCTCTTTTGAAAACTATTACAAGATCGTCAGAGGAAACGCGGAGCGTCTGCTTCACCATTCCTGATGCGAAGGAGGACTGATTATGGAAAAACTCGCGCTGCTCGGCGGTCAGCCGGTCATCACCGAAAAATGCCCGGAAGACCTGTTCAAATGGCCGATCTACACCAAAGAGGAAGACGACGCCGTTCTGGACGTCGTCCACAACAACAAGTTCTCCGGGACGGATATCACGATAAAGTTCCAGGATGAATTCGCAAAGTGGCAGGGCAGGAAATACGCCCTTGCCTTCACCAACGGCACCATGTCGCTGGCCGCGGCCATGTTCTCGCTCGGTCTCGGCGCGGGAGACGAAATGATCTGCACCGCCAAGACCTACTGGGCAACGGCTGCCCCCGCGCAATGGCTCGGCATCTCCCTTGTCTTCTGCAACATCAACGGGATGATGAGCATGGATCCGAACGATCTGGAAAGATGCATCACCCCGCGTACGAGAGCCATCATGGTCGTGCACTATTTCGGCTATCCCTGCGATATGGACGCCATCATGGCCATCGCGAAAAAGCACAACCTGTACGTCATCGAAGACGTTTCCCATGCCCAGGGCGGTCTTTACCACGGCCGCAAGCTCGGCACGTTCGGAGACGTTTCCGCCATGTCCCTCATGAGTTACAAATCCTTCGCGTGCGGCGAGATGGGCATACTCGTGACGGACGAGCGCAGGTTCTACGAACGGGCGATCGCGTACGGGCATTACGAGCGGAACAACGAGAACAACATCATCGAGTCCGAAGATCTCAAACCCTACTACCACATCGCGCTCGGCGGCGTCAAGGGACGCGTCAACCAGGTATGTTCTGCCATCGGTCTCATCCAGCTGAAATACTATGACGAAAGAACTGCCGAGATCCGCAAGGCCATGAACTATTTCTGGGACAAACTGGAAGGCGTTCCCGGCATCGTACCGCTGCGCGTGGACGAATCCACCGGTTCCAACATGGCCGGCTTTTATGCCGCGCACGGCGTGTACCGGTCCGAAGAGCTCGAGGGCCTTTCCGTCAAGCGGTTCGTGGAAGCCGTCAATGCGGAAATGAACGGCCAGTTCGTTTCATACGAGGGCGGCAACTACTGTCTGAACACGCACCCCTACTTCCAGACGTTCGACGCGCTGCATCTGGGCAAGCCGTCCAGGATCGCCTTCAGCGACCGCGACGTGCGGCAGGACGACAAGGCGCTGGCGCGTTCGGAGGACATCGACTGCTACATGGTCCCCTGGTTCAAGAAATTCAGACCGGAGTGGATCGACCTGTTCGCGCAGGCCTACCGCAAGGTCGCGCTCAACTACAAGCAGCTTCTTCCCGGCGATACCCACCGCAAAGCCGGCGGACGCTGGTACGGAAACGAAAACGAAGCGATTCAGGAAAAGAAAGACTGACCGCAACACGTACGGCCGGGACCGAATCTGGTCCCGGCCGTTTTGTTTTTCTTTCAGAAAACTTGACATAGTTGGCGAATCATGCTAAAATCTTAATGTTTAACTAATAAGATAATATTTAATGTTCTATCACAGGCAGGCCGGGCTGTACGCCGGGGCCGGAATCCGCCTCTTGCGGAGCCTGATTCTTGATTGTCCGGAGGGTTACATCATGCTGAAAGCACATGAGAAAATATACTCCGAAAACGGTAAAAGACTGATCCTTGTCGCAGACGACGAATGGATCAACCGCGAGATCCTGGGCACGATGCTCCAGGACGAATATGAGATCATCTATGCGGAAAACGGTCAGGAAGCCCTTGACCAGATCGCAAAATACAAGAATATGCTGTCTTTGGTCCTGCTCGACATCATGATGCCTGTCGTGGGCGGACTTGAAGTGATCCGTAAGACGAAAATGGATCCCGAACTGCAGCACATCCCGATCATCGTGTTCACGTCCGACCAGGATTCCGAGGTGGACAGTCTGTCGCTGGGCGCTTCCGATTTCATTCCCAAGCCCTATCCCCGCGCCAACGTCGTCCTCGCCCGCATCAGACACAGCATCGAGCTGTCCGAGGATACGCAGATCATCAGTTCGACCGAGCGCGATCCGCTGACCGGCCTTTACAACAAGGAATTCTTCCTCAAATACGTGGAGCAGTACGATCACCATCACAAGGACGCCCACACGGACGCGCTGGTCGTGGACATCTACCGCTTCCATATGATCAACGAACGGTACGGCACAGCCTACGCGGACAAGGTCCTGCACGAGATCAGCCAGAAACTGCGCGAAACCGTTTCCAGCGCAGGCGGGATCGTCTGCCGCAAGGAAGCGGACACGTTCATGATCTACTGCCCTTCCGGCGCTGATTACAAGCACATCCTTGACATCGCCAGCGAAAACATCCTGCCTGACGACAACAACCCGACGGGTATCAAGATCCGTCTTAGGATGGGCGTATACGCCGACGTGGACAAGACGCTGGAGGTCGAGCGCCGGTTCGACCGCGCCAAGCTCGCGTCCGATTCCATCCGCAACAATTTCACGAAAAACGTCGAGTTTTACGATAACAGCCTGCACGAGAAGGAGCTCTACGCGGAGCAGCTGATCGAGGAATTCCCGGAAGCCATCCGCTCCAAGCAGTTCAGAGTCTTCTTCCAGCCGAAATTCGACATCCGGCCGGAGAAGCCCCTTCTGACGAGCGCCGAGGCGCTGGTGCGCTGGTTCCATCCTGTCCACGGGATGGTCTCTCCCGGCGTTTTTATCCCGCTGTTCGAAGAAAACGGCCTGATCCAGGAGCTGGACCATTACGTCTGGGACGCGACTGCCACGCAGATCAGGTACTGGAAGGACAAATATGCCTTCTCCGTTCCCGTTTCGGTCAACGTGTCCCGCGTCGATATGTACGACCCGGAACTCATCAATACGCTTCCGGCGATCCTTAAAAAGTATGATCTGACGACAAAGGACCTGCTCCTTGAGATCACCGAGTCCGCCTACACGTCCGACGCGGACCAGATCATCGAGATCGTATACAAACTGAGACAGCTGGGCTTCCAGGTGGAGATGGACGACTTCGGAACGGGATACTCCTCCCTGAACATGCTCTCCTCCCTGCCGCTGGACGCTCTGAAGCTGGATATGCAGTTCATCCGCAACGCGTTCCGTCAGAAACGCGACACCCGGATGCTCGAGATCATCATCGATATCGCAAGATACCTGTCCGTCCCCGTAATCGCCGAAGGCGTAGAGACGGAGGAGCAGATGCTCGTTCTCAAGGAGATCGGCTGCGACTTCGTGCAGGGGTACTATTTCTCAAAGCCCGTCCCCGCAGCGGATTTCGAACAGTTTCTTACCGCCCGCATCGCGGCCGACAGGGAGCTGACGGGAAAAGCACAGGAAGGGATCCAGGCAAAGCCTCTTCTCAAGCGTCCCGATTTGTCTTCACTGGTCAAACTGGTAACGACCAACACGGAACTGATTTACTACGTCAACTGCCAGACAGAAGCATTCATGGAGTATGACCTGAAGCAGGCGGACGGCATACCGGCAGAAAAGCCCGGCATCGAGTTTTTCACCAAGGAACGCGAAAAACTGCTGGCGGTCACTCACCCGGACGACCGGGATAGACTGAGAATCCTGACGGAAAAGGACAATCTCCTGGCCAGTCTGAAGGACGCCCCGGAAACGACCGTCGTATACAGGCTGATCAAAAACGGTGAAGCGGTATACTACCGGCATAAGGTCTGCAGGACCGACGACCCGTATCATATCGCCGTCAGCGTCAGCAACGTGGACCATGAGATCACCTCTATCGGCAAGCTGATCTCCGAGACGCAGAGCGGCATCACGTTTTCGCGCGTCACCTATGCGCTCAGCCGTGACTACATCGCCATCTACTACGTGAACCTGGAAACAGAAGGATTCATCGAATTCTCCTCGCAGTCCAGTTATGCCTCCCTTGGCATCGAGAAGACAGGTGAAAAATTCTTCGAGACAAGCCTTAAGAACATCGACAAGGTCATCTACGAAGAGGACAGAAGCCTCATGTATGAATTGTTTACGAAGGAGAACCTGCTGAGCGAACTGAAAACGAATCCCGCGTTCTTCCTGAACTACAGGCTGATGATGAACGGCGTGCCTACGCACGTCAGGATGAAGGCGACCATGATCGATGACAAAGGGATCAAGTACATGGTCATCGCCGTCAACAACATCGAAAGCGAAGTCAGACGCAAAACGCAGAGCGTGACTTATTCCAATATCGCCAAGGCGCTGGCCGGCGACTATTTCTGCATCTACTACGTCGACGATCAGACCGACAAGTACGAGATGTATTATGCAGACAAGGAATACATAAAGCTTGATATGGAGAAGACCGGTGAGGACTTCTTCGCAGACAGCCGGAAAGTCGCGAAAGACCTTATCCATCCGGATGATCAGTCTATGTTCCTGGAAGCCTTCACGAAGGAGAATATCGTCACTGCGCTGAAAGAGCGCCGCGCCTTCACGCTGACGTACCGGATGCTCCTGGAAGACAGCACCCCGATCTACGTTCATATGAAGATCACCAAGATGGAAGACCCGGGCGATCCTCATATCGTTGTCGGTATCAGCAATATCAGTTCGCAGATCCTGCGCGAAGAGGAGCACATGTACGCGCTGCGGCTGGCCAACCACGATGCCCTCACCGGCGTCAAGAGCAAATACGCATATCTCAGTTTGGAGAAGGAGATCAACCAGCAAATCAGCGCCGGTACGCTTTCGAACCTGGGGGTCGTCTTCTGCGACATCAACGGATTGAAGCACGTCAACGACACATTCGGGCACAAGGCCGGCGACGCCTATATCAAAGACGCCTGCAACAACATCTGCACCGTGTTCACGCACAGCCCTGTATACCGGATCGGCGGCGATGAATTCGTCGTCATCCTGCAGGGGCAGGATTACAGGTCCAGGAAAAGACTCGTAGGCCGTATGATCGATATCAGCATCGACAATCTCGGCACCCTGAACGCAGTTACCGCGTGCGGACTGGCTGAATTCTGCAAGGATACGGACAGATCGCTGTCCGCAGTCTTTGAAAGAGCCGATGCGGATATGTATAAGAACAAAACAGCTCTCAAAAACAACACCGCCAGGAAAAGCGGGAAATGAGAACGGAGGAACAGGTCCATGCTGACAGTAGAAGCACTGAAAAACCTTGGGATCAACACGGACGAAGGGCTCAACAGGTGTCTTAACAACGAGGCTTTCTACCTGAGACTGGTCGCCAAATGCATGCAGGACGAGCATTTCGACCTGCTGGAGGAAGCCGTCGGGCAGAAACGTCTCAAAGATGCCTTCGAGCATGCGCACTCCTTAAAAGGCGTGGTGGGGAATCTGTCCCTGACGACTTTGTATGAGCCGATCGCCGCGATCACCGAACTTCTTCGCGCCGGGACCGATACGGACTATTCCGGCTACCTGGAAAAGATCAGAACGGCAAGGAACGCCATCGTGGCGCTCAGCGCCTGATCGGATTATTGGTGGAAAAAAGCATAAGAGAAAAGCATAAGGGCAAGAGTTTCGCGACTCTTGCCCTTATGTTCTGTATTTACTGTAAATCGATGTCCAGTTCGACCGGACAGTGATCCGAACCCGTGACCTCCGTGCGTATCACCGAATCGCGAACGTTTTTCATCAGTCTGTCTGACACAATGAAATAATCCAGCCTCCATCCGGCGTTGTTCTCTCTGGCGTGGAACCTGTAACTCCACCAGGAATACTGGATCTTCTCAGGATAGAGCGTGCGGAACGTGTCCTTCAGCCCTATGCCGAGCAGCTGCGTCATCTTGTTTCGCTCCTGCGGTGTAAACCCCGCGTTCCCCGTGTTGGCATCCGGGTGTCTGATGTCTATACGTTCGTGCGCCACATTCAGATCGCCGCAATAGATCACCGGTTTTTTCCGGTCAAGTTCTTGCAGATACTCACGCATCCGGTCTTCAAATACCATTCGGTAATCCAGTCTTTTCAATTCGTCCTGCGAATTCGGGACATACGCGTTGACGATGAAAAAGCCATCATATTCCAGGGTGATCACGCGTCCTTCGTCGTTATACAACCCGTCCAGCAAACCGAACCGGCATGAAAGCGGAGACGTTTTTGCCCAGATCAGCGTGCCGCTGTACCCTTTCTTTTCCGCCGAATTCATATACCGGGTGTACCCTTCCATGTCCACTTCCGCCTGTCCCTCCTGCATCTTCGTTTCCTGAATGCAGAAGATATCGGCATCGGCATCCGCGAAAAAGGCCCTGAATCCCTTGTCCATACAGGCCCGCAGGCCGTTGACGTTCCAACTGATCAGTTTCATGATTATTGTTCCTTCAACACAAAAATACTTGGTCTAGAAGACTTCGCGAAAAACATATATCCATCATGATAATTCCGGCTTATGCTGATTAGAACGCGAAACCGGCAAGCGGGATCACGGTTTTGTCAGGATTGGAATTGGTCAAAAACATCAGCATATAGAACGGATAATATGTGATCCTGTCTGCTACGCTCACATTGCCGCGGCAGAAAACGAAGGCGCGCGGAATATCATATTCTTCTACGGAAAGGATATGATCCAGTGCCACATGCGCCGTATAGACTTTCCCGCTTTTGATCTCGATCGGCAAGGCCGCGTCTTGAAATTCGATGATAAAATCGTTCTCCCCCGTCCGCCTGCTTTGGTAGTAATACGGGAGGAATCCGTGCGCCAGGAGTTCCTGCGCCACGACATTTTCCCAGACCGCCCCCTCGTTAACGCCTCCCTCATTCTCGATGATGCGGAGTTTTGTCGTTCTTCCGTATTGCGTCGTGAGCATTCCGACATCTGACAAGAAAAGTTTAAACAGCGAGTTCTTTTCGTTCAGTTTTAGGGGGAAAGTCGGAGCCGTCACGTTGCACACCGGAATAGCGACGCCTGCTTCAGACAGCCAGACAAAAGTATTCCCGTTGCGATCTAAGCGGGCTGTCTTATCGACTGAAGACAGCTTGAACCGCCTGTTCTTTGAGTTCAACTCTGACGGGATAAGATCATAAACGCGTGTCAGAAGCAGTTTCTTATCCTGGCTTTCATATTTTGTGAAATCGCGCTTATACTGCAGAGCAATGTCCAAATGCTCACGCATCACTTCTTCCATATCGTTTGTTTTCACATACGCTTCAACAGCAGCCGGCATTCCGCCGATGATCAGATAGAGATTGAACAGGCGAAGCATCCGTTCATGGACGATCGGATCGACGGGCAGGCATTCTGAGAAGCAGTGACGGAGTGTATCAAGCAATCCGTCTGGAAGATTCGCAATCTGCAAAAATTCTTCAAAATCAAGAGGAAACATGGTCAGCGACTCAAGCGAACCGACGGGTGCAGAGCGTATGTTTTTTAGTTCGACACCAAGCAAGGATCCGCTGAGGACATAACAGAAGCGCCCGTCCTCAACCATGAATTTGATCTTTGTGACGATCTCCGGAAATTCCTGTATTTCATCGAAGAAAAACACGGTTTTTCCGGGAATCAGTTTCTTTTGCGAATACAAGGACAGCTTTAGGACAAGATCGTCGACATTTTCTACGCTTTCAAGGATTCTGACAACATTCTCTTCCGCGATCAAATTGTATTCCGCATAAGCCATCCCGGCGCTTTCCAGAGCCGAACGAATAATATAAGTCTTTCCGACCTGTCTGGCTCCTGTTACAAGCATGGCTTTTTTTGCTTGTGTCAAGCCAGCGTTTCAGTTCTTTTTCTTTGCAGCATGTGAACTACCCGCCACCTGCTTACGCTGAGGTGGGGGCTTCACAGACGGCATGAGCCGCCTGATCTATTTTACCCTGTTATGCCGGATGATCCGACAGAGGTAAGGGGTCTATCCCCGGTGTCCCGACCGGTTGTTTTTC
>JAFSSK010000178.1 GCA_017451045.1 Clostridia bacterium
AACGCAACCTTAGAGTTGTTGACGAGGTATAATATGCACAATCATAAAGTAGTTCCCGTAACAGGGGATAGTGGGTGTGTGTCCACCCTGTGTTTGGTAACCCAACACGAAGCTCGTGACTTTAGTCATGAGTGGTTCACGATCTGTAATCAGTGCCCCAGAAAATGCAATATAGACAGACAAAACGGCCGGGGATATTGCCGTATGCCGGATACGTTCGTCGTATCAAGATGCGCGCCTCATCTTTGGGAGGAGCCGTGCATAAGCGGGGCGAGGGGATCTGGCACGATCTTTTTCGCCGGATGCAATCTGCGCTGCGTGTTCTGTCAGAACCGAGAGATCAGCCATGAAGGATACGGCAGGGAAGTCAGCGCTGAAAAGCTTGCACAGATGATGCTGCGTCTTCAGGACGAAGGCGTTCACAACATAAACCTCGTCACGCCGACGCACTATGCAGAACAGCTGATCCCGGTCCTGCAGTATGTCCGGCCCCGGCTGTCCGTTCCCGTCGTTTACAACGGCGGCGGGTACGAGGATGCAGGAACGCTGAAACAGCTTAGCGGCCTGATCGATATTTACATGCCGGATTTCAAGTATTACTCGGATGATCTTTCAAAACGCTATTCAGGCGCCGCGGACTACAGGGAAGTGGCCTCCCTGGCCGTCCGGGAGATGTATGCGCAGGCAGGCGATCCCGTCACGGATGAGGCAACAGGGCTTTTGAAAAAAGGACTGATCATCCGCCACCTCGTGCTGCCGGGTCACCGGCAGGATTCGATCAATGTGCTGCGGCTGCTGAAAGAACTGCTTCCGAAGAGTTCTTTCATCCTGTCGCTGATGAGCCAGTATACGCCGGATTTCGTCACGGAGGATGCGGACGAATGTCTTCACAGGCACTTAACGACTTTCGAGTACAGGACCGTTTGCGAGGAAGCGTCAGCTCTGGGGCTTGACGGCTATATGCAGGATTCGTCTTCGGCGGACAGAAACTTCACGCCGGACTTTCACGAGATTACTTTTTAACACTATGAATGAGCAGGCAACGTCAGCTGGCGCTGCCTGCTTTCAATTCGTCTTTCGCCGGGGCTTCGATAGCCGGGCTCTTGCGGATGTATTTTGCTTTTGCCGTGCCATCCACAGCTTCCTTGGTGATGACGACGGCCGTGATGTCAGGCTCCGACGGGATCTCGTACATGATGTCCTGCATGACAGATTCGAAGATGGAACGCAGACCACGCGCGCCTGTCTTGTTGACCAGGGCCTTCTGGGCGATAAGCTTCAGCGCATCGTCTTCGAACTCAAGTTTCACCTGATCCATGCAGAGCAGTTTTTCATACTGCTTGGTCAGCGCGTTTTTCGGTTCCTTGATGATCTTCAGAAGAGCTTCCTCGTCCAGATCATCAAGGCTGACGATGACGGGCAGACGGCCCACGAGTTCCGGGATAAGCCCGTATTTCACGATGTCGTGCGGGGTCACGTTGCGGAAGATGCCCTGGGCGGAACGTTCGGACTTGGTCTTCACGTCGCCCTCAAAGCCGATGGTAGAGCCGCCCAGCCGCTTTTCGATGATCTTGTCCAGACCGTCGAATGCGCCGCCGCAGATGAAGAGAATATTCTGGGTATTGATCGGAATGAATTCCTGCATGGGATGCTTGCGGCCGCCGTTGGGCGGTACGTTGGAAACGGTCCCTTCCAATATCTTCAGCAGAGCCTGCTGAACGCCTTCGCCGGATACGTCTCTTGTGATGGACGGATTCTCGCTCTTCCGCGCGATCTTGTCCAGTTCATCGATATAGATGATGCCGTATTCGGCTCTTTTGACGTCATAGTCAGCGGCCTGGATCAGACGCAGCAGGATGTTTTCAACGTCTTCACCGACGTATCCCGCTTCCGTTACGGTCGTGGCGTCCGCGATGGCGAAGGGGACGTTCAATATCTTTGCCAGCGTCTGGGCAAGATACGTTTTTCCGACGCCTGTGGAGCCTATCAGCAAAAGGTTGCTCTTCTGCAGTTCTACGTCCTTCAGGGCGCTTTTGGCCTTATCGTCGGCGGAAAGGATGCGCTTGTAGTGATTGTATACAGCCACGGACAGCAGCTTTTTCGCCTCGTCCTGACCGATCACGTACTGATCGAGGTGCGCCTTGATCTCCATCGGCTTCATGATCGTACCGAGGGTGAGTTTCGGAGCTTTCTTCGGCTTTTCCTCATTGTCGACTTCGTCGTAAAGGACTTCGTTGCACGCTTCCAGGCAGAAGTTGCAGATCATATTCCCGGTGAGCCCGGGGATCAGGAAATCGACCTTGCTCTGGGGTCTGCCGCACAGGCAGCAGAAAAGTTCTTTGCGATTGTTGTTCTTGTCGTTTGGCATGCTAAAATCAGCCTTTCGTTCATGAGCGGCTGGTCAAAATCTTGTCGATCAGTCCGTATTCCAGCGCTTCGTTTGCGCTCATGTAGTTGTCGCGCTCCGTGTCTTTCTCGATGATTTCCAGCGGCTTGCCAGTGTTCTTGGCGAGGATATCGTTCAGCTTGGATCTGATCTTCAGGATGTGCTCGGCCTGGATCTTGATATCACTGGCCTGACCCTGTGTGCCGCCCAGAGGCTGGTGGATCATGATCTCACTGTTGGGAAGGGCGATCCGTTTGCCCTTGGTGCCGGAAGAAAGCAGGAACGCGCCCATGCTGGCTGCCATGCCGATGCAGATGGTCGAGACATCGCATTTGATGAAATTCATCGTGTCGTAGATGGCAAGACCGGATGCAACGCTTCCGCCGGGGCTGTTGATATAGAAAGAGATATCCTTGTCCGGATCCTGGGCTTCCAGGAACAGAAGCTGGGCGACGACCAGCGACGCCGTCGTATCATTGACTTCGTCGGAGAGGAAGATGATCCTGTCGTTCAGAAGTCTTGAAAAGATATCGTAGGAACGCTCACCGTGACCGGTCTGTTCCACTACATAGGGAATGAATGCATCATAAGGGGTTTTGTTAGCTGACATGATTTCTTTCCTCCTTTAGAGTCTTGAGAGCGGGGAAGTCCGGATCACTGTTCTTCGGTTTTCTTCGCCGCCTTCTTGGTTGTTGTCTTCTTTTTGGGTTTTTCTGCAGCCTTTTCGTCCGCGTCCTTCTTCTCCTCGGCTTCAGGCGGCAGAGCAACTGATTTTTCCTTGATCAGATCGTATGTCTTCGTCATCTTGATCGAGTATTTCAGTCCTTCCATGCTGTCTTTCAGATTCTCTCTGAGTTTTTCTTCTTCCATGGTGTATTTGCCGGCAAGGTCTTTGATCTTCGCGTCGACGTCCTCGTCCGTGACCTCTACCTTTTCAGCGTCTGCGATCTTGCCGATGATAAGGTCCAGTTTGACCTTTCTCTCAGCGTTCGGACGGATGGATTCGCGGATCTTGTTCAGATCGCTGCCGGTGTACTTCAGGTACATATCCATGGAGATGCCCTGAGCCTTGAAGTTGTTCTCGAAGGACTCGAGCTGGCTGTCTATCTCTTCCTCGAACATCGATGCGGGGATCTCGCCCTGCATCTTTTCGATCAGCTGGTCGCAGATCTTGTTCATGAACTCGTTCTCGACGGATTCTTCATGCTGTTTCAGAAGATCTTCGCGGATGCTGTTCTTATAAGCCTCAAACGTATCGAACTCGGAAACGTCCTTTGCGAACTCGTCATCCAGAGCGGGGAGCTCGATCTTCGTGATCCCTTTCAGTTCGACCTGGAAAACGGCGTCCTTGCCGGCCAGATCCTTTGCGTGGTAGTCATCGGGGAACTTGACGTTGACGTCGAACTTGTCGTTTACGTTCTTGCCGATGATCTGATCCTCGAAGCCGGGGATGAAGGAGTTGGAGCCGATCTTCAGCGAGTAGTCCTCGGCGCTGCCGCCGTCAAAGGGCTTGCCGTCAACGTAACCCACATAGGAGATCTTGACGGTATCGTCTTTTTCGACGCTGCGGTCAGTCACTTCGATCTCGCGGGACTCGCGGTTGCGGGCCATCTCGATCCTTGCGTCGATCTCTTCGTCAGTCACTTTCGCTTCGTTTTTCGGCGCTTTCAGGCCGAAATAGTCGCTGATCTCGATCTCGGGATAGACGTCGACTTCAACGCTCAGGACCACGCCGTTCTCGTCGATGGACTTGACGTCGATCTTGGGACGTGAAACAGGGCGGATATCGGCTTCCTTAACGGCATTGTCATATGCATCAGGCAGAAGATCGTTCAGCGCGTCATCATAGAAATAGCCCTTTCCGTACAGTCTTTCGATGATGTGACGGGGAGCTTTGCCTTTACGGAAACCGGGAACGGTGATCCGCTTGACGTTTTTGCGGTACGCTTTCTCGACAGCTGCCTCGAATACCGACTGCTCGATGGAGATCTCCAGCGCCTGGCGGCTGTGCTCCATCTTTTCGGATTTTGTTAAACTCATTTTGAATTCCTCCGTGAAGTATATCTTTATATTTTTAACAAACAATGATTATTGTATCTGTAAACACGTTTTTTGTCAATAGTTTTTTCAGCTTACGGGGATCGGGTAGAAGTCCAGGAAATCAGCCGCTACAAGTCGCATCGTGATGTCCTCGAAGCGAAACACGCCGGGAAACTGGTACTGGCCGTGGATATGGCCGAAATAGCATTCCGTCACGCCGTATTCGTGCAACACGTCGACGATCTCCCGGGAGACGATCCCGTTCCAGACCGGAGGGAAGTGCAGAAAGACCAGAAGTTTCCCGCCTTGCTCCTCATAAAGCCTTTTGCCCTGGTCCAGACTCATGCGGAGCCTGATCGCTTCGCGGTCCATGACTTTCTGATAGTCGGCTTTCTCGTAGACGCCTGTCATCATCTTCTCGTCCGAAAACCATCCGCGGGATCCGCATACGATCAGATCCTCGACACGGTAGGCGTTGTTCTGCAGGAAGCTGATGGTCGTGATGCCGCTGGCGGCGGCCGTGCTGCTCATCTTCGTCAGGGAAGACCACCAGTAGTCGTGGTTCCCGCGTCCTACGTATTTGCGCCCGGGAAGTGCGTCGATAAACGCGAGATCGGCTATCGCGTCATTCAGAGAGAGCGCCCAGGAGATGTCGCCGGGGATGATGACTGAGTCGGAAGGACCGACGACAGCCTGCCACCTGTCACGGATCTTCTCGAGGCTGCCGGCCCATCTGGCGCCGAAAATGTCCATCGATTTTTCCGGGCAGCTGATCGACAGATGCAGATCGGCCATGGTGAAAACAGACATCCGCAACCTCCTTAAAAAAATAAAATTCAGCTTGTTTTCGCAGAAAAAACGTAATTAAATCGGCCTTGTCTGTCTGGCCAGGAACTTTTTGAGCCTGGGCGTCAGATAAGGGGAAACCTTTTTGTAGACCTGAGAGTGGTAGCGGTTGAGCCACTCGATCTGCTCTTTAGAAAGCAGCTTTTTGTCTATCCCGTCAAGGTCGAACGGAACGAAAGTCAGAGGTTCGAAGGCAAGGAATCTGCCGTATTCGCTCTGACCCGCCGGCACGCACAAAACAAGGTTCTCGTGCCGGATCCCGTAATGATTCTCGATATAAAGACCGGGCTCGTCCGAGGTGACCATGCCGGCTTTCATCGCGCTCCCTGTGCCGCGCATGCTGATGCTCTGCGGCCCTTCGTGCACGTTCAGAAGATACCCGACACCGTGGCCAGTCCCGTGCTTGTAATCAAGCCTGCGCCGATACAGCGGCTGGCGGGCCAGGATGTCAAGGACTCTGCCTGTCGTCCCTTCAGGGAATACGGCCTGCGCCAGGTCGATATGGCCCTTCAGGACGAGCGTGAAGGCCGTCTTTTCGTCCTTGGACAGCTTTCCTGCCGCGATCGTCCGCGTGATATCGGTCGTTCCTGTCAAGTACTGTGCGCCGCTGTCCACGAGCAGAAGGCCTGCGTTCGTAACTGGAACGTCCGTTTCTTTCGTGGAACTGTAATGGATGATGGCGCCGTGCTCCTTGTATCCGCAGATCGTGTCGAAACTGAGATCTAAGAAGTGTTTTCCTTCTTTGCGGAATGATTCCAGCTTATCCGCAAGCGATATCTCCGTCATCGGTTCGCGGCCCGCATATGTCTTGACGTAATGGATGAACTTGACCATCGCGACGGCGTCCTCGATGTGCGCTTTTTTTAGGTTGTGGATCTCGGTCGCGTTCTTGATCGCCTTGAGGGCCGTGGTAGGGAAGCTGCTGGAGGCGGACCTGTATTTCTTGATCAGCCGGCACAGCGCGTAGTTGGTTTTGTCCTCGTCAATGAGGATCTCGCCGTCAAAGGTCTGTGCGTCTTTGTAAATATCATCGTAGGGCCTCAGTTCGATGCCGTTTGACGCAAGGTACTTTCTGACTTTTGCATCGGTCTTGGCGGCATCCATGTAAAGGATCGCCCGGTCCTGCGTTAAGAGTGAGTAGGCATAGTTCACGGGATTGTACGGGATGTCGTCACCGCGCAGGTTGTAAAGCCAAGCGATATCGTCCAGAGACGCGACTAGCATCGCGTTACATCCTGTATTTGCAAGCTCTGTCCGGACTCTCTGCAGTTTTGATGTAACGGATTCTCCGCAGGATGACAGCGGCAGGATCCAGGCCCTCGTCGCATGCATAGGCGGACGCTGCGTCCAGATCTCGTCTTCGAGCGTCTGGTTGTCTACAAGGACGGCATTAGGCGCCTTCTCGTGGAGTCTCTTGACGAATGATACGGTCGTAAGCCTGAAATCGGTCACGAGCGACAGAGACGCTGAAAGGGAAGCCAAATACTCTGTAACGGTGGGAACGCCGGGCTCTCCTGATTTCATCAGTTCAATGCCTGTGCCGGACAACTGGCTTGCAGCCTGCAGAAAGTATCTGCCGTCTGTCCACAGCAGGGTTTTTTCCTTCGTGATGACAAGTGTTCCGGCGCTGCCCGTAAAGGAGGACAGATAGGCTCGGAATTTGAAATGGTCCACGACGTATTCGCTGCCGTGGTCATCGTTCGTGAAGACGACAAGCGCGTCATGACCGTTATCTTTGAGATAGGATTGAATCTTTTTGATCTGTTCGGACATAAGTACCTCTTCAGTCGTTTTTGGCAAAAGCCAGCACGCGGTCTTCCATGCAGGAAGGATCGATCGAACCTGTGAATCTGACTTCACGGGAACCGATCCCGCGAAGCGGATAAGCGATCTCGGTGCCGCTCAGAGCCGACAGCTCGTCGAGAGCCGACAGCGGGTCGGACGGGGAAGTCCCCGTGATCGATTTCAGGACATCCGCTGCGAATTTATACGGGGACGCCGTCGAATCGACGACAAGCGGGATTTCTGCGCCTTCTTTTGCCAGATATTTGCATGCGCAGCACATGGCGACGCCCGTATGCGTGTCGCAAAGGTAGTGGTCGTTTGAAAACAGTTCTTTTATCGTGCAGGCCGTCTCTGTCTCGTCCGCATAGTAAGCCGAAAAGTCGTTTCGGATCGATTCAAGTGTTTTTGTACTGACCTCATATCTGCCGTCGCTGCGCAGCTGTTCCATGAGCTTTGCGGTCTCCTGTGGCCCTGCGGCAAAGTAGAGGAGCCTTTCAAGATTGCTTGAAATGAGGATATCCATGGAAGGAGACATCGTCAAAAAGAATGGCCTGTTGCGATCGTATTCGCCCCTGGCGAAAAAGTCCGTCAGGATGTGGTTCGAATTGGACGCGCAGATCAGTTTCCGTACGGGCAGTCCCATCCGTTTGGCCAGGTATGCGGCAAAAATATTACCGAAATTGCCGGTGGGAACGCAGAAATCGACAAGGTCGCCGTTTCGGATCTCGCCTGTGTTCAGCAGATCGCAGTATGCGGACACATAATAGGCGATCTGAGGGGCCAGTCTGCCCCAGTTGATAGAGTTGGCGCTGGACAGCACGAATCCCTTGTCTGCCAGTTTCTGCGCCATCTCGCGGTTCGCGAAAATGCGCTTTACGCCGTTCTGTGCGTCGTCGAAGTTGCCGTTGATCGCACAAACGTCAACGTTTTTGCCCGTCTGCGTCGCCATCTGGAGTTTCTGGACGCGGCTGACGCCGTCGCTGGGATAGAACACCTGGATCTTCACCTGAGGAATATCCTTGTATCCCTCAAGCGCAGCTTTCCCGGTGTCCCCGGACGTGGCGACAAGGATCAAGGCAGTCTTCGTTTCTCCCGTTTTCTGCAAGGCCCTAGACAAGAGTCTTGGCATGATCTGGAGCGCCATGTCTTTGAATGCCGCCGTCGGACCGTGCCACAACTCGAGCGAGAAGATGTTGTCCCTAACGCTACAGAGCGGGGCGGCGCCTCCCGGGAACGACTGTTCGCAGTAGGCCTTTTTGCAGTCTTCCAGGAGTTCGTCATATGAATAATCACTGAGATACAGCGAAAGGATCTTTGCCGCGCGTTCAGGATAAGACCGGGATGCGAGGGCGGAAATATCGTCCTGTGTCAGATGCGGGATTTGCGCCGGGACGAACAGACCGCCGTCCGGGGCAAGCCCCATCTTGATCACCTGGGCTGACGTGTATGCTTTTCGCGTTGTATCTCGTGTGCTGATAAAATCCATTGTTTTTCTCCGAAATGATGATGGAATATTACTT
>JAFSSK010000179.1 GCA_017451045.1 Clostridia bacterium
GATCGCGTTTATCCCGGCGACGCCCGCTTCGCCTATGAAGAATCCGGCGATGATGCTGTCGCTGAGCAGCATCAAATACATTACCGCTTTGGTGAACGTGCCGGATATAAGCATTGAACTGAATTTCTTTTCACAAAAGCCTTTCATAATAAACCCCATAATACCCCATCTGACGGTCGCATTCCGGGCAGCGTTACATGATTGTTCGACCCTACCTTGCTTTTTTACATTATTACATTATAAACTAACAATCGACAGGAAAACAATACTCTAAAAGATTTTGTTACCGTATCAATTCGATAATCAAAGATGGTTAAATAATGCGATTAGGAGGAAAAGACTTGTGCCGGCATATTCTCTTTTCACTGGAATTTGTCATTTTTGCCGATTCGTGTTGATTTTTGCATAGTAATATATTAGAATCAAATTGATACTAGTTATTTTATAGCACGAGATTGTTCTGGAATAATCATCATAGAAAAGAGAGACGACATGGAATATCTTTCACAGTCAAAGGATAATATTTTTGTTGCAGGACACTGCGGATGGGCTGGACAATACCCCGAAAACACGATGGAGGCATTCCGAGCCGCGGTCGCTGTCGGCGTGGATCAGGTGGAGACAGACATCCGCATTACGAAAGACGGCGAGTTTGTCCTAATTCATGATCATACGGCCGATCGGACCACAAACGGCACAGGACGCATACGCGATATGACACTGAAGGAAGTTCTGTCTTTAGACGCAGGAATCAAAAGAGGTGAACGTTTTAGGGGCTGCCGGGTACCTGCGTTCGACGAATTCCTGGATTACGTCGTATCGGTCCCGGGACTGACCGTCGATTTCGAGCTGAAGGAGTACCCGCAGGACTGGGACGACGACACGGCGTTCCGTATGTGCGACAGGATCCTGAAACAGATCGACGACGCCGGATTCACCGACAGATGCGTAATCAATACTTTCAGCGGAGAACTTCACGAATACATACGCGATACATACGGCAACCACTTCCGCCAGCATGTATACTTCCCCTGCTGCAATCTCGGCAAGCTGAAGCGCGATCCGTACCAATACGCATACTGCTGCTGTATGTTCCGCGGCGGGTTCTACAACGATATCGACCTCGCAACGAAGGAAGAATGCGAAATGATGGCTTCGATGGGCGTACAGCCGTGGGCTGGCGCCGGAATCAGGGACGAACGCGGCGTCGACGCCGTCATTGACCGCGGATGCACGCTGATTACCTGCGATAATCCCGACGTCATTCTTGAAATCCTTCGCAAAAAAGGAAAACACAAATGACCCGGAACGCATTCTTCGGCCTGTAATCAACCGGGCGGGATTGCCGCCTGTCTGGAATTCCCACTTGAAAAAAGTAGTATAATGATATAAAATTATTTATAACGTTTTCTTTGAAAGGGCATGGTTATCGAGAATATGAGTAAAGACGGAAGATTCATCAAGTCATCTCATAGATTCGTCTATTTCCTGATACGGGTCCTTTCCTTTTTGTATACCCGGATCTTCCTCGGATTCCGCAGCGGCGACCGTTTCAAGATCAAGCGCAACGAGCCTGTTCTCGTTCTGAGCAATCATCAGACGGATGCGGATCCGTTCTGTATCCTGCCCGGATTCAATGCGCCTGTTTATCCGATCGCGACAGACAGCATTTTCGCCGGCCGCTTCCGGAACCGTCTGTTTTCCTATCTTTCGGTCATCCCGAAGAAAAAAGGCGCGATGGACGCAAGAACTGTCATCAAGATGTATGAATACCTGAAAAAAGGCGCTTCCGTTCTGCTCTTCCCGGAAGGAAACAGGTCTTATGCCGAATTCCAGTATTACATAGCGCCTGATCTTGCCCGTCTCATCAAGCGCACACATGCCACCGTCGTCATCTACAACATTCACGGCGGTTCCGGTATCAGCCCCAGGTTCAAAAACAAAAACAGACGCGGCCGTTTCTGGGGCGAGATCAGGACTGTACTGACATACGAGCAGTACAGCCAGATGGACGACAACGATCTTTTCCTGCTCGTGAAGGACAACCTGCGCGTATTTGACAGCGACAGCAAAGAAAAGTATAAGAGTTCCAAGCGGGCCGAATTCCTGGAAAGGATGCTTTTCTGGTGTCCTGCTTGCGGCCGCTTTGAAACGCTGCAGTCCTCCGGAGCCGTCCTTCAGTGTACCGCATGCGGCATGCGGGCGGAATATACCGAAGATTTGCATCTGCGCGGTCCAGAAGGATACGATCGCCTTGTCGACTGGTGGAATCACCAGAAAGCAGCCGTCCGTGACCTTTCCGTCGTACCGGAGCAGCCTATCTTCCGCGATGATTGCGTCAAACTGATGCAAACAGATCCGTTCGGCGTAAGGAAAGAACTTGACTGCGGCGAGCTGATCCTCACGGACAGCACGCTTCGCTGCGGGAAAACCGAGATCAAGACGGCAGGAATCACGTCAGCCTCGATCGTCTCGGGAAGAAACCTCACTTTCGTTTACGAAAACAATGATTATACGCTGCGCGGAGGCAAACGTTTCTGCCCGGTCAAATACATATTCGCGCTGAACAGGATCGATACAGCCATGCATAAGACAGGCGCGGACAAATACTTCAATCTTGAGGACTAGTTATGTGGAGATTTGATCTGACACAATACGGCGACGTCTGGAGCGTCGTAGTCAATATCGGGCTGCTTCTCGTCGCACTGCTGATCGGAAACGCTTTGCGACGCGTGATCCCTTTTTTGCGCAAAGCATTCGTTCCCAGCGCGCTCGTCGGCGGATTCCTCCTGTTTGCCGCGAACCTCATCATGGAGAAAACAGCCAGGATTTCCCTTATCAATGCGCGGATCATGCAGATCATCACCTATCATGCGCTCGGCATAGGGTTCATTGCCATGACGCTGAAAAAGGTAACAAAGGACAAAAACCGCAGGCTCGGTTTCAAAGCGGTCCAGAACGGCTTTTTGACCGGCGGTACGTATATGCTGCAGGCCGTGGTCGGGATCGCGATTTCTCTTGTGTTTTACTACGCCGGGACTTCCCTGTTCTTTGACGCAGGCGTCATCCTGCCGCTAGGCTTCGGCCAGGGCCCCGGAAATGCCCTGACGTGGGACATCAATTTCGGTGCGTACGGATTTGACGGAAACGGCAGCTTCGGACTGACGATCGCGTCGATCGGCTTCATCGTCGCCTCCGTCGTCGGCGTCCTCTATATCAACATTTTCAAGAAAAAAGGACAGATCCCCGAACGGGTCGCTACGACCCTAAGGAAAGTCGAAGATTTTGAAGGCCAGAATGAGATCGAGGACAGCGAATCCGTGGATAAAACGTCCATCCAGTTCGCGTTCGTGGCGCTTGCATACGCCTTCTCCTTCGGTATCATGGTTCTTTTTGCAAAGCTCAGCGACATCACAGGCGTCAGCCTGTTCAACGACATCGCATGGGGATTCAATTTCATCTGGGGCGTCATCAGCGCGACAGCCATCAAGGCGATCATGAATGCTTTCGAGCGCAAACGCGTCGTCAAAAGCAGATATATCAACAACTACCAGATGGACAGGATCTCCGGGTTCGCGTTCGATATGATGATCATCGCAGGTGTCGCCGCCATAGACATCAACGTCGTCGCCAAATACGCATGGATGATCGTGGCCCTCTCGCTGGCAGGCGCCGTTACGACCGCCGTTTACGTAAGATTTATCTGCAAACGCTGTTTCAAGGACTTCGAGCACGAAGCCTATCTGGTCAACTTCGGCACGCTGACGGGGACCGCCTCCAACGGGATGATCCTTCTGCGCGAGACAGACCCGAACTACGAAACCCCGACAAGCAGCATCTTCATCCTGTCCCAGTTCCCCGCCATGATCGCGGTGGCGCCGCTTCTGCTGCTTCTCAATCTCAGTGCGAAGAGCATTACAGGGTGCCTGATATCCTTCGGCATCTTCTTCGCCCTGTTTGCAGCCTATACGGTCTTTTTAATCCTTTCCTCAAGGAAGAAACCGGATAAAGAATCCTCAAAACAACAAGAACAGTAAAGGAAGGTTTTAGTCATGAAAAACAAGATCTGCATGATCGCCCACACAGGTTTCAGCGCAAAGTACTACAGGAACACCGAATCAGCCTTTCTGCACGCACCCCTGAACGGCTCCGGCGGAGCCGAGACGGATATCCGCGTGACGGCCGACAACGTGTATGTCCTGAATCACGATCCGGTCACAAGATTCGCTGACGGAACGGTCCTGGATGTCGCCACATCCACGTATGCGCAGCTTTCCGCAAAACCGCTGCTGAATACCCTGAACGACGAGGTCGTCTATATCTGCACGCTGCGCAGATACCTTGAGATCATGAGAGACAACAATATGGTATGCTTCGTCGAAATGAAAGGCGTCTTCTCCGACGAGCAGATCAAAGGCGCGTTTTCACTCGTGGAAGAGGTTTACGATCTTGAGAAATGCATCTTCCAGTCCTTCCAGATCGACAATCTGCTCCGCGCCCGCTCGTTCTTCCCGAAACTTCCCCTGATGTACACATACGGAAAAGGCGAAGCCGAGAAAGGCTACCAGGTTTGCCTTGACAACGGCATTTCCATTGACGCCGATTACGAGCTTGTGACGGAAAAGATGATCAGCGACTTCCATGCCAAGGGCCTTTACGCTGCCTGCTGGACAGTCAACAGCAAAGAAGTTCTGGACCGTTTGAAAGTCCTCGACCTCGACTTCATCGAGTCCGACTGCTTCGGCGGCGGCGACCTGTAAGCAAACCTAACAAAAGACCTCGGGCGGCGAGAACAACTGATCTGTTCTCACCGCCCGTAGTTTTTTGTATCAATCAAAAAAAGCAAATTCCCTCTTGTTTCTTCTCGAAAAGTATATAAATTCTATGCCTTCAGGAAAGTCTCACGGAACGCTCTGATCATATCGGGGTTCCGTTCCGCCGTCCAGCGGCCGAAGTCCGCACCCTTGTGATCGTGTCCGTCGGTGATGAATCTGTCGTCGGATCCGTCCATACGGCACATATGGATCTGAGACGCCTTTCCGTTCCATACGCTCGTATAGACGATGCCGTCCTTTTCCTTGTTGATCGACGCCCGGAAGTCCCACTTCCCCTCTTGATATCTCGTGATGTCCTGCTCTTTTTTGGTAGCGGGATCGTAAATGACAAGCCAGGACCCGCCCCTTGCGTTCTCGGGCGCATATCCGTTTTCATGATGGTCGCCTCTTGACGGATCGTAGTCGTTGTCCGGATGGGCACCGGGAGAGCGTCTGGCAAAGATGATCCTGCCGTCCGGCGTGTAGATGGGACAGTTGGATCCGCCACTGCGGTACTCAGGTAAGCCGAAAGTCGTTCCGAAATAGGATGCCTGGTCCTGTGTCACGTAGTTCACGGAAGAGCCGTCTGACGAGACGTAGACGATATCTGAGAACAGATGGTTCCTGTCGACCTCCGCATGGCAGTCCTGGAACAGAAGATATTTTCCGTCAGCCGACCATACCGGACCGAACATCAAATGGCCGGGCTTTTCATAGATGAGTTTCCGCTTTTTGCTTTTGATCTCGAGCGTGTTGATGGAATAATAGCATCCGGGAGAGTTGAACTCGTTCCCGGCACCGGTCAGATGATATGCCAGCGTTTCGCGATCGGGCGAGAAAGACATGCCGTAGGCATATCCTGCAGGCTTTTCCCACATCTGCTCCTTGTTGTTCCCGTCAAGGTCGCACAAGTACATCATCTGCTCCTCGTAGGCGGTCCCTGCTGCGACCAGCAGCTGCTCGTCCGAGAGGATGAAGAGCGCTGTGACCTGCTTGTGATCAGGCCACGCTTTGAACAGTTCCTCTTTCTTTCCTGTCTTCCAGTCGAAGCGGAAATACCGCTGGACCAGATATCCCCGCAGATACTTATCAAGATCGTTCGTATCCTGCGAGTAGATCAGAAGGTCTCCGTTCGGGAAAAAGCCCTGAATGGCGGCCAGACTGACGGCATTGTCAAACGTTATCTGACTCCCGTCGTCCGCAAATGTCCCGGAATAGTGGTCCATAGAAGAAAAAGAATACATCTTTCATTCCCCTCTTTCTTTTCCGTTTTCGGCGGCGCTGTTCTTCCTGCCGCCTTTTTTTATGGTGGAAACACCGATATCGCTTTTGTCGTAAAGCCCCTGATAGATACTGGCGCGCCCGTGTCTTTGCCGGATGGTCTCGATGGTTTTTTCCAGATCCTCCTGCCGCGCATCCGTTCTGGAAGCGGCTGCATCGTCGAAAATGGACAGCTGCTCAGACGATTCATCGGGATCGCACAGTGCGCTGACGGTCACGGTCAGGGTCCTTATTGGATCGGACAGCCTGAAATGCGTATGAAGCAGCTCCATGCAGGCGTCGATGAGGTCTTTCTGTAGCCAGGTGGGCGTCTTCAGCGTCTGCTGGCGCTGTCTGACCTTGAAATTCGGATCTTTGACGGAAACCTGGACGACCTGTCCTTTCTTCCCAATCGCGCGCATCCGCCCGCAAATCTCATCGCACAGGGACGACACGCCGGCCCTTATCTCTTCCTCGCCCGAGATGTCCCGGCGGAAAGTCATACCGTTGCCGACTGATTTGACGGTCCGCTTCTCGTAGAACGATCTGACGGGATCGTTGTCAAGACCGTTCGCAAACTGCCACAGTGTGTCGCCTGCCTCACCAAATTTCTCGGCGATCCAGCGTCTGTCCGCAGCCGCCAGCTCACCGATCGTCCTGATCCCCCATCTGCCGAGCATCTCCGTTGTTTTCCTGCCTGCATACAGCATATCGGAAACAGGCAGCTTGTAAATGACCGTCTGCATGCTTGCACGGTCGAACACGGTCGTGGCATCCGGCTTTTTGAAGTCGCTCCCCAGTTTGGCGAAGACTTTGCAGAAACTGACGCCCACGGAGATCGTGATGCCCAGTTCCGTCCTGACTCTTGCCCTGATATCGTCCGCCAGCTGTGACGCAGACTTACCGAACAGATGGATGGTCTGGCTCACATCCAGGAAAGACTCGTCGATCCCGAACGGTTCGACAAGGTCCGTGTAATCCAGATAAATGGCGTTCACGCGTTTGGACATGGCCTCGTAAGCGTCGTGATGGGCTCTGACGCAGACAAGTCCCGGGCATTTGCTCTTCGCCTGCCAGATGGTCTCGGCCGTCTGGACGTTGTATTTTTTCGCCAGCTCGTTTTTGGCTAAAATGATCCCATGCCTGTTTTCGGGGTCGCCTGTAACAGCCATGGGAACGTTGCGGAGTTCCGGCCGGGACAGCATTTCCACGGATGCAAAGAAGCTGTTGCAGTCGCAATGCAGTATGATCCTGTCCAAGCCGGAATCCTCCTTTCGGATAAAAATGACGTTTTTTGTCAGTTCTTATCGGAATATTTAACTTTTATGCCGGGTGAACACCTGAAGCCGCGTCCGCGTTCTTGGCGTCCAGTCCGTACTTTTTTGCCTTCCTGTACTCGAAGAATTTCAGTGCCACCTGCTCGAACAGCGCGTAAGACAGAACGTCTTCTTCCTGCTCGGAATAGTTGGCGATCTTCTCGCGCAGTTCATCCAGTTCTGGTTTCAGCCGGTCAGCCGGTCTGCACGTGATGCGTTCAGCGTCACCGATGATCTGCTTGACGAAAGCCGGATCGATCTCGACGGGAGTCTTGCCGTATTCTCCGGCGACGACGCCCTTGAATTCCATTGTGACCATCTTGTATCTTTCGCCGTTCAGGACGTTCAGAACGGCCTGCGTGCCGACGATCTGGGAAGACGGCGTGACGAGCGGCGGATATCCGACGTCCGCTCTGACGCGCGGAACTTCCTCAAGCACGTCGTTGAGAAGGTCTTCCTTCCCCGCTTGCTTCAGCTGGGAGATCAGGTTGGAGAGCATGCCGCCCGGCACCTGGTACAGAAGCGCGTTGACGTTGACTTTCAGCACTTTCGGATTGAGGAGGCCCTGCTCCAGGTATTTCTCGCGCAGCGGCGTGAAATGACGCGTAAGCTTATCCAGCTTGGACAGCTCGATCCCCGTATCGTACTCGGTGCCCTGCAGCGTGGCGACGATGCTTTCCGTAGGCGCCTGGGACGTTCCCATAGCCAGCGGAGACAGCGCTGTATCCACGATATCCACACCGGCCTCGATTCCCTTGATCAGCGTCATGGAGGCAAGACCTGCCGTATAGTGGGTATGGAGCTGGATCGGGATGCTGACGGCCGATTTCAGGCCCTTGACGAGTTCATAGCAGTCATAAGGCTTGAGAAGCCCTGCCATATCCTTGATGCAGATGGAATCCGCTCCCATCTCTTCCAGCTGCTTCGCATAGGACGTATAGTAATCCAGCGTGTATACGGGACCCGTCGTATAGCTGAAAGCAGCCTGCACGTGTCCGCCTTCTTTCTTGGTGGCATCTATGGCTGTCTTTAGGTTCCTTGCGTCGTTCAGCGCATCGAAGATCCTGATGATATCGATGCCGTTCGCGATCGACTTCTGCACGAAATACTGAACGACGTCATCGGAATAGTGCCTGTAGCCGAGGATGTTCTGTCCGCGGAATAGCATCTGCAGCTTCGTCTTTTTCACGTGATCGCGGATCGTGCGGAGCCTTTCCCACGGATCCTCGTTCAAAAACCGAAGGCATGCATCGAATGTGGCGCCGCCCCAGGCTTCAAGTGAATGATATCCGACTTCATCCATTGCGTCGAGGATCGGAAGCATTTCTTCCGTCGTCATCCTAGTCGCGATCAGCGACTGATGGGCGTCACGCAGTATGGTTTCTGTTATTTTTACTTTTGACATATCTTTTTCTCCGTTCCGGACCGCCACGGCAGTCCAAATCTGTCTTCCCCGTCCTGTGCGCTCAGGCGAACCAGGAAAGGAACACGCCTGCTGCGACCGCGGATCCGATAACGCCTGCCACGTTCGGTCCCATCGCGTGCATCAGAAGGAAATTTGAAGGATCCTCCTTCTGTCCGATCTTCTGAGAGACTCTGGCCGCCATCGGCACGGCGGAAACGCCTGCGGAGCCGATCAGCGGGTTGATGGACTTGCCGCCTGTCAGGACATTCATCAGTTTCGCGGTCAGAAGCCCGCCGACAGTCGAGATGCAGAAGGCGAGCAGTCCGCAGAATATGATCAGCAGCGTCTCAAGCCGCAGAAAGTTCTCCGCGCTTGCCGTAGCGCCAACCGTGATACCCAAAAAGATCGTCACGATATTCATCAGTTCGTTCTGCGCCGTTTTTGAAAGCCTGTCCGTCACGCCGCTCACGTTCAGAAGATTTCCGAACATCAAGGAGCCGACCAGCGGCAAGGCGTCGGGAACGATCATCCAGACGACGACGGTCACGACGACCGGGAAAAGGATCTTTTCCCGCATGGAAACGGGTCTTAATGCCGTCATGCGGATCGAGCGCTCTTTTTTCGTCGTCAGCAGCTTCATGAAAGGCGGCTGTATCATGGGGATCAGCGCCATGTAGCTGTAAGCCGCGATAGCGATCGCGCCGAGAAGAGCCGGCGCAAGCGTTTTGGTCACGAGTATCGCCGTCGGGCCGTCCGCGCCGCCGATGATGCCGATCGAAGCGGCTTCCTGCGGCAGAAACTGTCCGGACAGAAGCGCCAGTGAAAAGGCCACGAACACGCCAAGCTGCGCGCCGGCGCCGATCAGAAGGCTCTTGGGGTTGGAGATCAGCGGTGTGAAATCCGTCATGGCGCCTATCCCGATGAAGATCAGGCAGGGGTAGATGCCCAGTTTGACGCCGAGATACAGCAGATCCAACAGGCCGCCGTGATGGAGGATCTCTCCGAAATCGATATCCCCTTCCGTGATGAACATGTCCAGATGGAACATGTCCGATCCGGGAAGGTTGGTCAGCAGCATGCCGATGGCGATCGGCAGCAGCAGCAAAGGCTCATACTTCTTGACGATGGCCAGATAGATCAGGATGCCTGAAATGACAAGCATGATGAGCGTCTTCCACCATCCGTCACCGGAAAAAAGTCTTGCTATGCCTGTGCTTTCCAAAAAATTCAGGATGCTGTCAAGCATTGTCTTTTATCCTTTCGAACCTTTTCTGTTATTTCAGTGACATGATGATCGCGTCGGTCGCGACCGATGCGCCCTTCGCGACGTCCACGGACGCGACAGTGCCGTCCTGCGGTGCGCAGATGTCATTTTCCATCTTCATCGCTTCCAGGACGCAGAGTACGTCGCCTTTCTTGACGGCGTCGCCGGGTTTCACGTTGATCTTGATGATGTTGCCCTGCATCGGCGCTTTGATGATAACGGATCCTGCGGCCTTGGCTGCGGGAGCCGGCTGTGCCGGTTTTGCGGGCGTTTCGGGAGCGGGAGCGGCGGCTGCATCTGCAGCAACTTCCTCGACCAGGACGTCGTATGTGGTACCGTTGACTGTGATATAGAATCTTTTCATCGTTTTGAACCATCCTTTTTTATTTTCCCGACCGTTTGAAAGAAACGACCCTGAATCCGTTTTTGAATTCCTGTTTCAGTTTTTCGTCCCCAGCGATCGTCGCTGCGACCGCTGCGGCAATGACGGCAGCCAGTTCTTCCTGGTCCGCTTCGGTTTTGCCCTCTTCGGGAACAGGCTCTGCTGCGGTAGCGTTCGCTGCCGCTTTGTTTCTCCTTTTGTTGGGGATGTCGTACATGAAGACCCTGAAC
>JAFSSK010000180.1 GCA_017451045.1 Clostridia bacterium
GAAGATCTTACCAGCGGAAAGGTCCAGGACGAACTGAAGCAGCAGCTCACGAGCTATGCCGCATCTGTCGACAGCGAATACACAGCAGACAACATGGTCGTCAGCGACCTGTTCTATCTGGACGTTGAGGATACCGTAAAGAATTCTCTTGACGGTTCGAACTACCTTGAAGTGACATTCGAGACAGGCATCGCCGCCGGCGAGAAGGCTCCAGCCGTACTTTACGCATGCGACGGAACGAACTGGGAGATGGTCGATCCCGCGAACGTCAAGAACAACGGTGACGGCACCATCACAGTGAAGTTCTCAACCCTTTGCCCGATCGCGTTCATGTCTGCAAGCGCCAGCGCTGCTCCGGCTCCCGGCCCGCAGCCTGCTCCCCAGACAGTCGTGAGCATTCCCGGTCTGATCATCCTGATCCTTGTATCGGCTCTTGTCGGCGCAGGTATCGTTGTTCTTATCTTCCTGATCAAGAAACTGAGAGCAGCTTAATCTGTTTTTTGACTGACAAGTTCATCGGTATGAAGCTGGTTGCCCGAAGTGTTTGTCCGCACGAAAAACCGGCATCTCCTTACCGTAGCGTGAATGAACGGATGACCGTTTTGTATCTGCCGTGGGCTTCTGCCTGCCGCGTACGGACCGGTTTTCTGAAGGAATAGCATCATCAAACGACAGATGAGGAAGGGAGATAAAACCCCCTTCCTTATTTGTATATGAAGGAGACTAAGACAATATGAGTTCCAGAAAACTTGTGCTTTCCATCATAGGAATCATAGCCCTGATTTGCATCATCATCACAGCAGTCATTTTTGTCGTGAATGCCGACGCCTTGCAGAAACTGTTCTTCAGGGAATCGGGCGAAAGCGGGAAAACGGCATCGGAGCTGTACCGCGAGATGCAGAGCGTGACGATCGGGGACAAGACATATATGCAGCGGGACAAGATCACCACGCTTTTGATCATAGGTCTTGACTCCTTTGGCGTGGCAGTCAGCAGCGAATCCTACAACAACAGCCAGCAGGCGGACTTTCTGACGCTCGTGATCATGGATGACGAGACGAAAGAATACTCGCTGCTGCACCTGAACCGCGATACGATGACAGACATAACGGTCCTCGATATCACGGGCCTTCGGAAAGTGAAAACGATGAAAGCCCAGCTGGCGCTTTCGCACACATACGGGAACGGCCTTCACACCAGCTGTCTCAACACGGTCGACGCCGTGTCAACGATGCTGTACGGACTGAGGGTCGACTACTACCTTTCCATGACGATGGACGCCGCCCAGATCCTGACGGATGAACTGGGAGGCATCACGATCACCATCGATCAGGATCTGACGATCGTGAATCCCGAATGGAGCGAGGGAACCGTCGTGACGCTGAACGGTGAAGAGGCGCTGGAATATGTCCGTCTGCGTTCAGAACTTCCGGATTCCAGCAACATTTCCCGTATGGAAAGACAGAAACACTTCATGAACGCCCTGATCGACAAACTGATCGAAACGAAGAAAGGGCATCTCGGCAACAGTTATTTCCTGTCCCTTTACGACTCGGTCGACGAGTATATCGTCACCAACGGCTCGACCTCTGCGTTCTCCGAAATGGCTGACAAGATGACCGAATACCAAAACGGCGGGATCTGGTCTCCGAAAGGCGAGGCGAAGAAGGGGACCGAGTTCATGGAATTCTACGTGGACGAAGAAGATCTGCAGCAACTGGCAATCCGGCTGTTCTACAGATTGAGCAAATAGGACAGGTCTGTTTTATGCTGATCGATTTTCATTCACATATCCTGCCCGCGATGGATGACGGGTGCGCCGATATCGGACAGACCAAAGCGGTCCTTGCCGATTCGCAGCGGCAGGGAGTCGCCAAAATGGTGGCGACGCCTCATTTCTATCCGACGCAGGAAGACCCCGCCTCTTTCCTTCACAGGAGGGAGAATGCCGTTGACCGCCTGCGCACGGCTGCAAAGGAGGCAGGATTCTGCTCGCCAAAGCTGTATGTCGGCGCAGAGGTGGCTTACTACCAGGGGATTGGCCGCAGCGACGAGATGGCAAAGCTGTGTCTGTACGGCACAAGGACGATCCTGGTGGAAATGCCTTTTGAAAAATGGCCGGACAGGGTCATAGCGGACCTTTGTGACGTTCAAAACAAAAAAAGGCTGACCGTCGTTGTGGCGCATATCAACAGGTATCTGCAGATGCAGCCCCGCGGCATAGCCGAAGCGCTGAAAGATCTAGGCTTTTTCCTTCAATGGAACGCTGAAGCGTTCACGAGTTTCAAAACAAGGCACGCCGCGCTGAAGGCGCTGAAGCACGGGCTCGTGGACGTGCTTGGATCAGACGCGCACGATCCGCAAAGGCGTCCGCAGGAACTCGGCGCATGCGTCGAGATCATCAAAAAGCACGAAGGACCGGACGCGCTTCTGTACATCAGCCGGCAGACGGAATCGCTGATGGACGGCGCAGGCCTTCTTTATGAGCATGATGAATAGGAAAAAGATAATCATATGGGCCGTGATCACGGGCATGGTCCTTCTGTTCATCTGGGGCAACTCCATGCTTCCTCCGGATGTGTCCGACGGACTGTCCAAGTGGGTGACGGGCATTCTGGGATTCAACCGCCCGGGAGAGCAGACCGACTCCATGAACCATATCGTTCGGAAACTGGCCCATTATTCAGAATACTTCGCGCTGGGGATCGTTCTCTGGCTTGCTCTGTGCGGGAAGATCAAGCCGTTTTTACGGGGGATCGTCCTGCAGGGATTCTGCGGTCTTCTGACGGCCGTTATCGATGAGACGATCCAGCTGTTCAGCCAGAGAGGCCCGTCCCTTACGGACGTCTGGCTCGACTACGCAGGCTTTCTCTGCGGTTCGCTGCTGGCGCTGCTGATATGCCATATCAGGGCCAAGCGGGCTGAAAAGAAGAGCGAAAAAGAGACCGCAGAGAGTTGAAAATTTTTGTTGACAAGCAAAAGAGGTCATGGTATAATAATCAAGTCGCCGGAAAAAAGGGCGGCAGAGAAGGAAGCATAGCTCAGCTGGGAGAGCATCTGCCTTACAAGCAGAGGGTCATAGGTTCGAGCCCTATTGTTTCCACCACCCCAGAAAATAGGGGAACATGGTCCGGTAGCTCAGTTGGTTAGAGCGCTAGCCTGTCACGCTAGAGGTCGTGGGTTCGACCCCCATCCGGATCGCCAAGAACATCTGGCAGTCCCTGGAAGAGAAGCCTCTGTAGCTCAGTTGGTAGAGCAGGGGACTGAAAATCCCCGTGTCGTTGGTTCGATTCCGACCGGAGGCACCACGAGCAGGGATTGACAGGTGTCAATGCGGATTTAGCTCATTTGGTAGAGCGCGACCTTGCCAAGGTCGAGGTGGCGGGTTCGAGCCCCGTAATCCGCTCCACGCAAAGAAACCTCTTTTGTCACCACGGCAAAAGAGGTTTCGCGTTTTTTCGGAACAAGGTCGAACGAGGAGAGGAAAATGGAAGTTTTCAATCAGGCTTTCCGGATCAAACTGTACACGATTTTTTCGTTTATTCTCATCGGGCTGTCCATCCCGCTGTGCTTCCACGATTTCAGCATGGGATACTGGTCGCTGATCACTGCCGTCATGTTCCTGCTGTTTTACGGGAACCCCCGCTGGGTGCCCGGACTGAACTGGCCGTGGATGCTCTCGTTCCCGGCGGTCCCGATGGTAGGATATCTTGTCTACACGGAGATCATCTACCTGCAGATGGGATTGAGCAACATCTATATGTGGCTTCTTTTCTTCGAATATATTCTGAAGATCGTGACCTATATCTTCGCCTTCGTCCTGATCATAAAAGCGTTCAAGGTGCACTGGCTCCGCCTTGCGACGATGATCCTGTGCGTCGTCTGCATCGGCTTCGGGATCTGGGACATCTGCGACGGCGTATGGGTCGTTATCAACAACCCCAGCGCCTACCATGTGACGCATTTCTTCATTTATTATATTCCGGACATCTTTTTCTGGCTGTTCCCGTTCACGATGATCCTGTCCGTGAGCTTTCACAAGAAGCGCTGAAGCGGGGTGTCTGCATTGGACTGGAACGTCTGGTTTTTTATCAACAGTATTCTCTTGGGCGTGGGGCTTGCCTTTGACGCGTTCTCCGTCTCGCTGGCGAATTCCATGCAGGACGGGAATATGTCCCGCGGCAGGATGATTGCCATCGCAGGAACGTTCGGCTTTTTCCAGTTCCTGATGCCGATGATCGGCTGGGGGATCATAAGACCGTTCGAAGTCAATTTCGAAATCGTGCAGGAGATCATTCCCTGGGTCGCGATGGCTGTACTGGTTGCGGTCGGGGTGCTGATGATCGTGGAAAGCGTCAGAAAACGCGACGAGGACAGCGAAAAACTCCGGATCGTTGGATTCCGCTCGCTGATGGTGCAGGGGATCGCGACGTCGCTGGACGCGCTGTCCGTAGGCCTTGCGAACACGGAATACAATCTGGCGGGTTCGCTGGTGTCATCCCTTATCATCGGCGCAGTCACGTTCGGGATCTGCATCGCGGGCCTGTTCCTCGGCCGCAGGATCGGCGACAGGCTTGGCAGCCGGGCAGGGATCGTAGGCGGACTGATCCTGATACTGATCGGGATCGAGATCTGCGTGAAGCACTATCTTGGTTTTTGAAAGGCTTGGAGTATGAAAAAACTGATCGGATTTGATCTGGACGGCACGCTTTCACAGCACAAAAGCCCGATGGATCTTGCAAGCAGGAGCGTTCTCGACGATCTTCGCGCCGGGGGCTGGGATCTTGTGATGGTATGCGCCGGACAGTGCGGACGCGTCTACAGCCAAATGGGCGGCTATCCCGTTGATATCCTGGGGAACTACGGGATGCAGCGGACGACAGTCGATGGCTCGGGAAACCTTGTGACTGTCTGGGACAAAAGCGCGCCGTGCGACAGAGAGTCTGTCAGCAGCCGGATCGCTGCGCTCAGAGACAGATTCGGGCTTGACAGCTTCACGGGGGACGGCGTCGAATTCCATCCGTCCGGATGCGTGACGTTCCCGATCCTGGGGACAGGCGCAGAACTTGCGGACAAACTCCGTTTCGACCCGGACAGGGTGAAGCGGAGAAAGATGCTCCCCGACGTGATAAAAGCTTTTCCCGAGTACACGGTGTTCGTGGGAGGGACGTCCTCTTTCGACATGGCACCGCGGCCGTACGACAAATGGTACGCGCTGAAGATATACATGCAGGAGAAGGGCATCGGGCAGGACGATATTGTCTTCGCCGGGGACGACTGGGGCCCGGGCGGCAACGACGAATCAGTATACAGATCCGGCGCGAAGTTCATCTGCATCGATGACTACAGACGGCTGAGACAGATCCTGACAGCGGAAAAAATTCTGAACTGAGTGTAAAATACAGAAAGGAATACATATATGATTATAGGAGCAAATCCGAATCCGGCACCGACCTCAAGAGTGCTGGCAACCGTAAACGGCAAACCGATCACGCAGGAGGACGTCGCGGACTACATCGCCTCGATGGGCGCGCGCGGCGAACAGCTGAAAACACCCGAGGGCCAGGCAAAAGTCCTGGAGCAGCTGATCGGGCAGAAACTGTTGGTCGAAGACGCAACAAGGAACCTTTATGATCACGAACCGGAGTTCTTAGCGGAACTCAGCCATGTGAAAGACAATCTGCTGTTTTCCTATGCGCTGAACAAGATGCTCGCGGGGATCCAGGCGAAAGACGAGGAAGTCCGTAAGTACTTTGACGAGCACAAAGAGCAGTTCACGGGTCAGCCGACCGTCAATGCGAGCCATATTCTTGTCGCCGAAGAGGAAAAAGCCAAAGAAATCATGGGCAGAATCGAGAGCGGGGAGATCACGTTCGAGGAAGCAGCCCATCAGTACAGCACCTGTCCGTCCGCTCAGCAGGGCGGGAATCTCGGCGAATTCGGACAGGGGCAGATGGTCCCCGAATTCGACAAGGCCTGCTTCTCCATGGAGCCGGGCGAGCTTCGCGGACCCGTGAAAACGGATTTCGGATGGCACATCATCCGGCTGAACAGCAAATCCCAGAGCGAGGATATGAAGTTCGAGGACATCGCTCCCCAGCTCAAGCAGCAGCTGACGATCGAAAAGCAGCAGGCTGCCTATCAGAGCAAGATCAACCAGCTGAAAATCCTCTATCCGGTGAACAAAGTCTGATGCCAGACACAATAGTACCGCCGCGAACGGATCCCCGATCGCGGCGGTCTTTATGTCAGATGCCGAGTTGTTTGCGGGTTGTCAGGGCATACCGTTCGATGATGCGGATCAGCATGCCCGTGACGATGTCCATGCCCTCGACGCTGATGTGCTCGAAGGGGCCGTGGTAGGCGCTGCCGCCGGTCCCGAGGTTCGGACAGGGCAGTCCCATGAAGCTGAGCCGTGCCCCGTCCGTTCCGCCCCTGATGGGGCTGACGAACGGCTCTGCACCGGCGTCTTTCGCGGCGAGTTTGGCCGTGTCGATCAGGTGCATGTGCGGCCTGACCATTTCAAGCATGTTGCGGTACTGCTCCCGGATCTCGGCGCTCGCATACTCGCCATTGTATTTTTGGTTGATCATCTTTACCGTCTCAAGGACGGTCTCCTTCCGGCGCAAAAAAGCTTTCTCGTCATGGTCGCGGATGATATACTGCAGGACGGCCTTTTCGACGCTTCCGGACATGCGGGTGAGATGGTAGAACCCCTCGTATCCTTCGGTTTTTGAAGGGATCTCGTTTTGTGGCAGCATGCGGTTGAACTCCATGGCCAGCAGCTGGGCGTTCACCATGATGTCCTTCGCACTGCCCGGGTGGACGTTTACGCCGAGGAAGGTCACGTTCGCCGCCGCGGCGTTGAAGTTCTCGTACTCGATCCCGCCCTCAAGGCCTCCGTCTACGGTATAGGCGAAGTCGGCTCCGAAGCGCGCCACGTCGAAATGGTCGGCTCCCGCCCCGATCTCCTCGTCCGGCGTGAACGCGATGCAGATCTTCCCGTGCGGGATGCCGTCCCCAATGATGCGTTCGGCAAGCGTCATGATCTCTGCTACGCCGGCCTTGTCGTCGGCTCCGAGCAGGGTGGTGCCGTCCGTCGTGATCAGCGTCCTGCCTTTCATGCGCTGAAGATCCGGAAAATCTTTCACGCTGAGCACCCGGCCGCTTTCACCTAAAACAACGTCTTTCCCGTCGTAATCGGGATGAAGGACCGGACGGACGTTCTCGCCCGAAAAATCAGGCGCCGTGTCGATGTGCGCGATCAGTCCGATTGCAGGCGCGTCCTCCTTCCCGGGACTTGCGGGGATGTGCCCGTATACGTATGCGTACTTATCCCTTTGCGCGTCACTGACGCCCAGGGACACCAGCTCATCCCGCAGCATGTCCGCCAGCGCGAACTGACGCTCGGACGAAGGCGTCGTCTGGCTGTCCTCGTCGCTTGTCGTGTGTATCTTCACATATTGCAATAGCCTTTCGTATGCTTTCATATTACCTCCATCTATTCCTGTATTCCTGGTCCATTATACTGTGATTTTTACCGGTTGTCAAATCAGGCATCCAAGAAGAAATATATACTGTTTTTTTACAGCAAGTATGATATAATAATAATTGAAATGCAATGCCGCATTCTGCATTCTGTTTTTACGAAGGAGATCCGCGAAATGGCAAAGAAGGAAGACAAGATTTATCTAATCGGGAACGCACACCTGGATCCGGTGTGGCTCTGGGAATGGTACGAGGGGTATATGGAAGTCAAGGCGACGTTCCGTTCGGCGCTCGACCGGATGAAAGAATACCCGTATTTCAAATTCACGTCCGCGGCCGCTCAGTATTACGAGTGGATCAAGGAAAGCGATCCGGAGATGTTCAAGGAGATATGCGAACGGGTCCGCGAGGGCCGCTGGTGCATCGCGGGCGGCTGGTGGGTCCAGCCGGACTGCAACATCCCGTGCGAGGAGTCCTTTGTCAGGCACGCCCTGATCTCCCAGCGCTTCTTCAAGGAATCGTTCGGGGAAACGGCCAAAACAGGATACAACGTCGACTCCTTCGGCCATAACGCAGCCATCCCGAAGATGCTGAAGAACAGCGGTATGAGCGCCTATGTGTTCATGCGGCCGGGCCCGCACGAGAACCCGGATCTTTGCGAGCTGTTCAACTGGGAAAGCGACGACGGTACGTCCGTCCCGACGTTCCGCATCTTCGAGCGGTACAATATCACCATCGGAACGTTCGGCGAGTTCAGCAATTCCGCGGCCAGGCTCGACAGCGGCAGCGGCAGCCAGATGGCCTTCTACGGCGTCGGCAATCACGGCGGCGGTCCGACCATCTCGCTTCTGAACAAGATGAAGGCCGAACTGGACGACAGGTTCATCTATTCAACGCCGGACGAGTACTTTAAGGACGTCGACACTTCAAAGCGTCCCGTCTGGAGATCTGACCTTCAGTTCCATGCGAAAGGCTGCTATACGGCCTGCTCGTCAATCAAGCGCCATAACAGGAAGAGCGAGAACATGGTGCTCGCATGTGAAAAATACGCGTCGCTGTCCCGCCATCTTTTGGGAACGGCTTACCCCGATGCGGAACTGAAAAGGGCGTGGAAGAATATTCTTTTCAACCAGTTCCATGATATTATGGGCGGATGCTCGATCCGTGAGGCGTATGAGAACGCCGGCATGCAGCACGGCGAGGCGCAGGCCATCGCAGACCGCAATTCGAATTTCGCCCTGCAGCAGATCTCCTGGAATATCGATACGGTATACGGAAAAGACGTGAAAGTCGAAAAACCGGAATGGGGCGCAGCCTGGTATGTCGAGGAATTCGGCACGCCGTTCGTCGTTTTCAACCCGCACCCGTGGACGCTGTCGACGTTCGTCCAGTTCCGTTCCAAACCGGTGAGGATCACGGATAACGAAGGAAACGAGCTGCCCATCCAGATCGTCCGGGCGTCCCAGACGAACGGAAAATCGGATAAATGGGAAGTCGGCCTCAACGTAAACGTCCCGGCTCTCGGCTATATTGTCCTGCGCGCGTTCTATTCAGGGCAGGCGAACGAATATGAAAACAAAGTGCGGACGACGGACTGTTCATTGGAAAACGAACTGCTGAAGCTTGAATTCAATCCGAAGACGGGCGAGTTGTCCCGTATCTTCGACAAAAAAACGGGGAAGGACCTGCTGGCCGGGGAAAGTGCAACCGTCATGATGGACGAAACGGATTCGGACACATGGTCGCACGGAATCAAGGAATTCCAGAAAGTTGCCGAAGTATTCGGGCAGGGAGATATCCATGTGACGGAGCAGGGACCTTTGCGCGCGACGATGCGTACGTTCCAGAGGGGCGAGAAAACTACCATACGCAGAGATTATTCGATTGTCAGCGGCAGCGACGAGATCATTGTGAAAACGCAAATCGATTTTCACGAAAAGCACCGCATGCTGAAATTCCGCATCCCGGTCAACGTAAAAGAACCGTCGGCTCTTTGCCAGATCCAGTTCGGGACCATCGCCCGTCCGACAGACGGGACGGAGCAGGTGTGCCAGGAATGGGCAGCCGTCAGACAGGGTAAAACGAGTCTTGCCGTTCTAAACGATTCCAAATACAGTTTTGACTGCAAGGACAACGTCCTGTCGCTGACCGTCCTCCGCGGAGCGATCTTTGCCGACCATTTCGGTCATCGCGACGAGTTCTGCGAATATATGGAACAGGGGATCAGCGAACTGACGTACGTGCTGAAGCCGTTCGCAGCCGTTCATGAACTCAACCGCAGCGCGGCACAGCTGAACCAGCGGCCGTTCGTGGTCATGGAGACGTTCCACAAGGGAACGCTTCCGCAGACATACTGCGGCATCTCGGTCGACAAGGACAACGTCATGGTCACGGCCGTCAAGAAACATGAGGATTCGGACGCATTCGTCGTTCGCGCCTATGACTGCGAAGGAAAAGACACCGACGTGAACATCGATCTGTTCGGGCAGCGAATCGCTTCGCATTTCTCCCACAACCAGGTCAAGACCTTCATCGTCGGCGCCGGCGGAGTCCGAGAAACAGACTTCCTGGAGTTTTGATTATTTATGAAACACGTAGATATCTACACGGACGGGGCCTGTACCGGAAACCCGGGACCCGGCGGCTGGGGCGCGATCCTCGTATACAGGCAGATCGAGAAAGAGATCTGCGGCGGTGAACCGGACACGACCAACAACCGGATGGAGCTGACGGCTGCCATCGAGGCGCTCAGGATGCTGAAGGAGTCTTGCGAGGTGACGCTGACGTCCGATTCGCAGTATCTTGTCAGCGCGCTCAACGAGCACTGGGTGGACAAATGGCAGGAGAACCACTGGAATCACGGGAAGAACGGGCACGGCTCGCCCGTACCCAACGCAGACCTGTGGCAGCACCTGCTCGAGGCGGCCGCCCCCCACAACGTTACATGGGTGTGGGTCAGAGGGCACAACGGACACCCGTACAACGAGCGGTGCGACAGACTGGCGACCGGTTTCATCGATCAGCATTTTTCAAGGAACCCGTAACGCGGGGGACTATAGCAAAGAAACAAAC
>JAFSSK010000181.1 GCA_017451045.1 Clostridia bacterium
CTGATCGACGACCCGGACAAAACGGTCGTCGAACCGTTCGCAAAATTGAAGGGGACTTTCGACAAGGCGTACGATTTCGATCTGATGCAGGGAGGCGGGCACGTGAGCGGCTACTTCATCCCGCCAAAGTATCACGCCGGGGTAGAAAGCGCCCTCGAGGCCCTGATCTCGCCGGAAGCGCTGGACAGAAAATACCACGACAGCACTCTTGCGCCGCTTCTGTTCGCCGTGGGAGACGGGAACCACTCGCTGGCGACGGCCAAGGCCTGCTACGAGGAACTGAAGGCCAAGATCGGGGAAAAAGCGCTCGATCATCCGGCACGGTACGCCTTGTGCGAGGTGGTGAACCTGCACGACAAAGCCATGACCTTCGAGCCGATCTACCGCGTCGTGTTCGATACGGACGAAAAGATACTGGACGATCTGGAAGCCTATCTGTCCGGCCTTGACGGGCAGGCGCCCGCGCAGACCATCCGCGCCTTGTGGCAGGGGAAGGAAAGGGTCCTTTTGGCGAAGAAGCCGGAAAAGCAGCTGCCGGTAGGCACACTGCAGGCTTTTTTAGACCTTTGGCTGAAAGACCATCCGCAGTCGCACATCGATTACATCCATAACGAAGACTCGGTCCGCAAACTGGTTTGCGGACCGGGCCGGATCGGTTTTCTGTTCGACGGCATGGAAAAGTCCCAGCTGTTCGACAGCGTGATGCGCGACGGCGTACTGCCGCGCAAGACTTTCTCCATGGGACACGCGCAGGACAAGCGGTACTGCCTGGACTGCCGGGTCATCGTAAAGGAATAATCGGTTTTTAACGGTTAAAGGGGAAGCAGCCGGCGGATGGCCGCCAGCAGCTCTTCTGGCGTGTGGACCCTGACTGCGGCGTCTTTCAGCAGGCTTTCGTCCCTGAATCCCCAGGTCACTGCAACGCAAGGGATCTTCGCGTTCACGGCGGTCGCAAGATCCACCTCGCTGTCCCCGATGAAAAGGACGTCGTTACGGCAAAGGCCCAGCTGCTCCATAAGGGCAAGAACTGCGTCCGGAGACGGTTTCCGGGGCACGTCGGGCCGTCCGCCGAGGACATGCATGAAAAGACCGGGAAAGAAAAGGGAACAGAGGATATCGACCGCGTACTGCTCCTTGTTGGAAAGGACCGCTGTCTCGTATCCGTCAGATACGCACTGGGAAAGCAGTTCCGGGATGCCCGGATAGGGACGGGATCTGTCGTGGCAGTGAGTGCGGTAATGATCCGAGAACTCAGCGAACATGGCGTCGATGACCTCATCGGCTGTGCCTTCGGGGACCGAGCGGGCGATCAGACGCCGGTTGCCGTTGCCGACCCGCGACCGCGTCTGCGCAAGCAGGCAAGGAGGAAATCCGTGGAGCCGCAGGACATGGTTCAGCGCGGCGTCGATGTCTTCCAGCGTATCGAGGACCGTTCCGTCAAGATCGAATATCAATAGCTTTCGGGGCATGACTTATGACTCCGGGGACCAGGTGGAGATGTCGATGGGCTCCTGCGCCTGCGTCTGGATCTTGTCGTCGGACTCGCCGTCGCAAAGGATCCTTATCACCGGTTTTTCCCTGATGGGGACCGTTACGCAGGTGATGTCGAAGTCAGCGGCGCTGTCTGCCGACGTGAAAGCGATCTCAAGCACCGTTTCGCCGTCCTCGCTGACAAGGTTGGCGTCAACGGTCCGTGCGGCGCGGCTCAAGTCGCTGCGGTAGACGATGCATGTGAACGTGTCTTCCGACAGGTAGTAAAGGACGTAGGTCCCGATCAGTTTGAACCCCTCGCTGTCCGAGCGCTCGAGCCATGAGGCGATCGCGCCGTTTCTGCTGACCTCCTCCTTCGTCAAGCCCGCTTCGACGGTGATCCCGTCGTGCTCGACCGTGGAGCGCTTCGTCGTCCTGCCGCCGGTGCAGGACAGGAGCATGCAAAGACACAGGAGCAGGGAAACGGAAAACAATACGATTCTTTTTTGTCTGATATGACGCATGATTCGGGATTTCTCCTTTGGGATTATCTGCCATCATTATAATGCGGCTGAAATAAAAACGCAAGAATTACGGAAACTTTTTCACACAGAAGACGTCCTTACATACGGATACCAAAACGGAAAACGTGAGGTGAAAACAATGAAAAGAGCAATACTGTTCATTCTGCTGATCAGCATCATCTGCGCCGGCTGTACGGGGTGCGCTTTGCGCGTCATCGCGGCCGACTGCCTCAGCGACGGATACGTGTCGGGCCTTTCGGGCGACCCGGGATCTGTCGAGGGCAAGGACGCTGCCGACGCGGGGGATTTCGCGCTGGAGCTTCTGCGGCAGAACTATGCGGCAGGAGACAACGTTCTTCTGTCTCCGCTGTCAGTCCTTGCGGCCCTTTCTATGACCGCCAACGGCGCGAAGGGGCAGACGCTTTCCCAGATGGAGCAAACGCTCGGATTCGAACTGGACGAACTCAACCGCTTCTTCCGCAGTTACCTTGACGCGCTCGCTACGCCGGACAGCAAGCTGCGCCTGGCGGATTCCGTCTGGTTCTCGAACCGCGGCGGCTTTACCGTCAACAAGGACTTTTTACAGACGAACGCGGATTACTACGGCGCAGATATTTTCAGCGCCCCCTTCGACGAAGGAACGCTGAAGGACATCAACAGTTGGGTGAGCAGGAAAACGAACGGGATGATCGAGAACATCCTCGACGAGATCCCGGTCAATGCCGTGATGTACGTGATCAACGCCCTGGCCTTCGAGGCTGAATGGGAGGAAACATACGATAGCAACCAGATCTTTGACGGCGTTTTCACGACAGCGGGCGGAAACGAGCGAACGGCAACGTTCATGCATTCGGACGAGCATCTTTACCTGCAGGACGAAGGCGCCAGCGGATTTGTCAAGTACTACAGCGGCGGCCGGTACGCTTTCGCGGCGCTGCTCCCGGACGAGGGCGTTTCAACGGAAGAGTATCTTTCAACGCTCACCGGTGAAAAACTGTTGAAGATGCTGCAGGATCCGACAAGGGCGACCGTCGTTGTCTCCATGCCGAAATTCGAAGTCCGGTTCAAGGCGGATCTGGCACAAGTCCTCAAGAAGATGGGCATGAGCGACGCGTTCGACGAAGCGAAAGCCGACTTTACGGGTCTTGGACAGCTGCAGGGCGCAAACGTCTACATCGGACGCGTTCTGCACGAGACGTTCATCTCGGTCGCAGAGAAGGGGACGCGCGCAGGCGCCGCCACCGCCGTGGAGATGGTCGGGAAGGCAGCCCCCGGCGACCAGTACTACGTGACGCTGGACAGGCCTTTCATCTATCTGCTGTTCGATACACAGACCCAGATCCCGTTCTTCATCGGCACGCTGGCGGATCTTTCGTAAAGAACCGGGCAAACGATTTGTGAATTGAAATACTAAATGCAACCAGGTAAATGCAACCTAGTAGCAAGCTAAAAATCGTTGAAAGACTAAATGCAACTTTTCCTTTTGGATTCGACAATGACTTGATAATCAGTTTGACAAGTTAAAAAGCAGGCAAAAATCTGTTTCACAAAGCCCAATTGAAATAGTAAATGCAACTTTTTCAACAGCAGCAATATTATTCGTACTGCCTGGGAAACAGAATGCGAAAAACCCCGGGGCGTGGGGCTGGCCCCACAAGTGGATGATAATGAATCGCATTGTTTTGTTGCTCATATATAAGAATGGATTTGTTGCATTTACTTTTCCATTTTTATCATCTCGATTAGTACTCTTTCCTGTCGGCTTCGTTTCCTAACGATAGTGATCGAAATGATGCTCACCGTTGCAAGCCGTTGAAAGACTAAATGCAACTGAAAAATTAAAAGTTGCATTTACCTCCCTCCAAGTTGCATTTAGTCTTTCAATTGACACCGGGCAAACGATTTCGCGGATTTTTCGCAAAAAATGAAAAAAACTGTTGCAAGTGTTTCTGTTTCGTGTTATAATTAGTGGAATTCTTGCCCGATGCCAACTAACATCGGCTATGTAGAAAGAGGAAAAATCATGAAAGAAGCTATTCAACCCAAGTATGAGACAACCGTCATCAAATGCGCCTGCGGTGCGTCCGTGACGACTCGTTCCACCAAGGGCGGCGAGATCCGCGTTGAAATTTGTTCCAAGTGCCATCCGTTCTTTACAGGCAAGCAGAAATTCGTTGATGCCGGCGGTCGCGTAGACAAATTCAAGAAGAGATTGGAAGCCAGCAAAGCAAACTGATCGTTACTTGACCGTGAATAGAAGGGTAAGTAGGCATATGTCGCTTGCCCTCTTTTCTTTTTGTGATTTCAGGAGATTTTATGGATTGCCGGGAACACCCGTGACTTCAGTCATGGGATGAAAGGCAACCGTTTTTGTGTCCATCAACTCTTTTCCGAAGAGAATCTGTTGACCCTTGCCAGTCTGTTTGGTACAATGGAATCATCAGAATAATTCTCGAGGAAAGGAGGTATTACGTATATGTATCATGTTGAAAAAATCAACATCAAACCGAAGCATCCGTTGTTTGAATTCTGCGA
>JAFSSK010000182.1 GCA_017451045.1 Clostridia bacterium
CGGACATGATGGACCTCTACCCCGCCCTCACCGCGGGCGCTGCGGTCTATATCATCCCGGAGGACATGCGGCTCGACCTTTCGGCGCTCGACAAGTCCTTTGAGGAGAACCATGTTTCTCACATCTTCATGACGACGCAGATGGGACGCATGTTCGCCGAGAACATGAAGGGTGAAAGCCTTGTCCACCTGTCCGTCGGCGGCGAGACGCTGGCGCCGCTCAACCCACCAAAGGATTTCTCGCTCTGGAACGGCTACGGCCCGACGGAATGCACGATCTTCTCGACGGCCTGCCGGATCGACAGGCTCCATTACAGGAATCCGATCGGCAAAGCGCTCTGGAACTACCGGCTGTACGTGGTCGGCAAAGAGGGGGACATCCTGCCCAAAGGTGCTTTAGGCGAACTGTGGATCGCGGGCGCCGGCGTCGGAAGAGGCTACCTGGATCTGCCGGAGCAGACGAAGAAGGCATTCATCGACAACCCGTTCGACCGCACGCCCGGATTCGAACGCGTCTACAGAACGGGAGACGTCGTACGCCGGCTTGAGGACGGCGGGATCGACTTCATCGGCCGCAACGACGGTCAGGTGAAGATCCGCGGCTTCCGTATCGAGCTCGGCGAGGTGGAAAGCGTGATCCGTGAATACCCGGGCATTAAGAACGTCACCATCCAGGCGTTCGACGACAAAGCGTTCGGCGGGAAATTCCTGGCCGCCTACGTCGTGTCCGACAGTTCCGTGGACTTCGACGCCCTCAGTGAATTCATCAAGAGCAAAAAACCGCCCTATATGGTCCCTGCCGCTTTCATGCAGCTGGACGAAATACCCCTGAACCAGAATCAGAAGGTCAACAGACGCGCCCTGCCGGCACCCGTGTGGAACATGGACAAGGGCGGTTCGGACGAGCCCGCGACGGAACTCGAGCGCGAGATCTGCAAGATGTATGCCGGGATCCTCGGCGTCGAAAAAGTCGGCGTCACCGAAAACTTCTTCAACCTCGGCGGTACCTCGATCAGCGCGGCAAAAGTCGTCATGCTCGCCATGAACAAGCAGTATTCCATCGCCTATAAGGACGTGTTCGACAACCCGACAGCAAGAGAGCTTGCGCACTACATCGAGTCCCAGGGCAAGGCAGGAGGTGGCAAGGAGGACAACGCGGAGGACAAGTTCGAAGAAGCCCTCGCGGGCAACTCCGTCAGCTGCGTGAACGAGATCGCGTCCGTCCGCCCGCTGGGCAGGACCCTCCTGACGGGCGCTACGGGCTTCCTGGGCTCCCACCTGCTCAAGGAACTGCTCGACAATGACATCGAAACGGTCGTTCTGTGCCGCGGCAACGAGGCGCTGGACGCCGGGACGCGTCTTTACGCGATGATGGCCTACTACTTCGACGCGCCGCCGGAAGAGAACGGCAGGCTGAAAGTCATCGACGGCGACATCACGGACAAAGATCTTTGCAAGAAGCTTGCCGGCGAGAAGATCGACACCATCATCAACAGCGCCGCCTGCGTCAAGCACTTCGCGGCGGACGACACCATCGAGCGCATCAACGTCGGCGGCGTCGAGAACCTGATCAAGGTCGCCAAAGCGCACGATGCCCGCCTTGTCCACATCTCCACACTGTCCGTGGCGGGCGAGAACATCGACGGCAAATTCCCGCCGACGTTCAAGCTGACCGAGAACCGGCTGTCCTTCGGGCAGGACATCTCCAACCAGTACGTCAACAGCAAGTTCCGGGCAGAGCAGCTCATCATCGATGCGATCGGCGAGGGCCTTGACGCCAAGATGATCCGCGCCGGCAACCTGATGGGCCGGCAGAGTGACGGCGAGTTCCAGATCAACTCGATCACCAACAGCTTCATCAAGAGTCTGCGCGCGTACGAGGCGCTGGGGTACTTCCCCGTTTCCGCCTGCGACGAGACCGTGGACTTTTCCCCCATCGACGAGGTGGCAAGGGCAGTCGTCCTGCTCGCCACGACGGACAGCAAGTTCACCGTCTTCCACGCGGCCAACTCGCACGAGGTACAGATGGGAGACATCATCGAGGAAATGAACCGCAACGGCTTCACGATCAAGATCGTGCCGGACGAGGAGTTCGCCCAGAGGCTGTCGGACTTCATGCGCAACAGCGAGCGCAACATGCTCGTGTCCTCGCTCCTGACCTACTCGTCGAGCGATCATCACGTGCACACGTTCATCAAATCGGACAACTCGTTCACGGTCAAGGCGCTCTACAGACTCGGCTTCAAATGGCCGATCACGGACGCGGAATACCTGCACAGGATCATCGGTGGCCTGAAAACGCTCAGGTTCTTCGAAAGAGACGATATCTGAATAACCAACCGGAGGAAAATTGATATGGAATTAACGATCAAAAAGGAAAACGGCGTCCTGTCTATCGCCGGAAACGGAAGACTGGACACCGTCACCAGCGCGGAACTGTCCGCGAAACTGGACGAAACGGGATACGAGGACGTCGATATCGATTTCGACTTCACCGGCATCGAGTACATCTCCTCCGCCGGCCTGCGTCTGATCCTGGCGCTCCAGAAACAGGCGACCGAAACAGGCAACAAGCTCGTCATACGAAACATCAACAAGGTCGTGGCAGAGATCTTCCGGGTAGCCGGCTTCAACAAATCGCTGACGATCGTATGAGAGGAAAACGCAGGCTCTCGATCAGGAAAAAGGTCTTTCTGCTCACAGCCTCACTTTCATTGGCGCTCATCCTCGTTTCGGTGGCCGTGTCGTCCGTCATCTTCAACATCCGGACGAAGAACAACGCAAGGGTCCTCTGTGAAGACTCCGCGGCAACACTCAGCGAATATCTTTCCGATTTCGAGTTTCAAATCAGCACCAGCAGCGCGATGACGAATTTCCTGACGTACTACATCGACAAGATCGATCCGATCTACCAAGACAGCCGCGCGCAGATCGAAGAAGAATCCGCAAAGGACGTGTCCGACGAGGAGGATTTCGCTGCCAGGAAGCAGTTTTTCACAGACCTTACGTCCTCCGTTTTCGGAAGCGGAGAAGGATTCGGCACGTCTTTTGAGACCATCAGTTTCAAGAACACCTACCCTGACGTCGTCGAGGAAATGGATCGGATGGCCGGCGCGATCGAAGGTATGACCGGATGCAATCTTTTCTACTATGACGCAGAAAACGGCAACCTTGTCTACCTGTGCGATTCGACGCCCACGACGTCATGGGCGTACTGCTTCCCCGCCAGCGTCGAAAAGGCGTCCGGCGATTTCACCGAAAACGTCTACAAGAAGAACGCCGCCAGCGTCGTTTCGGCAGACGGAGACTTCGTCGCGTACGCGCCCGTCGAAGTGAACGGGACAACGGTGGCCTACGTCTCCTTCCATTATTCCATCGACAGACTTGTGGAAACGGAGAACGGATTTCTGTGGACGCTCATCGGGATCATGCTCGCTTTCACCGCCGTCATCCTGTTCTTATACCTGGTCCTGTCCAACCGCTGGCTCGTCAAGAACGTGACGAAGCTGTCCGAAACGGCAAGGCAGTTCACCTCTCACATGGACGAGGGCGAGATTACGCCCGTCGACGCGAAGATCGGCACGAACGATGAGATCGGCGATCTGTCCGACGACTTCTACGCCCTGCAGAGCAAGGTGGTGTCCTATTCCGAGGATATTGCCAAAAAGCGTGCGCAGGAAGAACTCATGCGTGCGGAACTCGGCATCGCCACCAAGATCCAGATGCAGTCCCTTCCGGACAGGCCACTCGTCGCCGGGGACGTCATCATCTCCAGCTTCATCAAGCCCGCGAAAGAAGTGGGCGGCGACCTGTTCGACTACTTTGTAACAGACAACGGGGATCTCTTCTTCGTCATCGCGGACGTCTCGGGCAAGGGCATCCCCGCGGCCCTCTTCATGATGCGGGGCAAGGAGATCATCCGCTCCTGCGCAAGAGCAGGCATGAGCGCTTCGAAGATCGCGGAAACGGCCAACAACGAACTGTGCAAGAACAACAAGGAAGGCCTTTTCATCACCGCTTTCATCGGCATCTATAACGATAAGACAAGGCGTCTCTCCTATGCGCGCGCCGGTCATGAACAGCCGTTCCTTCTGCGCGACGGTACTGCAGAGAAAATAGGTGAGGAATCCAATTACGTGCTGGGCGCCTTCAGCGGCGTTCCCTTCATCGAGGACAGTCTGGAAGTCCGGCCTGACGACAGGATCCTCTTCTACACCGACGGACTGAACGAAGGCATCAACGAGCAGAACGAAGAGTTCGGCTATGACCGCATCAAGGCCGTGATGGAAAAGGCGGACGGCAATCTTCTGGCCGGGCTGTACGAAAGTGCCGTCTCGTTCGCGGGAGAGGCCGAGCAGTTCGACGACATCACAATGCTGCTGTTCGAGTGTGTAAAAAGTGAACTGTACACCGTGTCCACCCGTTCGTTCGACGAGATCCCCGCTCTGACGGGAAAGATCAACGAATTCGTGAAGGGGTACGACAGCGACAAGATCGCGGAACTTGACGTGATCATCGACGAGCTGGTGAACAATTATATCAGTTATGCATTCGAGGGCGTGAAGAAGCCGCAGCTGCTCGTTGAGGCAAAACTGTCCCGCGGAATTTTGCAGCTGACCTTTTCCGACAATGGCATCCTCTTCGATCCGCTGGCGAAGGAAGACCCGGACATCGACGCGGATCTAACGGAGCGTCCGGCAGGCGGCTGGGGGATCATGATCTCGAAGACCATCTCGGACAGAATGTCCTACTGCGTGTTCAACGGAAAGAACTGCCTGACCGTGACCAAGGATCTGAACCCGTCCGGCGAATGACGGCTCTTTACAAATTATCTTCATTCGCTCTTTCAAACCGTTTTCTGTTGTGCTATCATATTATCAAACCATTTATCGGAGGTAATCTTTAATGAAAAAAGTCATTTTACTCGGAGATTCGATCAGACTGCTGGGCTACGGCTCATACGTTCCCGGCTGCCTCGGAGAAGGATACACCGTCTGGCAGCCTGAAGACAACTGCCGGTGGGCGCAGTATACGCTCCGGATGCTTTTCGAATACAAGAACGAGCTCAAGGACGCGGACGTCATCCATTTCAACGTAGGTCACTGGGATCTCTGCCGTCTCTACTCCGACGGCGAATCCTTCACGCCGCTCGACATCTACAAGCGGGACGTGGAACGCCTGGGCAAACTCCTCCTTGAGTTCACGCCAAACGTGATCTTCTCGTTCACGACGCCCGTAAGGCCCGAGAACCCCTACAACAGCAACAAAGACGTAGAGGCGTTCAACAAAACCGCCGCTTCCGTTCTCGAACCGCTCGGCATCAAGATCAACGATCTATACACCCCGCTTGCCAAGGATATCTACGGATATATCCTCGAAGACGATATCCATCTGAACGAAAAGGCTTGCAAACTCTGCGCATCTCTTGTCGCGGAAGCCATCAAAAACTCATTCAAATAACCGATTGTCGCATTCATAAGGGGCCCGGCGTCTGACCGTGCCCCTTGCTTACAAATAACTGATCGAAACCAATCCTTGGAGGATTCTATGAAACGATCCCTGTTGATTTCCATTATCCTGTTACTTATATGTCTCGTCCTGATATCCTGCGGCAGCACAGTCCCGGAAATCTCGGGAAAGACGACCGATTCGCAGACAGAGCACTCTGTGATCGAGGATTCCCAAACGGATAAGACCGGACCCGGTCAGTCTGAAACAGACCCCTCCGGGACAGAACCCGGTCAGTCTGAAACCGACCCCGGTGACACCGAGACCGAGCCGGGGACTCCCGCTCACTCACACACGATAGTAATTGACGCTGCTGTTGAGCCAATATGTTCCGAGACGGGCCTTACAGAAGGCAGTCACTGCTCTGTCTGTGGCGAGATCATCAAGGCGCAGGAAGTAATCCCCGCCACCGGGAACCATGCCTACGACAGCGGTATTTGCACTATCTGCGGCCACCAGAACATCGTGCCCATTTACGTAACTTATTCCGACGGCGAACTGGTCGCGGAAAGTTTCTGCAGAAGCAATGATATAGACGCGTATAACAGATCGTTGACCATGGATCTGTTCTTCAATCCTCTGTCTATCGATTTTTATGAGGATTTTATTTTCCTGAACTGCTATGACGGATTGCCGGAAGGCTATTACAAATTCGCAAAGCAGGGCTCTGTGACGCAAGTTTACGAGTACACAACGGATGGGCTTCAGGACGCATACTCCGAGATCAGCTATGACACGGCCAGCAGGACCATGACAGAAAAAATTTATGACGTCGCATACGGCAGAAAGCAGCTGAGTCATATGATCTCCTGCACATTCACGGAAGCCGGGCAAATGGCGGAGTATTCAATCCTCAGCGGATCCGGAACAGTCTCGGAGAAAACGACATTCACGTTTTCGTCCGGCAAGATCTATTGCGAAGTGCTTTGGAACAACGGCAGCGAATTCGTCCTGGACGGGACGCACGAATTCCAGCTGGATGCCGAAGGAAGGCCCGTATACTACAAAAACGTCTTTAATATCGCCCAGGGCTATACAGATGAATTCCGCTACACCTACAATGAAAAAGGGAATCTCCTTCTTGTCGAACGTAAAGACGAAGACGGCTGGTATCCCAGCTACCGGTATGAATACGACTCGCACGGGGTGTTGACAGCAGCTTATGAGTACGAAGACATCCTGTTCTCAAGAGAGGTTGAATATGACCGTGAAGGAAGGGTAACATCCGTCACTGTCTTTGACGAAAACGGCGACCGGGTCACAGAGATCAAAAGAGGCCGGAACGGCGGCTGGCTACAGCAGCAATCCAGCACACGCGACCTCAAAGTCTTCGGCGTTTTAGCCGGCACGGAAACTTCATACTATCAGTATGACGAATTCGACCGCCTGATCAAAGAAGAAATACATCAAAAGTATACCGGGGTGGATGCCGAGAACATAAACACGATCAATCACGAATACGACACGCGTGGAAATCTGACAAAGATCACGTACCTATTCCAGGATGGCACTCTGAACTGGTGCGAAGAATACGAACACGACAATCTCGGCCGAAGGACCTCCCTCCTTAGGTACGACTCAGATACCGTGATCGATCATTACACATTCGAGTATTACGACGACAGCACGATGAAAACTCGCGTGATGTACTATCCGGACGGCACCATCAGTACGAAGGCGGAATACCGGCCTGACGGCACAGAGAGTCTTTACACAGATTACAATGATGACGGTTCCGTCAACTACGTCATTGTCTATGACGAGGAAGGTTCTCCCGCTTCCAGGACCAGATACAACCGTTCCGGCGAAGTCGACTACCTGACTCTGTGGGAAGACGGGATCAGTATGGTCATCCTGTCGACCACGTACGACAGTTCCGGCGAAGTCGCGTCCGTCACCAATAACGAGTACGACGAGCAGCACAGACTCATCAGATCAGTCTCCAAGCAGTACATGATCGACGGCACTTTCACACTGCGTGAGGAAGTGTACACCTACCACGCAAACGGATCCGTCGCAACGGAAAAGGCCACAGACTCGGACGGCCGCATCATCAATGAGCAACGGTTTGACGAAAACGGGCAAACAGTGTATTATGCTTCGTATGACGAAAACGGGATCCTGTATTACGGATACGTCGTATTCAACGGAGAGTGGTATCCGCTGATCGAAACCTGGTATGACAGTGATACCGATACCGATTACCGTGTCGTTTACGGCTATGACGACGCCGGAAACAAAACATCTATCCACTACTATCTGGAAGATGGGACGCTGGATTACTACATCCTTGCCACCTATGACGCAAACGGCAACATTCTTACTGAGATCTGCTACACGGCGGACGATGAGGTATACTACACCTGCCTCTATTCGTACGACAGCGAAGGCCGGTACCTCGAATACCTGGAATACGACGAGAACGGAGACGAGGCCTTACGGCAAGAGTATTCATACAGCGGAAACGAAGCCACGATCCTTGTTTACAACTACGGCGTATACAAAAAGTGGGTGAAGCGGATCTTCAATGAAAACGGCCAGGTCGAAAGAGACATTTACTACCATACGAACGATGAAGCATACTACGAGACCATCTACGAGTATGACGAAGACGGCGTTCTGATTGGCAAAGACAGTCATGCACTTCCCTGACCGTCCGTCGTGAAAGAAAAGTCCCGCGGGGCACATGCTCCGCGGGGCTTTTCTTTGTATTTCGTTCTTGGAAGACGAGCTGTTTTCAGCAGGAAGGCAGCAGACGCAAAACGTTCTCCAGCGTATAACGAAGGTTCTCCTTTGTCTTTTTGAAAGCCTCGGCAAGCGGTTCAGGCTTTCTTGCGATCGAGAATACACTCACTCCTCTAAAATCGTCGAACACTTTCCCGATCTCCTCGTCCTTCACGGTCCCCGCCAGGACGATCACTTTCTTCCCGGCACCTGCGCTGTGGCGCAGAACGCCGTATACGGTCTTCCCTTTCAGGCTCTGCCCGTCGAAGCACCCCTCTCCGGTCAGGACATAATCCGCGTCCTTCACTTTTTCGTCGAAGTGCGTCAGTTCCAGCACCGTTTCGATCCCGGACTTCATCTTCGCGCCGAACATGGCGATCATCCCGGCGCCCATGCCGCCGGCGGCACCGCTCCCCGGGAGGGTCTCCACGTCCCGCCCTAGATCGCACTTAAGCCTTTTGCAGAGGTTCTTCATGCCGTCTTCCAGAAGCAGTACGTCTTCTTCCGAAGCGCCCTTCTGCGGTGCGAAGATCCTGGCGCATCCGTATTCTCCCATGGCGGGATTGTCCACGTCGCACATAACGGTGAACCGAACGTCCTGAAAGGCTGCTTCAAGACCGCTGTTATCTATCCTTGCGATCTTTGAAAGCGTGCGTCCCGTCGGGATGAACGTGTTTCCGTTTTTATCATAAAAACGCGTCCCGCAGGCGTATGCCGCGCCGCACCCGCCGTCGTTCGTACAGGAACCGCCGAGGGAGACGACAATCTCTTTCGCGCCGGCTTCGCATGCGTCCTTGATCATTTCGCCCACGCCGAGCGTCGTGGTGTCGCATGGGCCAGTGCCTTCGTCTTTTTGCGAAAAGCCCGCGGCCGCGCACATCTCGATGACGGCCGTCTTCCCGTCCCCGGCCAGCAGGTACGAGGCAAAGACTTTCTTTTGGCATGGCCCGTGGGCGTCGACCGTCCGGATACTGCCCCGAAGGGAGCTTTGCAGGGCGTCGACGGTACCTTCTCCGCCGTCGGCGCACGGAAGACATATTATCCTGCTTCCCGGAAGGATCCTTTCAATCGTCTCTTTCGCGATCTCGCAGAACCCTTGCGCGGTAAGCGTTCCTTTGAATGAATCAGGCGCTATCAGAAAAGTCATAGGTTTTCCCCTGTCAGACGCTGCCGGACTTCTGGCCTATCATCGCGTTGATCTTCTCTCGCAGTTCCAAAAGGTACGAGGCGTTGCGCGGATACTCGTCGAAGGTGATGTCGCCGATGCATGCCAGCACCGCGTCTTCTCCGCAGAGTTCACGGCATGTCTCAAGCGCCCGGAAGTCCTCCAGCGCCTGGGTGAACAGGATCAGATGCAGCGTCTCGTAGGCCGTTCCGTCAGGCGCCGGGTAGACGGAGAACGCGTCTCCGGCCGGCACCCAGTAGTCCCCGTCCGTGATCTGGTACGGGTTGATCGCCGCGCGGGAGTTGCAGGTGAACCAGAAATTGTATCCCCACTGCAAAAAACCCTTGATGTCATATTTGAACATCTGCGTGCCGATGATCCTCTCCCGGTATCCGGGCATGGCCAGGAAGCGGTTCGAGACTTTGTTGATCTGCCCGCAGCAGTAGTACGTCCACAGATTCTCGATCCCCGCATCTAAAAACGGCCTGATGTGGTCCACTGCCGGGATGGGGTTGGCGACAGCGCCTCCTTTATACAGTTCGATATCCGAAAGCGCGTCCACCACGAGGTGTCCTTCAAGCAGGTCCGCTATGGACTCCCTGTCCGCCTTGTAGGCCGCCAGGTGATCCCTCCCGGGCTCGTCAGAGATGTGGAAGATGCATCTGTCCGCCAGTCCTTTCTCTTTCATATGAGCCAGAAGCGCCTTGATCAGTTCACGGAGGAAAAAGACGTACTCCTTGTCTTGCGCGTCGGTGTCCCAGCCGAACCGTCTTTCCTCTTTCCCGTTCTCCGTCACCATGATCTTGGGCGCGTGCTCGGCGCCCCACTGGGTGAAGAAGTGCGGGATCTCGATATATTCCATCCCGCATTCCGCGGCGATGGACAGCCATCTGTCAAGGTCGTCGAAGCCGAAGCGGTATTTGCCGCCCTCATACGTGATCGAGACCAGCTGGACGGTGGGACGCTCTCCCCCGATCTCCGTATCCAGCGGCGGGGTGAATATAGGCGTAAGGATCATATTGATGCCGTTCTCCGCGGCCGTGCGCATGAAGTTCTTCACGATCTCCCACCAGCGTTCGGACAGCACGTCGCATCCGTAATAGACGCTGAGGCAGTCCCCGTGGAACCACTGGGTCACGATCGGGCGCTTCGAAGCCATGCGGCAGCCGACAAGCGACAGGGTGAACGTCTTTTCAGCGTAGACCGTTCCGTCTTCCGTCCCCACGATCGAGATCCGGACGGGATAATCCCCCGGCTTTATCGATCCGGTATCAAAGACTTTGAAATACAGCTGCTGCGTCCGGTCGCCCGAGACGAACAGTCTTGTGTCCTTTTCGATCGGGATCAGCAGATCCGGGTAAAGCCCCGGCTCGCGCCTGAGAAAATCAGGGTCGGTGCAAGTAGGATATATCGGCATGCGGACCGGGACGAGTTCCACGGAATAGGCCTTGATGTGTCCCGCGATCGGCGAATCCACGGCCACGCTCACGGGAACGCCCCGGCGCAAAGGTTCGGGCGTACGGTACGCGGCCGAAAAATAGAATTTCTCCCCGCAGAGCGCCGAAGCCTTCGGATAGTCCCGCAAGGTGTCCAGGTCCTCGTCGGCAAAGCATTTTTCCAGCGCAGAAAGGATCTTGAGATCGACTGTCATTTCCGTACTCCCCGAATCGTAATAGTATCAGTATTTAACGTACCTAAGCGCCTGTTTAAGGTCCGCGATCAGGTCCTTCGCATCCTCCAGGCCGCAGGACATCCGGACAAGGCCCGCCGGGATCCCCGCGGCGGCCAGCTGCTCGTCCGTCATCTGCCTGTGGGTCGAGGTCGCCGGGTTGAGGCAGCAGGTCCTCGCGTCAGCCACGTGCGTTTCCACAGCGGCCAGTTTCAGGTGGTTCATGAACTGCTCGGCATTACCGCGTCCGCCCTTCAGCACGAAGGAGACGACGCCGCACCCGCCGTTCGGCATGTATTTCTTGGCCAGCTCGTAGTATTTGTCTTCGGGAAGGCCCGGATAGCTCACGCTCGCCACCTCGGGACGCTTCTGCAAAAACTTCGCGACGGCCAGTCCGTTGGCCACGTGCTTCGGCATGCGGACGTGCAGAGACTCGAGCCCCAGGTTCAGGATAAATGCGTGCTGCGGCGCCTGGATGCATCCGAAGTCCCGCATGAGCTGCGCCGTGCACTTGGTGATGAAGGCGCCTTCTTTGCCGAACTTCTCGGCGTATGTGATCCCGTGATAGGAATCGTCCGGCGTGCAGAGCCCCGGGTATTTGTCCTTGTGGGCCATCCAGTCGAAACGGCCGGCGTCCACGATGGCGCCGCCGACGCAGGACCCGTGCCCGTCCATGTATTTGGTCGTCGAGTGGGTCACGATGTCCGCGCCCCATTCGATCGGTCTGCAGTTCACAGGCGTCGGGAAGGTGTTGTCCACGATCAGCGGCACGCCGTGCGCGTGAGCCGCGTTCGCGAATTTCTCGATGTCAAGGACGGTGAGCGCGGGGTTCGCGATGGTCTCGCCGAACACGGCTTTCGTATTGTCCCTGAATGCCGCGTTGAGTTCCTCCTCTGTACAGTCCGGGGACACGAACGTAGAGCTGATGCCCATCTTCGCCATGGTCACCGAGATCAGGTTGAACGTCCCGCCGTAGATGCTGGAGGAGGCCACGATATGGTCGCCGCACTGGCACAGGTTGAACAGCGAGAAGAAATTGGCCGCCTGGCCGGAGGAGGTCAGCATCCCTGCCGTACCGCCTTCGAGCGCCGCGATCTTGGCAGCCACGTAGTCGTTGGTCGGGTTCTGCAGACG
>JAFSSK010000183.1 GCA_017451045.1 Clostridia bacterium
ACTGCCGTTTCCTATGTGGCTGATTATCTGGAAGGAACTGTCACCTACTTAGAAGACGGCAGGAAAGAAGCCACGACGCTTCCCCGTTCAAACGTCCTTTACTACAAACTCGCCAATGATGACGTGATCGTCGTAAGGCCGTCCGGGACAGAACCTAAAATCAAGATCTACTATCTGTTGCTGGATGATCGGTATGATATAGCAAAATCAAGATGCACGACCTATCAGGACGCAGTATCCGCCTGGACAGGTATGATTGCGAAATCCTGATAATAAACGAATGCGCCGCGGCTGCCGCGGCGCATTCACATACTTATGAGCGTTTCTTTTGCAAAAAATCAGTTTCTAGTTCGCTTAAAACAGTAATGCCGTTTTCGCGAAGCTTTCTGGCTGTTATGCCGGATCCTTTTATCACATGACCCGTAAACGAACCGTCGTAGATCAGAGACGGCCCGCAAGACGGGCTTTTTTCTTTCAAAATGGCGATCCTGCAGCCGGTCTTCATGCAGATCTGAAGCGTCTTCTCAGCGCCCTTCTGATAAGCTACTGTCACATCGGCCCCGTTGTTCATCAAAACGCTTCCGTCGTTCTGAATCTCACTGGGACATCGTGGCGTCGGAAGTCCTCCCAGGCACTCAGGACATACCGGAATCAGTTCATGTTCTTCTGCCAGTTCCAGGACGGCCCTGCACGGACGTTCGTTTCCGTCATACCGGCATTTCTGCCCGAGAAGGCAGGCGCTTACCAGTATTCTCATTTCTTATTCCTGGCGGAAATCCAGCCCTTTAACGTGGCGGACTCAGCCTTGAGCGATTCAGGCTTGTCGTCAGGCATGAATTCAAGCAGAAACCAATGATCTTTTTTGTCCTTATCGAGCGCCAGCGCGTCAAGGTAATCGTTCCAGATCCCCGCCGCGTCCCTCAGCGGCTCGCGAACGCCGAGCCTGGGCCAGTTGAAGACATGAACGTTTTCAACGTAAGGCGCAATCGCCTTCGCCGCGTCTACGTTGTAGGAACTGACATAGGCATCGTTCGGCTGCCAGTACAGGCGGACGTTTTCGAGTCCTACGTCTTGCATCAGTTTCAACGTGGCGTGATATTCGTCCGTCAGAGAGTTACAGTGGCATTCAAAGGCGATCTTTAAGCCTTCCTTTACAGCTTTCTCGGCGATCGCTACCGTCTCTGAAACAAGAAGATGGTACTGATCGGGAGTTACGGAAGAAATGCTTTTGTCGTGCGCCCATATCCTTATGACGGGCGCTTGAAGCGCGACTGCACTCGAAAGGACTTTATCGAATTCGGGCATGAAGTTAGATCCGTTCATTCCGATCCGGTAGTAGGAGCCGTATGAGGAAACGTCAAGGCCAGCGTCGACAGTGATCTTTCTGGCTGACAAAGCCTTTTCCCTGTCACCTGCGGGCACGTGGATATCCCCGCCCCATTCGATCCCCTGTAGTCCGCAGTTCGCACTGAGCGTGACGATCGTCTGCACGTCAAGCGGACGGAATGATACAGAAACAAGACCTGTTCTCATCATGCCATCGTTTTCAGCATATCCCAGCTGACCTCATAACGGGTCGCAGTCCCGTTCTTCACCGCGCAGAATTCTTCATACATATATTCACCCATTCTGTAGACCTCATTTCCGATCGAACCTGCTATATGAGGCGTCAGGATCACGTTATGCAGCGACAGGAGCTCGTTGCCCGGCTTCGGCGGCTCTTCGGGATCCGTTACATCCAGCACGGCAAGCTTTGTCGGGTCTTTTTTCAGCATATCGATCATATCGGCTACAACGGTCGTCATACCGCGTCCTGTATTGATGAAAACAGATCCTTTGCCCATTTTCTCAAAGCAGCTCTTGTCGATCATGCCGACAGTCTGCGGGTTGTTGGCAAGATGATTGGAAACGACTCGACTGCGTGCAAACACGTCCTGGATCTTTTCGACCTTCTCGACGCCGAGTCTTTCGGCTTCTTCTAAAGACAAAAACGGATCGAATACCAGAACGTTCAGCCGGTAATTCTTCAACAGGCTGATCACCTTGCGGCCGATCATCCCGGCTCCGAGAAGACCGACGTTCACGTCGAAATTCCCGGTATAGGGTTTGCCGAAATCATGCTCGGTCCATTCTGGTCCGTCTCTGTGCATCGTCTGGAAGATCCCTTTGTTGGCAAGGATGATCTCCGCCACGGCCGTCTCGGCGACCGGGATCGCATTTGCGGCCCAAGCGGAAACGATCCTTACGCCGTTTTCCATATAAGGCCTTGCAAATTCCTGTACGGAACCTGCCGCATAAAAAATGGCTTTCAGTGACGGGAAGATCGTTTTGACCTGTTCTGCGTCAAGGATCGGGCATCCCCAAGTGGAAAATCCGTATGATACGTCTTTCAGCAAAGAAAGATCGGTTTTACCGTCCGAAAAGGCAGCCCTCGGATAGAATGTCTGCAGCATGTCCAGATCCTTGGACAGCTTTTCCCTGATCTCGGGACTGTACGCGTTGAAAATTGCTTCCTGCGTACCAAGATAAACGCCTTTTGCTTTCATGTTAGTGGATTTCCTCCTGATGGTAATTGATATTGTGGTTCTGGCGATAGGAACGCCATACGTTTTCAAAGAATCCGCCGCCTTCGGGCAGTGGTCTTACCGGTCTTATGCTGATCTTTGTCGGTCTTCCATATTCAACTTCCTGGATAACGCCGTCCATACGGCCGTCGTCAGGACGGAAGCGGAACAAATCGTCTAGTCCGGGGGCGCAGTCCCCAGCGGGATCCGTATACAGAGAGGAACCGCGGGACAGACCGCCTCTTTCGATATAGTCGGACATGGCGCTAAGATAGACTGACTGGGAGATCAGCGTATCGCGCAGTTTATAGACGTAGTAAAGATCCGACGGATCCGAGATCCTGACCCGATCGGTGAAAGTGACGATTTCCTTCTCTATCTCTTCTTTAGCGCCGTCAATCAGTTCTTTGCTCCTGATGGCTCCGCCAACGCGGCTCATCCTGATCCTTGCTTCCATAAGAAGCCGCATAACATTGCTTTCGTTCGAAAGAACGGATGTGCAAATCTTTTCGTGCAAAGAAAGGGCTTTTGCGGCAGCTTCCTCGAAGACACGGACGGGGACATTGCTGTCCTTTCCGTATTCAAGGATATACTGCGCGGCCCGCATGGAACCGACCTGGCCGGCATTCAAGGCGCTTCCGCCCGGGCGATACACGCCGTGTGAACCGGCGACTTCCCCGCATGCGAAAAAGCCCAAAAGATTTGTCTGCCACCACATGTCGATGTCAAGACCGCCGTTGTTATGCTGCGCACAAAGCGCTATCTCGAGCATTTCCTTTTTCAGGTCCAGGCCTTTGGACAGATACAGTTCATATGCCGGCGCGTTCATATGCAGGAGCCTGTCGATCGGTCTGCCGAAGCAGGCGCCCGCTGATGTTAGGTAATCTTTCGCTTCTTTTGCAAGACTATCGTAAGGAAGATCCTCAAGTCCCTGGGGATTTGAGCGGTAATCGAGATAGACGCGCCTTCCCAGCAGTTTCGTCTCGCGGTAGACGAGCAGGTCGATAACGGAAGAACCTGATATCGCTTTCCTGCTGTCGAACGGCCACTCGTATCCTTTTTTGAAAATCCTGGACAGGCACGAAGGCAGATCGGATTCGTACTCGTGCAGGAATTCATGCTCTTTTCCTTCGCTGTCAATGGAAACGAAGCGAGGCAATACCTGCATATAAGTGCCGGACACGTTCCATCTGGGATTAACGGATGCGAGTCCGTATTGCCATTCAGTCAGATTTCTTCCTCTCACGCCGGCCTCGAATGCAATGCCGCTCGAACCGGTATGACCCATCGGATACACGCTGTCCTGATACATTCCTGCAGGACCGCCCGTCGCAAAGATCACATTTGCCGATCTGATCAGGACAAATCTGCTTTTCGGGTCACCGATTTTTGAAAGGTCGAGCGCCAAAAGACCGCAGATCCTTTCACTGTCACGCAAAATGCTGACAATCAAAAAATTGTCAAAAAAATTCAGTTTTTCATCAAAAAACCTTTTTTCAAGGCTTTCTGTCATCAGTTTGGATGTCAGAGGACCGGCGGATGTTGCTCTTGCGCGCGGGTCGTGATCTGTCTTGTAACCAACGTACTCCCCCAGTGAATTGACAGGAAACGGCACGCCGAGTTCAGCAAGATGTAGAAAACTGCGTACGGATCCTGCCGCTTCTGCGTAGGCAATGTCGCCGTCAACGCAGCGCCCCGCGAACAGATCCTTTGCCATAGCTGCGGGCGAATCAGGATAATCTGCGCAGAGATTCATTTTGTAATAAGTCTGCTTGTCTGAGCCCGTGTTTCTGGACGTGCCTGACAGTCTTCCCTCGCTGATGAGGACAAAATCGTCCATTCCGCCTTCATGGAGACGAAGAGCCGCGTTGAATCCGGCGGCTCCGCTGCCTACGATCGCCGTGTTGCAGGCGTATACTGTGATCTTTCGATCATTGATGATTTCTTTCGTAATTTCCATATGTATCAAAGTCTGCGGATATGCATTCCGCCGTCAACTGCGATGGACTGACCTGTCGTGTAGCCGAGAGAACCGTCGCACAGTGCAAGTATCGTTTTAGCGCAGTCTTCAGGCATTCCCCAGCGGTTCTGGGGAATGAGTCCCTCTTCGATCAGTTTGTCGTATTTTGCCTTTACGGTAGCAGTCATGCCTGTCGCAATGACGCCGGGACAGATCTCATTGACAAGGATGCCGTCTTTGGCAAGTCTGTCGGCAAACAGTGTCGTGATCATGGTGACGCCGGCTTTGGAGATGCAGTATTCACCGCGGCTCGTGGAACTCGTATAGGCCGAGCAGGAGGAAACGTTCACGATGAAGCCGCGAAGTCCGGTCTTCTCGTCAGGAGCCTGTGTGAGCATCTGCCTTGCGGCAAGCTGTGTCAGGAAAAGCGTTCCCCTGGTATTGATATCCGTGACGAAGTCATAGCTCTCCTCTGTCATTTCAAGTATATCGTTTCGGACTTTCGGTGCGACGCCCGCCACATTGCAAAGGACCGTCAGACCTCCGAACGTATCGATGCAGGCCTTCACCGCTTTTGAACGGTCCTCCGTGCTGGCCAGGTTTCCCTGGATATAAACGCATTCCTTGTCGGAAGCTTTGAATTTCTCGGCAACAAGGTCATACGGAAGCACATCCATTGCCACAACAGCATATCCGTTCGCTTTAAGAAGCGTTACTGTTGCGTATCCGATACCGCCGGCCGCGCCGGTCACTAATGCCACTTTCATCATTTTGAATAAAGGAACGTGTCCTTTTCCTCCTTAGTATTTTCTATTGGATCTTGTATGTTAGCGCATACTGTCTCGTGTAGCAGAGCATGCGCAGGCTGATGCGGCTGATCTTTCTTCCCCAGCGCTGCAGGATCAGGTTGTCTGTGCTGAATTCCTCGACGATCGGCTGCAGCTGATTGGAATCGAAAAGGATCTGCGTCACGGTATCCTTATCCGTGATGACGATCCGCGACGGCTGGATCTCGACGTCTCCGCATACGATGATGCTTTCAGAGATGATGTTCACGTCCCGGTTAGAATTGAATATATCGTGGATCGTTACGGACCTTTCCTGCCCGCGTTCAAGAAGAATCTGCCTTGTGAATGAAACAAGACCTGCCTCCTGCGGATATGTTTCCGTCAGATCCATGGCTATACCGACCATTCTTTCGTTTTTACGGTACTGGAAATTTTTTGCCCTCGCTTCTCTGCCTGTTTTCTGGCCAACGCCGTTGATGGTAGGAAGATTGTGCCAGTTGGACTGGCAGTTTTCCAGCTCGTACCTGCGCGGCGAAAACGTCTTTTTGGTATAGCTGCCGACGCCCAGGTCTACGATGACGGGAAATCCGTCGTGATAGATTACATAAGAGCCTACGTCATTATGGTTGTGGGCTTCCCCGTTGTGACCGCCTTTGCATCCCAGGAAGAATCCCCGCGGAGAATTCCTGTCGAACCGGGCCGTCACGATCTGACTGTCGGGAAGATAGACGTCTCTCTCTCCGACGAACGGCAGATCGGAATTACGCATGCAGTCGATATACGGAAGAGCGCGCAGGAATTCATGCAGGAACTGATAATTGTAGAATACTGGTTCGATTTTCGTGATACCGACGGCAAAAGCCGAGAGTGACCAGTCTTCCGTTCCTTCACCGTAAATCCACAAAATTTCCGGCGGAACGACGATCGCACAGGGCGCGTCGGAGAAATTGTAATAGAAACGGCCGCTGATATGCATGAGACGGATGAACGTGACCATGTTGTGGACTTTGGGATCGTCATAGAATCTGCATTTCCCACCGCTCGAGCGGTCAAGCAGCCAGATGAACTCGACAAGTGATCCCGTCGCCTTGGACCAATACGCGACGCCTTCGTCACAGCCGCCGTCAGCCGGCATATCGTGCAGATACTGATCCATGATGCTGAAGCAGCGTTCGATCAGCGCATTTCTTCTTTCGTAGTCGATTTCGTTGAGCAGGGTCACCTGAAGTACGTTCGAAACGATCCAGGGCGTCCAGTCGTTCAGTTTGGCTCTTCTGCCTGTTTTGGCAAGACCCGTCCAGAAGAAACTGTCGTACTGCATGAAAGGATCAAGCAGTCTTCTGCGCAGTTCCCCGTCAAAATACGGCATCAGCATGTTACCGTCAGCGGACAGTTCTTCCGCCAGAAGGAATTTCGTCCATGCGATGAGCGATGCCGTTTCGGTAACGTAAGGATCGATCGCGAGATTCTTGACTTCTTCCGGAAGTTCCGGCACAGAATTCCCGACATTGAAATGAGCCGAAATACCCCAGAAAAACTCTTCGCTCAACGACAAAAGTCCGTTCAAAATATCTTTTAAGAACCTGCCGTTGTGTTCCATGCACTCAGCAAGGACGAGCCGGCTGAGCAGAGCTCTTTTCTGAAGGTGAACGGACGCCATGCGCTCCCTGTTCCCAGTCTTTTCGAAATCCAGGAACTGAGAGGCTGTGATAGGCGGCCAACTGTAGTCAAGATACCCCTCGATACCGTACAGGATATGGGTTTTAACATCCTGCGGGACTGATTGCCAGAATTTTCTGTTCGTGGCGGGAGGCAGTATCACCCGGCTGAATGAATTTTTTGTCAGAGGATGCGCTGAAAGCCATTCTGTAAACATAAAATTCCGCTCACTTTCTCAAAACTGTTTTTTGGTATATTTCAGTGTAAACGCTGTCCCTAACCGCGCATCCCGGCGTGCCGCCTGGAGTACGCATGATCTCCGTACATTTGCTGCAGCACATGCAAAGTTTTTTTGGATCCGGATGCCCGTCCTTCAATACTTCCCTGGCAACATCAGGATCAGCCAGCGTCTGCCTGCCGTAGCCGGCGAAATCGAACCAGCCGTCACTGATGCAGGCGGCTGCCGTCCTGCCGGATTCGGACCCGAGAAAACTAAGCCCCGAGGAAATGATCGCGATGTCCGGGACTGCCTCCTTAACTCTTCTTATGCCGTCCAGCATACGGTATACGCCGTACATGGGATGTTCCGGAGGTTCATAGCCTCCTTTTGCGAACGGTCTGTTGACATGGGGATTGAAATACGGATTCCCCATCGTCAGATTGATGAGCGGCATGCCCATTTTCCTAAGCGTCCCGACAAGACGGATTGCCTCGTCATAGCAGGGTTCGATCCCGTTTCCTTCCGTTGATCCGAAGCCGTAGGGCCATACGAAACCGTCATAGATGTTAAGTCTTGAACTCACAATGAAACCGTTGTCTGTAGAAGCCATTGCGGAACCGACTGTCTGCACAAGCATCTTCGTCCTGTTTTCATATGAACCGCCGTAACGACCGTTTCTGGTAAAACCGGAAAGCAGTTCGCACAAAAGATACCTGTGGCAGCTCTTGATGTCCACGCCGTCGAAACCGGCCTGCTGGGCAAGTTTCGCAGCTGCTGAAAGGTGCTCGCTGACGCTGTCCAGGTACTCGTCGCTGACGATCGCATCGTCCGGTATGGGCTTTGTCGCCTCGAAAACCGGCGAATGGTACGCGATCTTCGGCGCAGGCGTACCGTACGGCTTGCTGTACCGGCCGGAATGCGTCAGCTGCATGAAGATCAGCGGCGCGTACCCGTTCTCTTTTAAGGACGTTTCACGGATCCTGTCGGCAAGTCTGGCGAATGCGTCTTTATTGTCCGAACGGATATACAGCTGCCTCGGATTGGCCCTTCCTTCCTCCATAACGGCAGTCGCCTCGAACCATATGATGCCAGGGCCGCCTTTAGCGAATCGCAGGTATCTCCGTACAGTCAGTTCGTCCGGTTCACCGCCGGATGTCCCGTCGCAGCCTTCCATGGCCTGATAGGCGATCCGGTTCGGAGCAGTCAGGTCTCCTATTTTCAGCGAGCTTTTCAGAACGGACGTATCCTCTGTCCAGGGCAGACTTACGCCTGCTTCCCGGCACAGGTTTTCTAAAGATTCGCGGTTCTTCGGTATTTGCATGAGTCAATCTCCGGTTTTAAATATATTTGTTGTGTCTTTATTTGGCCTGCGGTTTGAAATACTGATACAGATAGCAAGGGATCATCCCGTTGTACAGTTTGCGGATCTTGTCCGCGCACCGTCCGTACAGCTTTTCGAATCTCTCTGACGAGGTGAGAATATAAATGTTCCATGGAGCCAGGTCCTTGAAGTTCAGTCCGATCTTTCGGTAAAGCTCCTCTGCCTCCCGGATCTCCATCATCCGCTCGCCATA
>JAFSSK010000184.1 GCA_017451045.1 Clostridia bacterium
GCGATACGCACAGATCCTGCAGTCCGCCTTCCGTCTTCAGGAAATTGTTGACCATTTCCTTCCGTCTGGATTCCGGCTGTATGAAATCCGGGTTGTCCTCGATATGCTTCAGCAGCCTGTCCGCGTACTTGCTCATCCGGAAGAAATAAGCTTCCTCCCTGCCTTTCTGAAGCGGACGGCCGCACTCGGGGCATTTTCCGTCCACGACCTGGGATTCCGTGAAGAAAGACTCGTCCGGCACGCAGTACCAGCCCTCGTAATATCCCTTGTATATGTCTCCCTGCTCGAAGAACCGTTTGAACATTTTGGAAACGGCCTGGCAGTGGTATTCGTCTGTCGTACGGATGAAGTAGTCGTAGGACGAATTCATTTTGTCCCATACGCCCCTGATGATGCCGGCTATCTCATCCACGTACTGTTTCGGCGTGATTCCCTTCTTGGCGGCCAGGTTCTCGACCTTCTGCCCGTGCTCGTCCGTGCCGGTGCAGAAAAACACGTCGTACCCCATAGCCCGTCTGTACCTTGCGACCGCGTCGGTCATGATGACCTCGTACGTATTGCCGAAATGCGGTTTCTGCGAAGCGTAAGGGATCGCGGTTGTCAGATAAAACTTAGGACACGCCTTTTTCTCGTTGCTCATGTTACCTTTGCCGATCATCCGACGACTTCTGCGTCACCGGATGCGTTTTCTCCTTCTGTATTTGAAAATGATTGTTCTGTTTTTTCTGCCTGTTCTGCCTGCCCGCAGCCGACCTCCGCCGATCCGGCAGCGATCTGCTCTGCAAAAACGACATATGACATGACCCACAGCGGGAACACATACAAAAAGAACAGGATGCCCAGCGATAGCGCGGACAGCATGCTGAGCCCGATAAAGAAAATATGGAATCCGAAGATCTTCCCGCACAAGCCTTTGGAACTTTCCCTTGCCATCCGTCTCACGGCAAAGACGCTCTTGTCCGGATATACCCAGCGGTAGTACGGCGTCATGAACGTGATGCCGCCGGCAAGCAGCGCTAAAAACAGCAGCCCTGCCACGGCCACGCCGCATGCGATGTAAAGCAGAAGGCGGACGGCGTCTGTCTGCGCCGCAAGGAATCCGACTACCGGCTCAAAGCGCAGCATGCCGTAGACAAGCACGGCAGACGGGACGATTCCCAGCGCCAGCCGGATCAGATCGCCTGCCAAAAACAGCAGCGCGCGTCCGTACGATCTGAAACTGCAAAACGGGGCCGTAAGCGCAGTAAGTCTGTTCTGCCTTTCCCGGCAGGCGTCCAGCACGCCTTTGATCACCCCGGCCAGACACGGCAGGATGACAAGCAGTGCAAAGGCGACAGAGATCCACGGAGTGATGCTGCCGAACACCTGCGCATGCCGGTACTTCCCCGCGTAGAACAGCCAGTTGTACACTGCCTGACAGGGCGCGAAGACCGCATACTGCCCTCCGACGGTCAATGCCGTTGCCACGATCCCTAAAAGGATCGCGTACAGCCTCTTTCCGCCTTCGGCCAGCCGGAACTTCGCCTCCAGCCGCACGGACGAAAGACTGATATCCCGGGAGGGACGATTCTGTTCGTTACTCGACCCACGTCCCATCGACCATCACTCTTTCGATCCCGATTTCATCCAGGTTTCTATCATAGTTGCCGATGACGATATCGGCTTTCTTTCCGACTTCAAGCGTTCCGACGGTGTCTGAAATCCCCACTTCCAGCGCGGGCGCGAGCGTGGCATGGTAGAGCGCCTGCTCGAGCGAAAGCCCGCAGAAGCGCTTCAGGTTAACGACGGCTTTATTGAGTCCGAGCATACTGCCCGCAAGGACGCCGTCCTCCGTCATGACTCGTCCGTTTTCGATCCGGCAGACAGAGCCAGCCACTTCGTACCGGCCGTCCGGCATCCCGGCGGCCTCGATCGAATCCGTGACCAGGACGAACCTGTCCGGATCATGGGCGCGGTATGCCATTTTGATCATGCCGGGCGAGACGTGTATTCCGTCGCAGATGAGTTCGATATACCCTTCGCTGTTGATGGCGGCGCAGGCGCATCCGCCCTCCCTGTGATGGAGCTGCGGCATCGCGTTGAAAAGATGCGTGAAAGCCGAGACCCCTTTTTCGATCAGTTCCTCTGTCTGTTCATAGGTGGCGCAGGTATGTCCGAGCGCGAGCGTGGCTCCCGCCCTCAGCGCCATCTGCATACAGACGCCGCCCCTGTCCAGTTCCCATGCCGCCGTGATGTGGCAGGGATGGCCCAGATGTGGAAGCAGTATCCCCATTTCCTGCGGATCCGGATCTTTGATGAGACCCGGCGCGTGCGCGCCCCTTTTTAGCAGGTTGATGTATCTGCCCTCCAGATGGATCCCTATGAACCTGGCGCCCCCGGTGTACCGGTACTGCCTGATACTGTCTGCCGCAGACGCCAGTTCTTCCGGCGTGGCAGAGGCCAGCGTCGGCATGACGGTCGTCGTTCCGACGGATGCGTACGACTTAGCCAGCCTGGCAAGGCCTTCGCTGTCCGCCTGCAGAAAATCGATCCCGATCCGTCCGTGGGTATGAACGTCTACGAATCCGGGGCTGAGCAGCCTTCCGGGCGCCTGATACACGCTCTCTGCTTCCGGTCTCTCCGGTCCGACATAAACGATCTTTCCGTCCGCCACCAGCACACTATGGTCCGATAGGACTTTTTTCACCGGGTCATAGACATGGGCCCCGTCGATTCTGATTCTCATCCTGTTTTCTCTTTTCGTAAAACGATTTTGCGGGTCTATTCTGTTTCGGGCAGAGGTTCGAACCGGTACTGCACGGGCGTGCCGGCAAAAGCCTTGACGCCGATCAGGCAGACCGGGTTAAAGCTGACCTCCGCCAGCGACTGGCAGCCGTAAAAACACAGATCAGGGATCTTCCCCAGTCCGTCCGGCAGCGCGGCAGATTCAAGACTTGCGCACCGGTAGAACGCCTGTTCCCCGATCCGTTCAAGTTGTTCCGGGAAATGAACGGTACGCAGCCGCAGGCATCTGAAAAACGCGTCCCTGCCGATCGACCTCACGGCGTCCGGCAGTTCCGCGGAACGCAGATACTCGCAGTCCGAGAACGCGCGGATCCCGATCGAGACAAGCGACTGCGGCAGCGAGACTTCCCTGATCCTGCTGCCGTAAAAGGCCCATTCGCCAAGCGATTCGCAGCCTTCCTCCAAGGTCACGCGCCAGAGAGAGGCGGAAATGAAATCGCCTGACCAGGTATAGTTTTCCGCACCGAAGACATAACCGAGATATGTATTATCCTCCCTGCTCCCTCCGACAAAAGGCAGTTCGAGCGAGCGAAGGGCGTTGCAGGAGCCGAAAGCGCCGAGACCGATGCTCTCGACTGTTCCCGGGACCGTAAGCGTTTCGATTGCCGTGTTGTAGAAAGCGCTGGAGCCGATTGCAGTCAGGCCGGAGCGCAGGATGATGCTCTGCAGCAGTCCGCAGCCGTAAAACACATAGTCTCCGATCTCTGAGCCTTCGACGCAGGCGCAGACAAGGCCCGTACACCCCCAGAAAAAGCATTCCGGTATACTGCCCGACGCGCATACGCATTTCAGCGAGTCAGGCACCCGGAACGGATTGTCCGTATAAACAGCCTGCCCCTGATCGAACAGAGCAGCAAGACATACCTGTTCTTCGTTGATGGGCAGGCACAAGACGCAAAGAGCGGCACAGTCTGCCAGGATCCCGGCAGGAATGGCCCTCAGCGAGTCCGGAAGGCTGAGAGATGTCAGTTCCGTATGGCCGGCAAAAGCATTCTCGCCGACGCTTGCGACAGTCTTCCCCTCCAGCTTTTCCGGGACCGTTACAGACGGCAGCGAGCCTTCATACGATTCAAGGCGCAGACCGTCTTCCGTTTCGGTGAAAACCGCGTTCTCGGTACTCAGGACGACCGTTTCGTCAAATGCGCCGAGGTAGTACTCGAGCGTGTTCTCCGGATCTGCCAGCGAGGCCGGATCGAACGATTCTTCATCTGCTGGGACGTCTATAGCCGCGGGGTTCGGAATCGTCTGGTCGGCCTGCGGCGTACCGGCGCATCCGGACGCGAGGACGGCGGCCAATATGATTGTTATGATGCTGATGATTGTTTTCTTCATCGAAATATAGCAAGGATACCCCAACCTCTAAGTGTCAGCGTAGGTTGGGGAGGAATTGCTCCTCCTTTGTTCGATATCTTCTTGTTTTCTCCTCTCAATTAAAAATGATTTTGAGTGTTCAAGCAATCGTATTTGTTTCCAGTTTGCACTCGCGTGCACTTTCGTCCCGTCAAGATGACGGAGATCGAAATAGCCGCTTGTCGTTCTGCCGTATATGAAGCAAGTCTGCCCCTTGTATCTCACATAGTCGAAAAGTCTAAAGCCGTTCACTTCTTTCGGCGCCTGATTCTTCTTCCATATCC
>JAFSSK010000185.1 GCA_017451045.1 Clostridia bacterium
ACAATGGAACTGGAAAAAGATACTGTGTCCCGCCCGCGGGCGGAGAAAGGTTTTCTATGGAAAAGATATTCCAAATGACCCCCGAAACAGCGAAAACGGTCCGGCGGCAGGTATGGGAACTGCTCAAGAGCGGATCCGCTCCGGACACCGTCACCGTCCGTATGGCGAAGGGTCTTTACGATCCGGACGATTTCTCGTTCACGAAAGAGGACTGTGCGGACGGCGTCCGCGTTGTCTACAGCGCGGACAAGGGCGCCGTCATCCACGGCGGTCTCACCGTCGCCGCGGACGAATGGACCGATCCCGACACGGAAATGCTCGAAAGGATCCCCGAAAATGCGCGGGGACACGTCAGGATGATCTCGCTCACCGCCAAAGGCCTTACGGCGAAGGAATGGGGCGAGGAGATCCCGTTCGGCAGTTCGGCCACGGCAACTCTCTATGACGATGTCCCGAAAGGATGCGGAAGCGAATTCTTCACGGGCGGCAGGCGGATGATCAAGGCGCGGTACCCCAACGCCGGCGAGTACCTGAAGCTGGACGCCGTCGCGGACGTGGGCGAATGCTACGAATTCCCGCCGCAGAACTACTACCCCGAGCGCAGAACCATGCGCAACCCGCGGGGCGGCTGCTACATCGTGGACCATGACACGAACGACAGGATCAAGAAATGGAAAGACCCGTCCACTGCCTGGATATACGGATACCTGTATTGGGACTGGGCGGACTCCGCCACTCCCGTAAGGGTCAATCCGGAAAGACGCGAGATCTGGCCGAAATACGTCTCGCACTTCGGCGCCAGAGCCGGCGCCCACTACTACCTGTACAACGTCCCGGAGGAACTGGACAGCGAGGGCGAGTGGTACCTGGACAGAAAGACGGGCAACCTGTACTTCTGGCCGTGGAGCGGCGCTGAGAGCGCGGACTTCTCCTTCCGGGGAGAACCGCTGCTGAATTGCACGGATACGAAGAACATCACCTTCAGCGGCCTCGGACTCACATGCTGCATCGCGAACGCCGTCGTCTGTTCGGGCGAGAACATGATCTTCGAGCGTCTTGCGATAGACAACATCCGCGAGAACGCGATCAGCGTGTCCGGCAGTAACAATACAGTAAGCCGCTGCACGATGCGCAGGCTCGGCGGCGGAGGCATCATCATTTCCGGCGGCGAGCGGCAGACGCTCACTCCCGGGAACAACCGGGCGGAGAACAACCTCATCGACGACTTCGCGCAGGTATACCAGACCTACCGGCCGGGCATCATTCTGAACGGCGTCGGCAACGCGGCCGTGCACAACGAGATCAGCAACTCGCCGCACGCTGCGATCTTCTACGGCGGCAACAACCACCTCATCGAGTACAACGAGATCCACGACGTGATCAAACTGTCTTCGGACGCCGGCGCAATCTACGCCGGAAGGGATTCCGTCGCGTACGGGACTGTGATCAGGTACAACCGCATCATGCACAACGGCAGCGGTGAATTCGTGCCGCAGGGCATCTACTGGGACGACGCGCTCAACGGCCAGACAGCCTATGGAAACATCATCGCGGACACGGGATGGTGGGGCGTCGAGGTCGGCGGCGGCCGGGACCACGTGGTGGAGAACAACGTCATCGTCCGCATGCGCGACGCGGCCATCGAATACGACGACAGGATCAGAAGAGGCGTCGGCAATCCGCACTGGTGGTATCAGCACCATCCGGAGCACTTGAAGCAGTTCAAGTCCGTGGACAGGGAAAAAGGTCCGTGGGCGCAGCAGTTCCCTGCGCTGAGCCGCGTCGTCCTCGAGGGAGCGGATCCGGAAGACAAAAACGCCTTCTTCAACCCCGCCAACAGCAGCGTCTGCAACAACGTGGCGATCGCCTGCAAAAAGCTGTACGAGGTGGAGGAATCCGTCAAGAAATTCTCCCGGGTGGAGAACAATCCCGCCTATGAAAGCGCTGAGGAGGCAGGCTGGGACGAAAAGGCGCACAACCTGCGGCCGGACAGCCGCGTGTTCCGGGATCTGCCGGGATTCAAGGCGATCCCCGCGGACAAGATCGGGATCGAGAAAGAATAGCCGTCAGCGGAAGGGAATACCGCGTGTCCCAGATGAAAAATCATTGTTTTCTGGGCGGATTTGTGGTATACTTTCACTGGCATGCGAAAGCGCAGAAATATATACAGGAAGGATCTTACACTTATGATGAAACTGGTACTGATCAGGCACGGGGAAAGCGAATGGAACAAACTCAATCTGTTCACCGGCTGGACGGACGTGGACCTGAGCGAAAAAGGACACGAGGAAGCCAAGGAGGCTGGACGTCTTCTCAAGGCGGAAGGATACGATTTCGACATCTGCTATACATCTTACCTCAAGCGCGCCATCCACACGCTGAACCACGTGCTGGACGAGATGGACCGCGCATGGCTGCCGGTCGTGAAGACCTGGCGCCTGAACGAAAGACACTACGGCGCGCTCCAGGGACTCAACAAGTCCGAAACGGCCGCAAAGTACGGCGAGGAGCAGGTAAAGGTTTGGAGACGCTCCTACGACGTCAAGCCGCCCGCACTGGAGGAGAGCGATCCCCGCAACCCGGCCAACCAGGACGTCTACCGCAACGAGGACAGAAAGGTCCTGCCGCTGACGGAGAGCCTTGAAACGACCGTCGAAAGAGCGGTGCCCTTCTTCGAGGAAGTCATCAAGAAGGACATGCTGGCGGGCAAGCGCGTCGTGATCGCGGCGCACGGCAACTCTTTGAGAGCGCTCGTTAAATACTTCGAGAACATGAGCAAAGAGGAGATCATTGGGGTCAACATCCCGACGGGCGTTCCGCTGGTATACGAGTTCGACGAAAAGTTCAACGTTCTGAAGAAATACTATCTGGGCGACCAGGAAGCGCTGGCCAAGAAGATGGACGCCGTGGCCAACCAGGGCAAAAAGAAATAAGACAATAATCCAACGCAAAAAAACGGAATGGGCAGTCATTCCGTTTTTTGCCTGTGAGGAGGCAGATAGACGTGGCAAGACGGATCGTCAACATCATAAATTTCGTGCGCGGCTGCGAGCCGCGCGACCCGGAGCTCGATCTGTTCGGGACGACGGTAAAAGAGGCGGAACTGTGCGACAGGTACGACTGGCCGTGCACGTTCCTTTTGCAGTACGACGCCATGATAAGAGAGGACTTTTCGTCTTTCTTTCAGAAAAAGGCGAAGGATCCGAGATACGAGATCGGTTTCTGGCTGGAGGTCGTAAGGCCGCTTGCCGAGAAGGTAGGCATCGCCTGGAGGGGAAATCCGGACTGGCAGTGGGACTGGCACACAGACCCCGACATGTCTTTCGCCTATACGCCTAAAGAGCGGGAGAGGATCATCGACGAAGCCTTCGCAAAATTCAGGGAGCTGTTCGGCTTCTACCCCCGTTCCGTCGGGTCCTGGATGATGGACACATACTCCTGCCTTTACATGCAGAAACGGTATGACGTGCGCGCGTTTTGCATCTGCAGAGAACAGTTCGCCATCGACGCGTACACCCTCTGGGGCGGGTATTACAACGGCCCGTACTACGCCTCGGACAAAAACCTCCTCTCGCCCGCGCAGAATAAAAAGAACCGGATCGAGGCGCCCGTTTTCAGGATGCTGGGACCCGACCCTCTGTACAACTATTCCGACGCCGCTTTCCCCGAGCTCGGGGGCGAGCGAGGGTGCCCGACCATCGAGCCCGTGTGGCGCGGAGGATTCGATCCGGACAGCATCGACTCGTTTTTCGAGATATACTTCAAAAACCCCGTTCTTTCGAATTCCTATATCCAGCTGGGGCAGGAGAACAGCTTCGGCTGGGCGGACATCTCAAAGGGCCTGCCGCTGCAGTTCGAAAAGCTGAAGGCGTATATGGAAAAGGATCCGGAGGCGGACATCCGTATCATGACGCTCGTGCAGGCGGCAGAACTGTTCAGGAAAGAATTCCCGGACACGCCGCCCAGCGCCCTGTGCGCCCTGCGGGACTGGCGGGGAAATGACAGGCAGTCCTTCTGGTATGACTGCCGCCGCTACCGCGCCAATCTCGTTAAGAACGGCAAGAAGGTCTATTTCAGGGACATACGGGTGTTCGACGACGGGTATCCGAATCCGTACCTCGATACGGCCTGCCGGGAACGCGAGACGACTTTCGACTGTCTGCCTATAGTGGACGGGCACGTCTGGCGGGACGGCGAACACACGGCGCCGGGACTGTATCTTTCGGACGCGGAAGAGAAGCTGACGGCGTATGAGGCGGACGGGAAGACCCTTGTCCTTGAGGCAAAGGGACTATCCGTGCGGTTCGAGGAGACAAGGATCGTGATCAGGACAGACGGGACCGCTTTCCTTGAGAAAAGGGACGATGTCGATCCCGTCTCGGCGGACGGACAGAAGCTTCTTTACAGCCACAACGGATACTCCTACGCTGTAAAGGCGAATTCGGTACCGGCTAAGGACGCGTCCGGACGGATCCTGTTAAGACCTGAAGACGGCGAGATCGTCCTTTCGTTCGACTGACAGAAGTCAATAAGACAAGAAAACAGGGCAGCCGGCAGGCCGCCCTGTTTTTGACTGGCTTTTCGTTACGCTTTCCCGGCGCATCCGAAAAGACCCATCTTCTTCTTGACCGCTTCCTTGATGGCGTCCTTGCGGACGTTGCGCATATCCAAGTAGCCAAGGCCTTTCTCGAGCGCCTCTTTCGTGCCGTTCACGCCTGCGATGGTGAGATCCGTGAAGATGTTCACCTTGGCGATGCCTTCTGCGATGCAGGTCCTGAAATCGTCGTCCGAAAGACCGCTTCCGCCGTGCAGAACGAGCGGCACGTCCACGGTCGCGCGGATGTCGCGAAGCCGTGCCGTGTTTAAGTTGGGCTTGGATTTGTATACGCCGTGCGCCGTGCCGATGGCGACGGCCAGCGCGTCTACGCCTGTGGCTTCAAGGTATTCTTTTGCTTCCTGGGGCGTAGTATAGAGATCAGTGTTCTTGTTGTCCTCGCTGGAAGCCTCTCCAACGTGTCCGATCTCGCCCTCCACGGTGGCGCCGAGGCTGTGCGCGATGCGCACCATTTCCGCCGTGGCGCGGATGTTTTCCTCATACGGATGGACGGAGCCGTCGAACATGATGCTGGAAAAGCCCAGTTTCAGGGCTTCCATGCACCGCTCGAAGGTAAGGCCGTGGTCGTAATGGACGACCACAGGGACGGACGCGCGTTTGGCCGCAGCCAGGACGCTGGGGGCGATGAGCTGCAGCTCGCCGTAGGGGAGCAGGACCTCCGCGGTCCCTATGATGATGGGAGAACGCATCTCCTCGGCAGCCTCGATGGCAGCCTGAAGCATATCCGTGTCGGTCGTGTTGAACAGGCCGACGGCGTATTTTTCCTTCTGGGCGCGGCGGAGCACGTCGTTCAGTGTTACGAGCATGTATGTTTTCCTTCTTTCTGTGAACTCAAAAACGATGATCAGCTTTCCACGGCAGGGGCGCGGACGATAGCTTCGTCTGTGAAGACGTCCGTCTCGTCTGTGCTGTGCGTGGAGAACTCGGACACCACGGCGCCCTCCGGGCCGCCGCAGAACCAGTGGCGCGTATCGGGCATGATGGTATACTGTTCGCCCGGATGCAGCACGATCTCGTGGAAGACGGTGACGGGGGAGCCGCTGATCCCTTTGAAAACGGGATTTTCCGTTTTCTCTCCGGGGACGTACAGGTAGACTGTCCCGTACCTGCAGCGGAACGTCTCCTCCTTGCCGGGCTGCCCGGCAGTGCGTACGTGCCGGTGCTCGGGGCAGGCCTGTCCGGGGGACAGGACCATTTCCTTGGCGCAGACTCTGTCCGTGTTGACGTAGGTCAGAATCTGAAGGCCTATTTCAAAAAGTCTTCCGAGTCCGAAATCAGCCACTTCGATCTTTTGCCTCTCTTCGTCCGTTACGGCGATGCCTGCTTTCCCGAATAGTTCCAGGGTATAGGCTTTCGCCTTTTCATATTCCTGCTTTGTGATCATAATGAATCTCTTCCTTTACAGACTATTGATATCCAGCCGGCCGAATCTCTTCTCGAGTTTCATGGTCTCCTCATAGGACCCGGCGCCGGACGTCGCGTCCAGAACGGACAGACTGGCGGCGGCGGAGCAGGAGGCAAGGCGCATGCTGTCGTGCAGCGACAGGCAGTGCACGATCCCCCAAAGGGTACCAGCGCAGAAGGCGTCCCCGGCGCCGACGGCCCCTTTGATGTATTCTTTGGGCAGACGGAGGGAGGGGAGCAGTTCGTATTCGCCAGTTGCCGCGTCCATCGCAGCGGAGCATTCCGGACAGTGGATCACGGCGGCCCGGCGCACGCCGAGCGAGATGAGAGAGCGGCACATCCGCTCCATGGCTTCCTTTTGGATCCGCCCCTGCGCGTCTCGCGGGGAGATCCCGGTAACAAGACCGGCTTCCGTTTCGTTGATGACAGCGTAGTCGCAATAGCGGAGGGCGGGAGGAACGATGTGGGTGAACCGGCCTGCCTCTGCGCTGACGCAGTCGATGCAGGTCGGGAATCCTGCCGCCTGCACATCGTGCAGAATGCGCGCCGCGACGGTCCCGTATTCGCTGTCGTCCCGGTCAAGGCCCGGCATCAGCAGAAGATACCCCAAAAGGAACAGGTCGCAGTCCAGCGACTTTATGTCGATGTCGTCGGGGCCGAAGACGGAACTGGCGCCGTAGCAGTGGAACATGGTCCGCTCCCCGGTGCTGTCCGTGAAAACGTCTGTCGCGGAGGTCGGAACGTCTTTGTGTCGTTTGATGTGAGCGGTGTCAATCCCGTTCTTCTCAAGATAGGCCGTTACGATGTCGGCCTGCTGATCGTCTCCCGTGGCGGCGAAAGCCGTAAGGCGGATGTCCCCCAGTCGTACCAGGTCGACGCCCGTGTTGGCCACAAGGCCGCCCGGCGCATAGGAAAGATCCGTCACGGTCGCAAGCATGCCGCGAGCCGGCAGCACGTCGATCCGCTTGATGACGTCCAGGATCAGGTTGCCCGCGATGGCTATTCTTTTCGGGTCTTCAGAAGGGAAAGACATTGGCTGTTCCTCCATGTTTTTACAGCACAATTCTACCACAAAAGACGTGTGTTCGCAATAGCGCAGGCTTGAACGGACGGACAAAAATCTTGAATATGTCATGACAGTAAGGTGTGAACTACTCATGACTGAAGTCACGAGCTTCGTGTTGAGTTAACAAACACGGGGTGGACACACACCCACTACTCCCTGTTACGGGAAATACTTTATGGCTTTGAGTCTTTGCCTTGGCAACAATTCTTTTTCTGC
>JAFSSK010000186.1 GCA_017451045.1 Clostridia bacterium
GCCTCAGACACCAACTATACGCTGTGGATCAACGGGAAACTCGCGCTGTTCGGCCAGTACGCGGACTATCCGGACTGGAAGATCTGTGACGACGAGGACATCACGGAATACCTTTTGCCCGGCGAGAACCTGTTCGCCATCACGGTCTGGTACTACGGGATCGACACGCAGACCTATATCACGGGAAAAGCGGGACTCATCTTCGAGGTGACGGACGGAAAAGGCAATCCCGTCCTTTGGTCCTCTGCGGATACGCTTTCCCGTCTTTCACGGGACTATCAGTCCGGCAGGGAGGAAATGATCTCCGGACAGCTGGGCCCGACCTACCACTACGACATGAACGGGTACGACGGGTTCCGGGAGGGGAAGAGCCTTGAAGGCTTTAGGCCCTCCGATGTCATTGACGGCATCTCAACGGACTTTTCACCGCGGCCCTGCGAAAAACTGATCCTTACCGACCACGCGGACGCCAAGATCGTGATGTGCGGGACGCTCAAGGAAGCGGCAAAGGCGGGGAACACCGGATACAGGATGCAGTATGCGGAACTGGGATACCGGAATCCCGTCCGGTTCAACCGCTCCCATATGCCGGACTTTTCAAAAGAGCCTGCCGTGTTCGACCTTTCAGACTGCGAGGACGGCGGGATAAGCGCGGACGGTGCGGACGGCCTCTATTTCATCGTGGATCTGGGGAAGGAATCCGCCGGATTTTTAGACCTCGATATCGAGGTGGAACAGGCCTGCTTTGTGGACGTCGGCTTCGGCGAGCATCTGAACGACGGCCGGCTGCGCACGGACGTCCGGGGATTCTACGCGGACTTCAAAGCCGCCCCGGGACGCAACCGGTACCTGCACACGTTCCGCCGGTTCGGCTGCCGCTACCTGCAGTTCTTCGTGCACGCTGAAAAATGCACGGTGCGGTACGCGGGGCTGCGGCCCACGCTGTACCCGCTTGTCCACAAGGAATACAGATCGGGCAACGTATTGCGGGACGAGATATACAGGATCTGCCAGAACACGCTGCAGCAGTGTCTGCACGAGCATTACGAGGACTGCCCCTGGCGGGAGCAGGCGCTGTACTGCATGGATTCGCGCAACCAGATGCTCTGCGGCTACTACGCCTTCGGGGAGTACCGGGCGGCCAGGGCGTCGCTCGAGCTGATCTCGCACGGCGTGCGGCCCGACGGGCTGCTCAGTATCTGCTATCCAAGCGGTATGGATTTCCCGATCCCGTCCTTCTCCTGCGTGTACTTCATCCAGATGGAGGAGTATATCCGGTATTCGAAGGATCTGACGCTCGCAAGGGAAAAACTGGGGATGCTGAAGAATCTGATGGCCGTCTTCACCGCCAAGCTGACGGAAGACGGCATCATAGACAACTTCTACGGCCCGTTCAACGGCAAGTGCCAGTACTGGAACTTCTACGAATGGACGCCGACGATGTCCGGGACCTTCAACGAAACGAAACAAAGTTTCGACGCGCCGATCAACGCGTTTCTGAGCATAGCGCTTCAGGCTCTGGCCGGGATCTGCGAGGCGCTGGGAGACAAGGACGCGCAAACATATAGCGACCTTTCGCAAACGCTCAACAGGAACATTAAAAAGATGTTCTTCAATGAGCAGACGAAACTGTTCGAAAGCTTCCTGGATCACGACCGCGGGATCTACACGACGCTGACCCAGGCGCTGTGCACGCTGTGCGGGGCGGCGGAGGACATAGATAAAACCGAGATCCTCCGCGTGCTGGCCAGCAACGGAAAGGATCATGAAGAGGGCCTTACGGTCTGGCCGAACACGCTGTCCATGAATTCCTTCCGCTTCGACGCGCTTCTGCGGGCGGACAGGGAAAAGTACGCCCCGGTGATCCTGGAGGAACTGGACAGGGATTACCTTTACATGATCGCTCACGGCGCCACGTCCTTCTGGGAGACCATCGAAGGCGCGGACTGCTTCGGAGACGCCGGAAGCCTCTGCCACGGGTGGAGCGCGCTGCCGGTATACTACTACGAAACGCTGTTTTCAGACGGAAAAACGAATTAATAGGAGATAACAGATGGAAGGTACGATGAAACTCTTCCCGACGGTATACGCCGTGGGAAACGAATACCAGATCTTCGCGCCGGTCGAGAAGGACTGCGTGATGTGGATCAGCTGCGGCGACAGATGCTTCTATGACGACAACAACGGCATCCTCCGCTCGCACGTGAAAGTGCACAGGATGGTCGTCCCGATGGCCGTTCTGGACGAAGCGGGCGGCTATACGGTCCACTACAGGAACATCATCGAGCGCAAGGCCTACTTCTCCCAGATGGAGGACGAGCAGACGCTGTACATCCCGTTCCGGCCGATCCCGAAGGAAGGGCCGATCCACATCTACCACGTGGCGGACGTGCACAACCGCAACCAGCCTGCCATCGCCGCGGGCCGCTATTTCGGGAAGGATCTCGATCTGCTCCTGTTCAACGGGGACATCCCGGACTCGTCGTCCTCCTTCGAGCATTTCAGCACCATCTTCATGCTGGGCTCCGAGCTGACGGGCGGGCAGGTCCCGGCCGTGTTCGCACGGGGCAACCACGACCTTCGCGGGCTCGTGGCCGAGAACATGACGGACTACGTGCCCAGCTGCAACGGCAATACCTTCTATACGTTCCGTACAGGGCGCATCTGGGGGATCGTTTTGGACTGCGGCGAGGACAAGAACGACTGGAACGAAGAGTACGGCGGGACCATCTGCTGCCACGACTTCCGGCTGCGGGAGACGGAATTTCTGAAGGACGTGATTGCGCGGGCGGACAAAGAATACGACGCGCCCGGGATCGAATACAAGCTCGTCGTCTGCCATCTTCCGTTCCCCTGGAGAGACGGGGCTCCCTTCAACATCGAGGAGGAGATCTATACGGAATGGTGCCAGCTCTTGAAAGAGTACGTGAAGCCGGATCTCATGATCAACGGGCACGTCCACAGGCAGTACGTCGTCTATCCGGGACAGGATCGGGACCACAGGGGAACGCCTTGCCCTTACGTCGTGGGAACGATGCCCTACAGGAGCGAAGGAGAGGATCCGAAAGATCTCTATGCGGGGAACGCCATCACCCTGGACGGACGCGTCGCGCACGTCGTGTTCAACAACCAGGACCAGGAGATCCTGGGCAGGGAGGACGTCCGGCTCTGAGCAGCTGACGCAGCTAAAACTGCATCTTATGTCGTGATTTCGTCCACTTGGCGCAAAACGCTTGCAAGGTCAGCGGGACCGTCCTATAATGAGCCTGCAAGCAGAAAGGAGCTTTTCGCCGATGAGAAAGATACGGATTGAAGTCGATCCGGACGCGGAGGAGGAGATCGTCATCCGCTGCCGGCGGCTGGATGAGGAGATCATGCAGCTGCAGGATATGATCGAGAACAGTTCGGCCCGCTTTACCGGGGAGATCTCGCTGCAGATCGGAGACTCGAAGTATTTCGTGCCGCTCAAGGAGATTTTGTTCTTTGAATCGTCCGAAAGGCAGAGCGCGGCCCATACCAACGAACGGATATACGATTCGGACAAAAAACTGTACCAGCTGGAGGAGATGCTCCCGCCTTATTTTCTGCGGGTCTCCAAATCCACGATCCTCAACCTTCGCATGATCGCCTATCTCAAAAAGGATCTGACGGGGAGCTGCGAGGTGGGATTCCGCAACAGTCCGAAAAAAGTATACGTCTCCCGTATGTACGCCAAGGCCTTTCTAGCTAAAATCGAAGAATTGCGAGGTAATCATCAATGAAACGTTCAAGAGTTTTCTGGGGAATCGTTTTCATTCTCTGCGCGGTGGGCATTCTGCTGCGCGTCATCAAACCCGAACTGGCTGTGTTCCAGGTACCCGTATGGAAATGGATCTTAGGAGCTCTGCTTCTGTACTGGCTGTGCAACAACGCGATATTCGGGCGCAATCTGGCCCAGCATCTGGACGTTTTCTTCCAGCTGGGGCTGGGGTACATCCTGTTCCGGCCGGAACTCGCAGCTGCGTTCGGCTACGATCCGAAGGCGACGCCCATCTGGGCAGTGCTGCTGGCGGCCGCATTTTTGCACATCGCCAACCATCTCTTCTTCGACAGATCCAGCGTCATCAAGGTCAAGAAGGACACGGGAGAGATCAACAAGTACAACTCGGAACCGCATAACAACGCGTTCGGCGAAAACGTTCTGTACCTGGACGCCATGAAGGCGCGCCATATGGTCCGGAACCGCTTCGGGGAGACGAACATCTACTTCCAGAACATAGACATCGTGAACGGCCCGCAGACGGTGGAACTCAGCATAGACAACCGTTTCGGCGAGACCAACGTCCACGTGCCGCAGGGCTGGCGCGTCATCGACGCGACAGGCAAGTCCGAGGGCAAAGGGGAATCGGTCGCCCAGGAGGGCGTCGAGGGCGCAAGGACGCTGAAGATCTACAAGGACAGCCAGTTCGGCGAAGTAAATATCGAACTGTAAAAGACAAAGAAAAAATACGGCGCGTCTGCCGGATGGCAGGCACGCCGTATCTTTTTGCCGGGATGCAAAGGTCAGCCGTTGCCGTTGGCGATCCCGAGCCAGATGAGCCCGATGCTGAAAGCTTCGGACAGACTGTCCTTGGAACCCTGTTTGAGGATCTTGCTGGGGTCTTTCGAATCGATGATCTGGATCAGGATCTTGTCCGGCAGCTTCTCGCCGGCGACTTCTTTTTTATTGGACATGATCTCGAGCAAAAGGTATGCCGGATCCCGGTTCATGTCTCCGTAACAGATGGTGTTTCCTTCCCGGACGAGCGGTTTGCCGCAGTATGTCAGGTAGGAACCCTCCGCTTGTTTTCTTGTCTCAGGCATATTGACCACTCCTTGTCGTACTTTGATTGCAGAAGAATTATACCATGCGCCGGCCGCCGTTGTCAATCCGGACGGGGGCAGTTGTGCGAAGAATCGGAAAAAACTCAAATAAGGACGGGTCGGGCCCGCAAAAATGCGTCTTTCGGCAAAGGAGCCGGCAGGGAAAGCGTGAAGAGCGCGTCGGCCGCCTGGCCGAGCTGCACCTGACGGACAGCGGCAGGCCCTAATAGCTTTGCGTCCGCGGGTTTTGTCAGAAGCGGGATGGCGTTTTCCGCTTTGCGAAGGGAGGACAGATAATTCCTGCCGGCCTGCGTGGTCCCGAGCACCTGCGTATAGGCGGGCATTTTGTCAAGGTCGGAAAACGTAACGCCCGTCATGGCGAAGAGCACGGCTCGTTTTGCCCGTGAGCGCGTGCAGGTCTTCGTCGCGCAGGACTGCAAAAAGTCTTCATAACGGGAGCAGGCGCACGCAAGTTTGCAAAGCCGCTGCACCGTGCCGCCGCCGCATTCAGCGAAATTTTTCAGTGACGCTGGATCCGCAAGCCGTAAAAATGTCATGGCGGCTGTCCCGAAAACGGATTCGTCCGAGGGGCAAAGGCCTGATTTTGCGGCGTTCATCAGTGCCGTATAGGCATCCGCCGGCATGCGGCCCTCAACGGATGTGCCTTCCCGCAGCGCCTTGCGCAGCGCCGTCGAACTGGGGTATTCAGTATTGCTTTGGGGAAGGGACGCGTCCAGGTAGTCCGCTCCGTCCCGTTTACAGACGGCGGCTTCCATCGGCCGTCCCGCCGCGGCAATCGCCTTCAGGTAGGCAATGCCCAAAAGATCGTTGGACCCGAAAGCATCTCCGTCCGGAGCGCTTTGCGCAAGTTCCGAAAAGTATGAATCAGGCCTATTTCCAGAGGCTTTTTTCGCGGGGCGGCGGACAGCGGATGCTTTTTGAAGTTTTTCAAGCGAGCCGCATTCGCAGCCGAACAAAAGGGTATCGGCTCCGGCTGCCTGGAGGACGCCTACGCCGGCTTTCGCGAAGAATTCCGCGCTCCCGGCGCAAAAGGGGTAAGGGAGTTCCAGCACAAGATCCGCGCCGCAGCGAAGCGCAGAAGCGGCTCTTGTGTATTTGTCCGTCACGGCCGGCTCGGCCCTTTGCGTGATGTGTCCGCTCATGGCGCAAACGATCAGTTCGGCGCCGCTGTCGCGGGCGGCTTTGAAAAGACGCGCGTGCCCGTCGTGGAACGGATTGAATTCACAGATGATGCCGCAGATCCTCACAGGACTCTCCTCCAAGATTTAATCCGGTACCGAAGGACCGGAATACTGCCTTAACTATAGCATATCGAGGGGGAATAGTCAAACAAAAAGCAAACAAAAAGCATATGTTCGATTCCGGGAAGGAAAAGGGAACGGCATATTGCATATGCCGCGCGGAAGGTTTATAATAGTGGGGAAATCAGTGCTTCCGGAGGTTGAAAATGAAAAGAGAACTGCGTTTCGGGAAGGACGGAACGTTCCGGATCCTTCAGATATCGGATCTGCACAGCGGGGATCTGTACGTCAATCCGCCGATCCATGCCATCCACGTGCTGCTGGAGGCATCGAGGCCCGACCTTGTGGTCTTTGACGGAGACGTCGTCATCGACAGCCTTTTCGAAGGGAAGGACTACACGGCCGCCAGAGTCAACTACCCACCGCTTAGGCTCTGAAGAGCCTTGAAGCGGGGGCTTGCGGGAAATACAGTCCAACTGTGTTTTCTGTAAGCCGAAGCTGACTACCCTCAGTCTGCGAAAGCAGGCTACGTTATCCCGGTCATCACAC
>JAFSSK010000187.1 GCA_017451045.1 Clostridia bacterium
GAGCTTATACATCTTGAAAAAAAATACGAAAACGCCACGCCCCTGAAGGACGTGAACGCGGTCATAAACGACGGGGATGTTATCTCCGTGATCGGTCCGTCCGGCACGGGCAAGTCCACGCTCATCCGCTGCATCAATATGCTGGAGCGCCCTACGAACGGAAAGATCTTATTGGACGGCGTGGACATCACCGCCCCGAAATACGACTTGACTCAGGCACGACGTCGGATGGGGATGGTGTTCCAGTCCTTCAACCTGTTCGGACACCTGACGGTGATCGAAAACCTGATGCTGGCGCCCATGGACATTCTGAAAAAGACGAAGCAGGAGGCCTACGAAACGGGCGTCGCGCTCCTGAAGCGCGTGGGTCTTTCCGGCAGGGAATTGCAGTATCCCGAGCAGCTGTCCGGCGGGCAGAAGCAGCGCGTGGCAATCGCCCGCACGCTCGCGATGGATCCGGACGTGATCCTGTTCGACGAACCCACCAGCGCGCTCGACCCCACGATGGTCGGGGAAGTGCAGGCCGTCATCCGGGATCTGGCAAGGACCGGGAAGACGCTCATGATCGTGACCCATGAAATGAATTTCGCCCGCGCGATCTGCAATCGGGTGTTCTATATGGACGAAGGCGGCATTTACGAGGACGGAACGCCGGAGCAGATCTTCGACGCGCCGAAGAAAGAACTTACGCGGCGCTTCATCCGCAAGTTGAAAGTGCTGGAGTTCACGATCGAGAACGAGGACTTCGACTTCATCGGCGCCGGGGGCGCGATCGACACCTACTGCATGCAGACAGATATCCCCCCGCGCACGCGCTACCGCATCCGCCTGGCTTTCGAGGAGCTTTTACAGCAGCAGCTGATACCGACGCTCAAGGCCTATCCCGTCCGCGTATGCGTGGAATACTCGCAGGCACAGGAACAGGCTGTCGTCACCGTCACGTACGGCGGCGGGCGGTTCGATCCCGGACAAGGGCCCAACGAACTTTCATACAATGTCCTTAAGACTTCGGTGGACGAGATCAGTCATACGTACGATCCCGGCACCGACCTCAACACCGTGTGCGTTCTCTTCCGTGAGAACGCGGCGCATTCGGCGAAAAATCAGTAATACCAGTCATTATACGAAGGGAGACCGGACCTCCGCCCGGAAAAGCCGGGAACGGGCCGAAAAACTATGAAAAAACTCAAGCATATCGTTATCGGCGGCATCAAGCAAAAGATATTCAATCTGGTGCTTATCACGATCATCCTAATGGTGGTGGCCTATTCGGCCGTTATCGCCTACCAGTACGTGCACCTGACGAGCATCGTCCGCTCGTCGAGCGAGTCCCAGAAGCAAGCCATCACGCAGATCTCAGAGGCGACGATGGTCGCCGCCCTTGACTCGAACATGACCCAGAGTTCGCAGATGGAGGCATATATTGCCGGAGACTTTTTCAAGGATGCGGAACGTGTCGTGAAGGTCGTGGCGGACTATACCGGCAAACTGTTTGCAGACCCGGATGCGTTTGCTGCCCGGGAGTATGCGCTGCCGGACAAAGCCAAGGACGGACAGATCAGCGTCCAGGTGCTCACGGAGGAAGGCGTGGACATCACAGATCCGGCGATCAGCGAAAAACTGGGGCTTATCGCCAACCTTACGGAACTGATGTCCGCTTTGTACGCGGACGCGAACGTGGATTCCTGTTATTGCGCCATCCCCGAGGGCGTTATGCTGCTGGTGGACAATCATTCCGGGACCAAATTCGATGAAGACGGTGTCGTCGTCCCCATTCCGATCAGAGACCGTCTGTGGTACAGGGGCGCGGCCGAGACCGGAAAACTGTACTATACGGACGTTACGACGGATCTGTTCACGGGCGAGATCAGCATTATGTGCTCGCTTCCGGTCTACGCGGACGGACAGCTCGTTGCCGTGATCGGCGCCGATCTGTTCCTGAACAATATTTCCGAAGCGGTGAACAACATCGCGGACAGAGGCAGTTTCGCCTGCATCGTCAACCAGAAAGGACACGTGCTTTTCTCCCCGCAGGCAGAAGGGACCTTCCGTGTGATGCCTGCGGAAACGGCGCTGGATCTTCGGAACGTTGAAAACGAACAGCTGGCTGCGTTCATCAAGGACGCGCTCGTCAGCAGCACCGAGATGAGACTGATCGACGTGGACGGAGAGCCGTGTTACGTGATCGGTTCTCCCATTCAAAACGTCGGATGGACGATCATCAGCGTGGTCCCGAAATCTTTGGCGGATCAACCGGCAGCCGTGATGTTGGAACAGCTGACAGCCATTCAGGACGACGCGACGGCAACGTTCAGAAGGGCAATAGACAGTTCAAGGATTATGATTATCGTGCTCATTCTCGTCGTTGCGGGCGGGACCATCACGGCCGCCACCATCGTATCCAAGCGGATCGTAAAGCCGCTGGAAGCGATCACGCACCGCGTTCAGTCGCTCGGCGGGGACGATCTGCAGTTCCGTATGGAGGATGCCTTCCGCACACGCAACGAGATCGAGGTGCTGGCGGAATCCTTCGCCA
>JAFSSK010000188.1 GCA_017451045.1 Clostridia bacterium
CACAGCGCGGTCCTGAACGAGTCCAGGGAAGTCAGAGACAGGTTGCTGAAGCTCAAGGCGGACAGGGAACGGCTGGAAGGGGCCGTCAGCGAGAAGGAGGACGAGGAGCAGAAACGCTTCGAGGAGATCACCAAGATCAAAGCGGAGGAGATGAAACTCTCCGAGCGGCTGAAGACCCTTGAGCCGGACTGCCAGAAAGTTGTCCTCACCACCGAGCATATCGCGGACGTCATCGAAGTCTGGACGGGCGTTCCCGCCACCAGCATCACCGAAAACGAGTTCGAACGCATAGACAAACTTGCCGAGAGGCTGAAAGAGCACATTGTGGGGCAGGACCAGGCCGTCGAGGCCGTTTCCCGGGCCATCAAGCGCAACCGGGCGGGCATCGCCTACAAGCGCAAGCCCGTTTCGTTCATTTTCGCGGGGCCCACCGGCGTCGGGAAGACGGAACTGGTCAAGACACTGGCGGACGATCTGTTCCACTCGCCCGAGACGCTCATCCGGCTTGACATGTCCGAATTCATGGAAAAGCACAGCGTTTCCCGCATCATCGGGGCGCCTCCCGGATACGTGGGATACGACGAGGCGGGGCAGCTGACCGAGAAGATCCGCAGAAGGCCCTATTCCGTGATCCTCTTCGACGAGATCGAAAAGGCGCATCCGGACGTGCTCAACATCCTTCTGCAGATCCTGGACGACGGCCGCGTGACGGACGCGCACGGGAAAACGGTCAATTTCGAGAACACCGTCATCGTGATGACCACCAACGCCGGGACGGAATCCGGCGCCGCCACCGTAGGATTCTCGCAGGACAGGGAAAAGAGTAGCGCGGACAAGACCGAAAAGGCGCTGTCGTCCTTCCTGCGGCCGGAATTTTTGAACCGCGTGGACGAGATCATCACGTTCAATTCACTGACCAAAGAAGATTTCACGAAGATCGCCTCCATCATGCTGAACCAGCTGAAGGACGCGATAGCGGAAAGGGACGTCACCTTCCGCTTCACCGAGCAGGCGGCGGAACTGGTCGCCGAGCGGTCGTTCTCGGCGAAATACGGCGCCAGGAACATGCGCCGGTACATCCAGAAGCATGTCGAGGATCCGCTGGCTGAGATGCTCATCGCAGATTACTCGCATACCGTCTCCCAGGCCAAACTGGGCGTACGGGACGGTGAGCTGCGGATCCAGTGCCTGTGATGGACAACCAGGTAAACATCAGGGGGTTTTCGCTGGACGAGATGGAGCGCAGGCTCGGGACGAGCCGCACGGAAGGTCTGGACGGAAACACCGCGGAGAAAAGATATAACGCAGGGTGGAAGAACATACTTTTCTTTCACCCCGTTCCCGGAGCTGCGGAGATCATCGGGGACGTGATCCTGGACGGCGGAGCCTGCGCCTACCTGTTTTTAGGCGTCCTCCTTCTGTTCCTCGGATCCTACGTCACCGGGGCCGTCATGCTCGTTTTCGGCGTGCTGTGGCTCGCTGCGGGATGCATCCTGTCCCGCCGGGCGCACAGAATTGCCCATGAACTGTATCAGAAGACCATGCCGCTGTCCCGCGTCATACGGGACGGAAGGGAAAAGACAGTCCCCGCCGAGGACGTACTGGCGGGAGATCTGCTGTCTTTGGCCCGCGGCGACGTGATTCCGGCGGACGCCCGCATCGTGAGCGCCACGGAGGATTTCACAATCGAGCAGCTGTTCCTGTCCCAGGACGGGAAAAAGCACGTCGTGCGGTTCCATCCGCTGGCCGTTGAGGAGGACGTGTCCCGTCAGGCCGGCGTGCGCTGCACGGTGGGCGCTTGCGGACGCGTCATCAGCGGTCAGGCGACAGCCATCGCCTACGCGACGGGAGACAGGACGGAAGCCGTCTCGAACGGACTCGTGCCAAGACAGCTGGCGCAACTTTCCTCGAAGGCCTGCCGTTCGGCTGCCGGTACAAGGAAGAAACTGACGTTCGTCACCGCCTGCGCCTCGATCGCGGCGGCAGGCATCGGCATCCTGATGAACTGGTCCAGCGGGGGAACCGTCCCCGTGGTCGCAGCCGTTTTCAGCCTGATCTTTCTGACGACGCCGGGCGTTTTAGACGCAGTGGCGCGGCTCTGCGAGACCGTTTACGCAAAACAGCTCAGCGAGGCCTGCGCGGACGTGGGCATACGGGACTGCGAAGCCCTTGAAAGCCTCGGGAACGCCGGGATGCTCGTGATCGACGGGCCGTCTGTCCTTACGGACGGCGTGCCGCATATCTTAAGAATACTGTCCTGCCACGTGACCTACAAGGCCGGAGAGCAGGAGATGGGAAAGAACTCTTCACTGGCCGAAGCCTGCGCGGTCCTGGGCGAGGGCCTTGCCCGGCATGCCTCCCATA
>JAFSSK010000189.1 GCA_017451045.1 Clostridia bacterium
AAGGCATTGATATCGATCTTATACGTGGAACCGTTCTTCTCGATCTTGCTGTCGGCATCCTCCAGCATCAGAAGATCGTCGAGCTCCGTGTTCTGCTTGGAAATGCGATAGCCGGTATACCCGTCCGCAGCATACTGCGACACCGTCCAGCCCTTTTTCTTATACTCTTCCACATCCTCGTCGGACATCATCGAGTCGGAATCACTTTCCGACATCGGTCCGAACGAGTCCGACATCGCGTAGATCATGCTGATGTCCGCTTTGCCGTTGTCGTTGATCTTCATCTCGAATTCCAGCCGCATGCAGCCGCCAAGGAGCATCGCCAGCGCAAGGATGAGAGCGAACAAGCTCAGTCTCTTCATTCTTTTCAATGATGTGTTCCCCTTTCTTTACGGTGCGAACCAGGCATTTCCCTGCCTTCCGTCGGCACGTCTCTATTTCCGGTCCAGCCGAAACCGTTCACCGGTTCGACCGGGCCTTCTGTGGTGCGGATCAGGCGCTCTCCTGCCTTGACTTTTACTTTTTGTTCAGCCTATACCCGATCACGGATCCAACTACGCCGCCCAGGATGTGCGACATGTTGGAGATGTTGTCGCGGACGGCGATGCCCTCGTACACCTGCTGGCCGATAAAGATGAGCGCGACCAGGATAAACGAGATCGGGATCTCGCCGTTTTTGAAGCCCGTGAAGGACGTCAGCAGGATGAAGGCGAACACGACGCCGCTGGCGCCGCACAGGGCGACCGACGGGAACAGAAACCAGTTGGCAAGGCCCGTCACCAGCGCGGTGATCAGGATGGTCCCAACGATCTTGCCGGAGCTGTGCTTCTCCTCCAGCACCGGCCCCAGCAGGAGCAGGTAGGACGCGTTCGCGATAAAGTGCTCCCAGCCGCCGTGGCCCAGCACATGCGTGAAGAACCGCAGGTACGTCAACGGGCTTTTGAGCGAGGAATGATAGGTCATGAAGTACTTCTGCGTGATGCCGCCGCCCGAGAGCACGCCCAGAAGCGTCACGACAAAGCACAGAAACACAAACGTCAGGGTCACGGGTGCGTTGAAGGTGATCACCCACTTCTTTTTCATATCGATCCTTCCTGTGAAACCGGAGTCACTTACTGCACTTGGTATACCAGCTCGACTTCATGACGTCAAAGACCCCGTGCGCCCTGTTCCCTCGTCCACTGATACGCGATCCGGGGCGAACCGTTCGCCAGATGGATGATGCCGCAGCGCACGAAGCCGCTCTCCTCGATGTGCCTCTGCATCACGAGGTTGTCCGCATGCGTGTCGATGCGGATGTTGTCACACAGGCTCTTCCCGCAGCTGATCACGGCGCGGAACACGCCGCCGGTCCCGTCCGACGCGATCCGGTGGATCACGACATACTGGCTGTCATTCAGCCAGGCGCCGTCCTCGATCACACCGTACGTCGGGTCCGGCCCGAACAGCATCACGAAAACGCCGTGGATGACGTCGCCGTCGCACACCACGCGGCTGATCCCGGACTCGATATCGCTTTGGATGAGTTCGGGGGACGGATGGAAATGCCCCCACTGGTCCGGATTTCCGGACGCGATCATGAAGTCCTGGGCGGACCGGTAGATCTCCATGATCCGGTCAAAATCGGCTGGGACGGCTGTTCTGATCGTCATTGTTTTCTCCCGCGCAACAGCTGAGGGCCCGGGCTCCGCCGCGCTTCGAAAGGCGCGTCGCGGCCTGCGGTATACCGATCCAGCTGTTTACTTTTTGTCCGGCTGGCGCACGTCCCCATAGAAGAACACAGCCACCGTGCCCGGACCGCTGTGGGACGCAATGATCGTCCCGATATCATAGATCCGGATATCTTTGATGTTGGGGAAGCGCTTCACGATCTCCTCCCGGATGACCTCCGCGTCCGCGTGGCAGTTGGAGTGGCTGATGAAGCACTTGCCCGCATAGGCGGTCCCGCCGGCCGCGTGCGCCTCCATGGTGTCCACCGTCCGGGCGATCGCGCGCTTCTTGCCGCGCACCGTGTCGTAGGCGATGATCGCGCCCGTGTCGTCCAGCCGCATGATCGGGCAGATGTTGAGGATTGAGGCCACCGTGGCCGTCGCCCCGGAGACGCGCCCGCTTCTGTGGAAGAACTTCATGTCCGTCGAGAAGAACTGGTGGTGGATGCGGCCCCGCACGCCCATGACCCAGGTCTCGATCTCCTCCATCGACTTGCCCTCGTCGCGCAGGTCCGCGGCGCCGTCCACGAGGAGGCCGTAGCCCGAGGAGGAGCACAGGGACTCGATCACGACGAGGCGCCGGTCCGGATACTTCTCACGCAGCAGCTCCGCGGCCTGAAACGCGTTGGCGACGGAGTTCGTCATCCCGGAGCCGAGGGCGATGTGGATCAGGTCGCCCTGCTGAAGCAGCGGCTCGAAAAACTCGATGTACTGGTACTCGTTCAGCTGGGACGTGGACGGAAGCGCGCCCTCTTCCAGCATATGATAGAAATGCGGCAGGGCCTCGGGGTCCCGTCCCATATCGTCTACGTATTCTTTCTCGTCCACCGTGTAGTTGTAAAACAGAACGGGGATATTCCTGCCGCTCACATAGGCGTACGGCAGATCGACGGTGGACTCGCACGAAAGCTGAAATGACTGCATGTTCTGACCTCACTTTCTCACACTAAAACCTGTTTTTCACCATACCGTTCCTCTTCCTCTCCTGTTTTTTTCTGCAGGACGAAAACCCCAAGCTTCTCCCGGCACGTGAAGAGAACAGAACGATCGGCCGGGGGAGGGTTTCCTTCATGGTTTTTACTTGCGCGCGGTCCCGCCAAGCCTGCGGGGGCGCGGGTTTCAGACGATGATCACTCGTCCGACTCATGGTCCCAGGAACCGAAAATGCCCGGGCTGCTGTGACCGGTTTTCTTTCCGGAGGAATCGCGGTGCGTGTATTCGCCCCAGGCGCCCGGAGAGGACGATCCCGTCTGACTTCCGGACGAATCGTAGTGCTTGCCCGTGCCGAAAGCACTGGGCCCGCTGCTGCCGACCTTGCTGCCGCCGGCATCGTAGTGCTCCATGGTGCCCCAGGCACCGGGGCGGCTCTCGCCGATCTTGTTGCCGTTCGCGTCGTAATGGATGATGGTCCCGAACGGGCCGGGAACGCTGTAACCGTCTTTGCTCATGGGGGCTCCTTTCATTTTGTGTGGTGGTTAAGGGGTGGCGATGATGTTGACCCAGGTAACAGCAACCACAATAAAGCTGTCAGGTCTGATATGACTCAATGAACGGTTTCTAAAGTCGCTGATATCGGCATAAAACATTTAGGTGAAAATAAGTAATAGAAGATTTAATCAGCGCATCAGGAAAAACTGTCACATCTATTCTTTCATCCTGAACTTGCTCAAAACGCGGTCGGTAAACGACTCAATTCTTTCTCTTAACCCCAACTTTGAACTATCTGTCTGCGAAGACAGTTTCGACATCTCCTGCGGAGAACTGTCCGTGTAGGCAGTGAGATTTTCGCCTTGTTCAATCTTCCTTTCTGAAACCGGATCAAATTCCAAGGTGTCTGGGTGGGAAATGCTGTCAACCACATCAACGTCCTTAACATTCTCAGAATTTGAATAGCCATGAAAACTGACTGATTTCACATCCCGATTCAAAGACCCTGTGCTATTGGTTTTCGCATTTCGACTTGAAGCATAACCCAAATCATGGCCGTCCAGAAGCTCTTCAAACTGCGCTCTTGTCATTAGTATCTGCCGCGCTTTGGTTCCCTCTTCCGGACCGACAACTCCTTCTTCTGCCAGCTGATCCATGATGCGAGCCGCTTGATTGAACCCTATTTTAAACTTGCGCTGAAGCAAACCAATGGTAGCCTTCTCCATTTCGATAATCGTGAATCCAGCAGCAGCAAAGAGTATATCCTTGTCTCCCAAATCATCTGAATTAACACGAATGCTCGGATCCCATATCTCTTGCTGAATATAGTGCTTCGGATAGTTTATGTTTGCTCTTTCGCCTAGAAACATCATCTCCGAATCAGTTAGATGGACTGCATTAAGTCTTTTAGAATTGCCGAAATGTTTAAAAATCATCTCCCCCGGAACACGAAGCATCTCCGCTCCAGGTTCATCAATGACAAGTCTGGATATCCGCTTTTCGGATACATGAAAAGCCACGCGCGTAGGAATAATCGCCTTTAGTTCTGTTGAAATGACAGTAGTTGTCGGGGTGGAGGTGATGATCCAGCAATGAACTTTGGTGCGAATTGAAGACCGAAACAATTCTGCTAAATCATTTTGGACCCACGAAGCCAAACAGCTGAAATCATCAAGGACCACTATGATATGCGGCAGTGAATTGATTCTGTCAAAACAACTCAATCTGTACTTTACCTCGGCCAAAACCCAACGAATCGCCTTCGACGCTTTTTCCGCATCTGATAGCAACGGTATATACAAGAAAGGGTTGTTTTCAAACGCCTGATAATCCACCCCCTTAGATGTGAATAGAATGAATCTCACATCTTCAGGATAATATTTCTGCATCATTTCGAGCATCAGCGTTTCTACGAATACAGTTTTACCACTCCCTGTTGTGCCGGAAATCAGCATAGTAGGAATATCAGAAAAATCCTGAAAGACATAATCGCTTCCTATTTTCCCGATCGGAACGATCAATTGGCCCGGTTCTTCCTGATCCGCATAAGCGTTAACAATTTTCTTCAGGTTAATCCAGTTAAAATCGGGAAGCTTTGATGCATTAGAAGTCTCTGAAACGCTTTCTGGAACAATCACAGCCTCAGATTCGTTCTGAGATGCTTTCTCTTTTTTCGAATTACTTTGTAATCCCTTTTCGACGCCAGCACTATCTTCAGAAAGAAAAGCACGAAACTTCCGAAGATCAGATATATAAATGCTGATAGCGTTTTCTACGTCTCCTTTTGAGTTTTTTTGGACGATAGGCCTTAACGCCTCTTTTGCTGCATTCTCAAAATCTTCCGATGCTACTGTTTTCCAAAACAACTCTCTGCTGCCGCGGTTCCAGAGAAAGAACGTGTCGCTCGTAATCGTGCTGACCGAGCTTTTGCTCAAATTCTGAGCAGCCAGGTATTCTTTGTATTTTTCTCTGAGATCTGAATAGGATAACTTGATTTTGCTCGAAATATCCATAGAGTTTTGTTCTTTCTAATCCTGCATAAAAATACTGATAATCAACGCATCCCAGTAATAGTCCTCATCCTCTTCGCTCGTCACGAAGTCGTCTGCGGTGGCGTAGAGGAACTTGCCGGCGTTCATGAGGCGGGACAGGAGGCCGTTCAGACGGCGCGGAACGTAGCCCAGTTTGGTGTCGCCGTTCATGACCAGGATGGCGCGCTTGTCGTAGGGGTTGTCGGGCTCCAGGAGCAGGGTGAGTTTCTGCCCCACTTCGAGTTTCCGGAGCTTTTCGATCACGCCGTCGATGTGGTTGATCCCCATCAGGTTAGTCTTTAGGAGGAAAATGTCCTTCGCAAAGGGCTTGTTCAGAAGCCCCGGCATCTCAAATGAGAGAGCGGACAGGGCGTTTTCGTCAAAGGTGGAAAGCTCGTTTTTGTCAGTCATCGCCGTCCGGGTCCTTTCCCTCTTTCAGGCGGTTGAAGCGTTTGAGGAGTTTCTGATATTCCTTGTCCATCAGCTTCACGCCGTTTGCGAGCTCGTTCAGAAGCTTCGTCCTCTCCACCTCGTTCTCGAGCAGGGCCTTGGCCGTGTACGGGAACTCGGACTTGATCTTCCGGATCTCGGCCAGGAGTTCATCGCGCTTCTTTTCCAGCGCGCTCGCGATCTCGCGCAGCCGCTCCACGTCCTCCGGCGTGTCGGACAGGTTCTTCTCCGCGTCGCGGTCGCGCAGGTACTCGTAGATCTCGATCAGACGGTCGAGGTCGCCCTCCTTGAAGGCCTTCTCCATCTCGTGGAAGAGGTCCTTGTCCTCCTGGGACTGGTCCGGATTTGCGTCCGGATGCAGGAGCTTCACGAGCTTGCGGTGATAGTATTTGAGCGCTTCTTCGCGGGTCTTGAAGGTCTCTTCTTCCTCGTCAGACTCACTGTTTCCGGCGTCCTTCTTTGCGGAGTTTTCCGCGTCCTTGTCCCCGGACTCATGTTCTTTGTTTTTGCTGTGGACGCTGTCGTCTTCGGCCTTCTCTGCCTTTGACTCAGAGTCCTTCTTTTTCCCGGTGCCGCCATCGGAGCCGGCCCCGCGCGTGCGCTGCCACTCCTCTTCCTTCTGCTGCTCGCGCTTGCGGAATTCCTCGGCCTCCTTGACCTTGCGGGCGTCCTCTTTGATCTTCTCTTCGTAGTCCTTGTAGGCGTCGCGCGCTTCCTGCTGCGCCTCTTCCGGGTCCTTCTTCTGCTGCCGGTTGCGCGCGGCCTGGAGAATCTCGATGGCGCGCCGCATCTGCGCGAGCCGGCTTTTGGCGCTGTAGAACTCCACATACGCGGCGCCAATGGTCGACTCAAACTCCGCCTTGATGCGCGGGCACTCCTGGTACAGGAGCTCGTCCCGCTCCGCGGTCAGGGACGCGATCTCCTCCCGCAGCGCGGCGATGCGCTCCTTCAGGGCCTCATATTCGGACTGGGCTTTGATAATCTCGTTCATTCTTTGTCCTTCACGAGCCCCTTCTCGATCTTCTCCACCATGTCGCGGTAGCTCGCGATGATGGTCTTCAGGTCGCGCTCTTCGTCCTCGTTCATGCTGCCGTCGATCTTGATGAAGAGATAGCCGGCCTTTTCGAGGAGGTCGATAAAACGGCGGGAGTAGGTCGGGCCGATCAGGGTGCCTTTTTTCGCGAGCTTTTGGTCGACCGTTTCAAAAAAGTCCAGGACCTCCGGCCGCATCTGCTCAAACGTAATCGTATAGATATTTTCGTCCCGGATCATGCGCTGAATCTCGTCTTTAAACAGAACCGTGCCGAGGCAGTCGTTGATGGCCCGCACCTCTTTGCCTGCGATGTATTCGTCCGAGGCGGCGAGGTAGGCGAAGAAATGCAGGATGCAGTCCGCAGCCAACTCATCCGGCGCAGGGCTGCGGCGCCGCTTCGGGGCGTTTTCTTCGGCTTCCTCGACGAGGGCGAAGATGTCGACGACGGAGGCGTAGAGGGGGTCGGAGCCGAGGAGGTTTTTAGGGGTGTTTTGTGTTCTGGAAGATGGCATGAGGGACCTCATGGAAAAATGAGCGGTTCATCTTAAGTCAAGTTTGTATGTTTACATTATACACCATTTTCCAGAATAGTTTGTCTCAGGAGAAGGTTTTTCGATGTCAAGTCAAATATACCACAAACCGACGGATATTTCAACGTTTCCGCCGTATTATTCAAAAATAACGTCCGCTCTCTTGAAAAACCGTCGGAGTTTGTGCTATTATATGTGTAATAACAACGCAAAGGAATGATAGCAAAATGCCGGAAGAA
>JAFSSK010000014.1 GCA_017451045.1 Clostridia bacterium
ACCGAACTCCCAGTTCAAAAACTCGATCTGACCTTTTGTTGGCTTAGGCTGCATATGCAAATCTCCCTTACTGTGTCTTCAGTTCCTGCGTAATGGCTTACTGCCGGGTTACTTTTTGAAGTATTTCGCGTTTTTCGTCGTTCCGATCTTCCCGATCTTCCCGCTTTTTACCATCGCGGCGAGGACGCTCTCGATGGTCGTGACCGAGATGTCAGGAAGCAGATTGGATATCTCCTTCTTCGAAACCGGAAGGAATGCGGAAAGGACCGTCTCCTCAACGCGTTTCGTTTTCGAGATTTTTCCGCTTCTCAGCGTCAGGAACCTTTTGTCCAGTTCTTTGTAGCACAGGTACAGGGTGAAGAGGAAGTTCTCCATGAACGGGATATAGTCGTTCCTGCCCTCGTGCCAGTTAAGGGATGAACGCCTCAGGGCCTCGTAATAATTTCCATTCGATTTGTTGATCTGTTCTTCGAACGAGATGTATTTGGAAATGTCAAAGCCGCTTTTGTACATCAAAAGGAGGGAAAGCAGTCTAGACATCCTCCCGTTGCCGTCCTGGAACGGATGGATACAAAGGAAATCGAGGATCACGCAAGGGATCAGAAGCAACTGGTTGATCTCGCTGTCGTCCCGTGCCGCCATGTATGCCAGGACCAGGTTTTCCATCGATTCTTCCGTTTCGGCGGCGGGAACGGTCCGGAAGCGGACACGGGCGGTCCCGTCCGGATACTTCTCCCAGATCGCGTTGTCCTCTTTCTTGAAATCGCCGCGATAGGTCAGGTCCGTATGACCGAGCAGGATACTGTAGAGATATTTGATTCCGTCGACGTTGAACGGCAGCGTGCCGAAGTTCTCGTGGACGACTGCAAGCGCTTCCTTATAGCCGAGTATTTCCTGTTCGGAATGGTTCAGCGGATCCGCGTTCTGATTGACGATCTCCTCGATCCGTTTGTCCGTCGCCAGAATGCCTTCAATGGCATTGCTCCCCTTGACGGACTGCACGACGGCGATTCTCTGAAGATTTGTGAAGATGTCCGGGAAGTCTTCCTTCTTTTCCTCCTCAACGGTCCTCAGCGCATAGATCGAGTTTGTCAATCTAAGGAAATTCACCGGAACGCTCATGCTTTTCAGGAATGAATAATCGTAAACTCTCATTTTGCCTCCTACTCTCTTTCATCTGCATATATTTTACCATATAGTATGCAAATTGTCTACCCAATTACAAAAAGTTTTGCATATTATTTGCCTGTTTATATGCAAATTGTGGGCGCAAAGAGGCAAATTCGGAGTTGCTGCCGGGAGAATGCGGACTGCCTCTGCACTCATCGCTGAAACATCGATTGCAACAGCCATTTTAGAAAACCTTTTCTCGAGCAAAATCCTCTTGACAATTCATCCATTTGTGCGATAATGGTATTTGTTATTTTTGAAGGAAGGAGATGATACCGTGAGGGTCCGCTTCCGCGACGTATACAACTTGAAAGACCCGAACGCGCGCGGCCGCGTATGCATGCTGGTGTCAGCTTCCCTGCAGTCTGTCATCGCCTACTTCATGGGCGGCATCTTCTACGCGGGCTTCCTGTCCGGGTACGGCATCGACCTCGTCAACTTCTCCATCATCGCCTTCGTTCCCTCTATCGCCGGCTCGTTCGCGCTGCTGGCGCCCCAGTTCCTGACCCGCTTCAAAAAGCGCCGCTGGACACTGGCCGTGTTCAAGTTCGTATACTACTTCTGTTTCCTCGTGGCGGTCACCGTCATGCCGGAGCTCATCACGGACCCGACGGGACGGCTCGCCGCGATCCTGGTGCTCGTCTTCACGGGCTCCGCGTTCAACTCGATCGCCATCGCGGGTTATTCCGCCTGGCATATCCGGTTCATGCCGGAATCCATGCGCTCCTTCTGCCTCGGCATCTCCCAGTTCCTGGGAGCCCTCATCTCCGGCATCACGGTCTTCATTTCCGGCTGGGTATCGGACTCCCTGGCCGCCATGGCGGAAAAGCAGCTCGAGTTCATCGTCACGATGCGGTACGTCGCTTTCGGCCTGGGCCTTATAGACATCCTGATGAACGTCCTGCCCCGCGAGGTGGACTATCCTTTTTTGCATACGCCGCGTTTCTCGGACATCTTCTCGATCCCCGTGAAGAACAAGAAGTTCATGATGACCATGGTCATCGTCACGCTGGTCACGTTCGAGGAGGGGCTCACCGGATCGACGCTGGGGTACTACCTGCTCAACGAGATCCACGTCACCTATTCCTTCTTCAACCTCATCATCCTGCTCTACGCGCCCTTCTTCCTTCTGTGCCTGCCGCTGTGGCGCCGGATCATCGAGAAGACCTCCTGGTTCGTCACGTTCGCCATCGGCATGGCTGTCGTGGGGCCTTTGCAGATCGTGTACGGGTTCGTGCAGCCCGAGTACTATATACCCCTTTTGCTGGCCGTGCGTCTGCCCCAGCACTTCATGGGCGTCGGGCACAACGTGGCTTTCGCCAACTTCCCGTACGTCAACATGCCTGACACCAACAGAACGTGCTATGCCTCCTTCTACCAGATCGCCTCGCTCGTGGGCACGGTGTTCGGCATGATCACCGCGACCGTCTTCCACGCCCTCGTGGACGACAAAATTTCCTTCACAGCCTTCGGGTACACGTACCGGGGCGGCATGCCGTGGCTCCTGTTCGCGGCCGGGACGATCATGACCTCTCTCTGCCTTTACATCGTCATCTTCCGCAAAAAGCTTGAGCCCGATCCGCCGGCTGCGGCGCCCGCCGCGGCTGAAGGAACCGATACGGCTGAAGTGCCGGCAGAGGAGACAACGGATGAGAACCTAGAACAGGCCGCAAACGCACAGAACTGAATAATTCAGAGGACTGTCCGAAGCATTCGCTTTCGGCAGTCCCCTTTTCTTTTGCGAAACCTTGGAAAAAAGACGCCGGAGCCCTTGACAAAAGGCCCCGGTTGCTGCATTATAATCTTGAAATCTATTATTCGAAAGGACGAAACATATGGATCAGCTGCGACACAGACCGCCGGCCGACTGGTCGGACGGATTACAAAGGACCGAACCCGCCCTGAAGATCCGGATCAAGCCCGGGAAAGACGCTTTGGAAAAGGCCGTGCAGGCCGTACGCAAGACCCGGGCCGAACACCCCGCGCAAGGCGTGCTCGTGGAACTTTCGGGCGGCAATTATAAAGTGCAGTCCCCTGTCCGCCTGGGCCCTTCCGAGAGCGGTCTTCAGGGCGCCCCCGTCATCTTCCGCTCCGCGCCGGGCGAACGCGCGATTATCGACGGGTCCATTGAGATCCCGCGCGCCATGTGGAAGAAGATCTCCGGGGACGACGACATCCTGGAAAGGCTTCCCGATCCGTCTCTCGTCCTGTGCGCCGACGCGAAAGATATCGGGATCACCATTCCCCCGATGGACGAGGGGTACGGCGAGGGGTACTGCGACCCCAGGCACGTACGGGAGTTCAACAGGCCCGGCAACTACTACCCGCAGCTTTTCTTCGACGGGCAGCCCCTGGAAGTGGCGAGATACCCCAAGACGGGCTGGCTCATAACGGACGGCGGGACCACGGAGAACTGTCCGCTCGCCGACTGCGGCCGGCCGCTGTTCGATTTCACATGCCGCGACGAGGGACTTTGGAAGATCCGGGACATCGACAGCACCTTCTACCACGGCGCGCCCCGCTACGACTGGGCCTTCATCGCCTCTCCCGTCGGCGTAGACGACCGCAAGGCATGCCGGCTGCGCCTGAAAGGCTGCGCCTCCTACGACTTCATCGAGGGGAAACGCTTCTACCTGTCCCGCGTACCCGAGTGCCTGGACGAGCCCGGCACCTATATCATCGACCCGAAGAAGGGACGCATCTACCTCGTCCCGCCGAAAGGGTTCGATGAAAGAGACGTCTGCGTGAGCTTCGCGCAGGATACGCTCATCGACTGCCGCGACGCGAGCTTCATCACCTTCCAGGACATGGATTTCGCCTATACCCGCGGCTGCGGCGTCATGATCCACGGCGGCCAGTCCGTACGGCTTGAAGGATGCAGTCTGTACGACATCGGCTACCTAGCCGTCTGGATCGGCACCTCCGAATCGCGCGGCATCCACTTCACGGACCGCGTCTGCAACGGCGGATACGATCACGCGATACACTCCTGCGACATTTACAACTGCGGCTTCGGCGGCGTTTACATAAGCGCCGGCGACCGGGTGGACCTGCGGTCCTGCAACGTGCGCGTGGAGAACTGCGACTTCCACGATTTCGGCTACATCGGCCTTGCCTACTGCTTCGCCGTGTACCTGACGAGCATCGGCGCCTACGTGGGGCACAACCGCTTCCACGCCGGTCCCCACGCGGCCATCTGGTTCGACGGCAACGAGAACGTCATGGAGTACAACGAGTTCTACGACCTGCTCCGCATCTCGGACGACGCCTCCTGCATCTACTGCGGTCGGGACTACTCCATGGGCGGCAATATCATCCGGTACAACCTGTTCCACGACGTGAAGTCCGACGCGGTCACGATCTGCTCCGTGTTCGGGACCTACTGCGACGACAACTCGGCCTCTCTTTGCGTCTACGGGAACATCTACTATCACCTCAAGGAAGCCCACCTGTCCCACGGCGGCCACGACATCGTTTTCGAGAACAATCTGATCGCCTACGGGGTGGAGGAGAAGCCGGCCCAGTCTGTCCGGTTCGTTGGATACGGCTATCCCGAGACGCTTTCGGGCGAGGGCCAGCACGTCGTGTGCCTTAAAAACGCCCCGACGGAATCCCCCGCGTGGCGCACGCACTACCCGCACCTGTACGAATACATGGCCTGGGATCCGGAAACGGAGGGACGCTTCCCGCACTACTGCTCCTACCGGCACAACGTGTTCTACCGCCACGGTCCCATCATGGTCAATTTCGACTGGCAGAACGAAAAATTCCACAACGTGATGGAAGCCAACACGGAGCTTGACTGTGACCCGCTGTTCGTGGACGAGGAGCATCTCGACCTGCGGCTGCGGGACGACTCGCCCGTGTTCGCCAAGGATCCGGGCTTTAAGCAGATCCCCTGCGACAAGATCGGCCTTTACAACAACGCCTTCCGGCACAACGCCTGAGGACAAAAACCACGGAGGGACGCCCGCGGCCATGCGGACGTCCCTCCTGTTTTTATGCTATTCAAAGAATTCCTTCATGATCTTCGTCCCCAGCCAGATGAACAGCACCATCGTGACGATCAGCACGATCACCGCGGCGATCACGTTGAAGATGCCGGTAATCGCGCTCAAAACCGGCGAGAGCGACACGAGCGCTATGACCTTTGCCAGCTGTGTCATATACCTCTTTGGGTCCTTCGGCTTGTATGACTGACGGGACCTGAACGGCAGTATCTTATAGTCTTTGGTGAGGGCCATGAGCCCCGCGTAGAGCAGCAGCGCCGCACCGAATATTCCCATCAGGATCGAATAGCCGTATTCCATAGGACCTCCAAAAAACCTTGTTTGTTCCTTCTTACTATGAACGAAACGGCGAAAAAAGTCAAGACAAATCGTGAAAAAACGCCTGTGAAGTCTTTTGCGGGGCCTTCCGCTTCTTGACAAAAACAGCTCCCCGTGTTACTCTTATTTGTATACTTATTATCATTGTGGAGGTGTCCCATGCGAAGAGTTCGTACCGCGGCGGGGCTTTTGGTCATTGTCATTCTTCTGCTGAGTTTTGCCGGATGCTATGCAGCCGGTGCGGACGCGGATCTGTCCGGGTTCTCGCCCCAGGCGCAGACGGCGATCAGGGATTTCGTCAGGACCTGGGGGAAAGACTCCGAAGGCTACCGAGGAGACGCCTATATCGTATCCGATTTCGACAACACCACTTCGATCTTCGATATCACCTACCAGTGCAGCGTATACCAGATCCAGACTATGTCCTTCGCCATGAGCGCGGAGGAACTGCGCGCAGCCCTTTCCGTTTATGCCGAGACAGACGAAACGGCGCAGAAATACATAAGCGACGTTGTGGCCGCCTACGAAAAACTGCTCCCGGACTACGGCCCCTTCACGCCGGCCGGGGTCGGCGAGGACAGACTGGACAGCCTTCATGAAGAACTGTACTGGAAGGAATTCGCTACAAAGCTGAAATGTCTGTACCTGTACCTGGAAGGCGTTCTGGACGACGCGTCCGGCTGCGCCTGGATCATGTACTGGTATACGAACATGACGGCGGACGAGGTATACGATCTGTTCCTGCGCTCGTGCCTGCGCTACCGGGACACCGACACCGTACAGGTCACGTGGACCTCACCCGAGGGGATCGAGAGCGAGATGGGGGTCACGTCATGCACGTTCCTCCTCGGCTGTTCCGTCACAGAAAGCGTGAAGAACATGCTGACCTACTATTATGAGAACGGGATCGACACCTGGATCTGCAGCGCCTCCCACGTAGACGGCGTGCGGGCCGCCGTGGACGCGTACGGTCTGTCCGGCTGCATCACCGGTGTCATCGGCATGACGCAGAAAACGGACGGCGGGCGCTTCCTGGCCGAATACGACTACGAAGACGGCCGGCCCTACTTCAACGACAAAGGCTCGTGGCGCCGGGCGGACGAATCCATCCGGGCGCTGCCGGCAAGAGAAGGAAAAGTTATTGCCATCGAGAACTTCCTTGTTCCCCTTTACAAAGCCGGCCCCTTGGCGGGATTCATGGACGCCTCGGGAGACTTCAACTTCTGCACGGAGTTCGAGTCCATGAAGATGGTCATCTGTTACAACCGGGCCGACCGCAAGATCACGGACGGGGCGGGGCTGGTGGCCATCGCGGCGGTGTGCCAGCAGCAGAAAGGCCTGACGCTTGCCCAAGCCAACGCCGCAGGGGACACCTATTACATCCTGCAGGGGCGGGACGAGAACGGGAAGCGCAAGCTGTCCGGCGAGCAGACCACCGTCCGGTACGGGGCAGAGTCCCCCGCACTGTTCGCGACAGAGGCCAGCACGGTCCTGCTCGATCATATGAAAGACAGAGATCTTTCCCTTAAGGACTTCTTTAACACGTTCGCGATCGCCACGTCCGAACAGGACAGCGCGATAGGCCTTGCGTACGGGTACCTTTCGGACTACCGGGGCTACCACAGTGTCCGGATCCAGCCCGTTTCCGGCTGAGGCCGGTTCAGTTCCAAATTCAATCACGGAAATATTGAAAGGAAGGAAACATATATGATCCAATTCAAAGACGGCTTTTACGCCGACATACGCATCGAGGATCGCAGCAGAACCGTCATCTCATACAAGGCGGGCATGCTCGAGGAGATGAAAAACCGCAAAGAAAAGCAGGCTTTTCTGCGCGTTTACGACGGAAAACTCTGGTACTACGCGTCCGTGACGGACGTCGAGCACCTGCAGAAGACGCTGGACGGCCTTTACGCCGCCGCGACGGCAAATCCGGGCATCCTTGAGGACCCGGTGGTCCGGCGCTTCGAGAAGAACCGGGACAGCATTTCCAGTTTTGCGGACTGCTCGGTCCGCGACGTTCCGCTCAAGGACAAGCAGGCGCTGCTTCTGAACTATCTGCCCATCCTTTCGGAGGAATCCTCCGTGGCTCTGCCGGCGGGCACGTACCTTGACCGCAACAGCAAATTCCGCTTCCTGTCCAGCCTCGGCGCGGACATCTGTTATGACTACCAGACCTGCGGGCTGTCCTTCTCGTTCAACATGGCGGAAGGAGACAAGAAATTCGCCGGGCACTGGCAGACGGGCGCGACCCGCTTCGAAGAGCTTGTTGGTCTTGAGGAGACGCTGCGCGACGCGGTCCGGGAACAGGCGTACTTCCTGCGCAATTCCGTGCAGGTCGAGGCCGGCAAGTACCCCGTCGTGCTCTCTCCCATGGCTGCGGGCGTGTTCGCGCACGAATCCTTCGGACATAAATCCGAGTCCGACTTCATGCTGTCCGACGAGTCCATGAAGAACGAATGGCAGCTCGGCAAAAAGGTAGGCTCCCCCATTCTTTCCATCGCCGAATGCGGTTCCGTTCCCGGCTCCGGCTTCGTCCCCTACGACGACGAGGGCACGAAGGCGAGAAAGAACTACCTGATCAAGAACGGCGTGCTCGCGGGCAGGCTGCACAGCGCGATGACCGCGGCGGTCCTGGACGAGGATCTGACCGGAAACGCGCGCGCCATCGACTGCACGTTCGAGCCGATCGTCCGCATGACAACGACGTACATCGAGGGCGGAGAGCTGGACTTCGACGAACTCATCGCCCCGATCAAGAAGGGCTATTTCATCAAGACGATCAACCACGGCAGCGGCATGAGCACCTTTACCATCGCCCCGAGCCTTTCCTACGAGATCGTTGACGGCAAACTGGGACGCCCCGTGCAGATCAGCGTCATCACGGGGACCGTGTTCGAGACGCTGGGTCTTATCGACGGGCTGACGAGGGACGTCGAGCTGCTTTCGTTCGTAACGGGCGGCTGCGGCAAGATGGAGCAGATGGGACTTCCCGTCGGATTCGGCGGTCCGTACGTCAGAGTCTCTTCCATGAACGTACAGTGAGGAGAAAAAAGTATGAAAAAAGAATTTATAAAAGAAACGCATCACAGCGTAACGCTGAACGTCACGGCGGGAAAGATAGACAGTTTCCGTGAACTTGAAAAGACGACCGGCACGGTCCGCGTCTACGAAAACGGCTGCATCGGCATCGCGGGGTGCCTGGGCGAGCCGGACGAGGACGCACTGACCAAACAGGCGATAGAAGCGCTTTCCTTCGGCATCCCCTACCCCTGCGCGCTGGACGGCGCGCTGGAGCTTACCGTGGACGAGACGAAGGACATCATCAAGGTGTCCGAACTGATCCCGACGATGCAGACCTTCCTCGACCGTCTTGGAAAGCTGTGCCCGAAGTTCGCCTTTTCCAACAAGATCATCCTTTCAGACTACACGTCTGAATACCGGAATTCGGAAGGACGGCACCTTGTGAGCAAAGGAAACAGCTTCGCCATAAGCCTCATCGCGCAGAACCGCGGCTCCGGGAACCTGTTCGACACGTTCCTCTCCTGGGACGGGAAAGAGTTCGACCCGGACAAAGTCCTTGCGTATTTCAAAGAGCAGTACGACGCGTTCTTCACGCCTGTCGACATCGAGCCGGGACGGTATCCCGTCGTCTCGGCCGCGGAAGAACTGTACGGACGGTTCCTGCAGCACTTCGTGGGCGATCTTTACGCAGCGGGCGCTTCCCTTCTGAGCGGAAAGCTCGGCGAGAAGGTCTTCTCGGACAAGCTGACCGCCCGTGACGACATGAACCCGAAGACGGCATACGGAGCCTGCTTCTTCGACGCGGAAGGCTGCGTGGAAAAGGATTTCCGTCCGGTGCTCGTCGAGAACGGCGTGCTCAAGGCGCTCCTGACCACGAAAAAGACCGCGCAGCAGTACGGACTGCCGAATTCAGAGAGCGCTGACGCGCCTTACGACGGCGTGCCCGGGATCGGATTCCACGGACTGTATTTCGACCCGACAGCGAAGACGCTGAAAGAGCTCGTGCCCGGAAAGGCCGTGCTCATGGTCATCGCGTCCGGCGGCGACGCAACGCCCGACGGCCATTTCGCCACGCCCGTGCAGATGTCTTACCTTCTGGAGGACGGCGTGGTCAAAGGACGCCTGCCGGATATCTCCGTCAGCGGCAGTTTCTTTGACATGATGGGCAAGGACTATGTCGGCGCTGTCCGCGACGTCCCGTTCAAAGACGCGGCCTTCATTGCGGTCACGATGGACGTGACGAAAGGATAAGCGGCCTCGTTCCCTCTCGATATGATAGCAATGCTGCGGACGGAGTCTTCCTGTTCGCAGCTGAAAGGACTATTTATGAGCATGACGCAAGACGGATTCTTCTGGTTCAGAGAAAACAGCGTGATCATCCCTGGCGTCCGGGGCGAGCATCTTCTGATGCACATCACGGACACGCATCTGCACGCATGGGACGATCTCAGCACAAAGGAAGAGCGCGACGAGGCTGAACGCCAGGAAGCGCGCTGGATGAGCGGGAAGGAAGGTTACGCAAAAGATAACGGCGAACCGTACGGGGACGAGCAGAAGATACCTTCCACTGAAGCCTTTGAAAAACTGCTGGCGCTGGCTGAGGAACTGAGACCGGAGATGCTTCTTTTGTCCGGAGACAACCTGGACTATATGCATCCGGCGGGTGAACGCTACCTGGCAAAGAAACTGAGCGGGTATCGCGGCAAGTTCTTGGCCGTGCCGGGGAACCACGAGATCGAACGGTGCGAGGGCGTATGGGAACTGGGGCTTCAGGTATGCGATCTCGGCGAGTTCGTCATAGCCGGCGTCGACGACCGCAAAAAGACGGTCTCGGACGACGATCTTGCAAAGCTGACAGCGCTCTGCGACGAAGGCAAGCAGGTGATCGTTCTGTGCCACATACCGGTATCGACGGAGTGTTGTAAAGAGACCTTAATTAAACTCGACCCGTATTTCTTCATTGACGGCAGCGAGGACGAAAACGCCCGGCAATACGTATCACTGCTGAAAGACTGCGAGAACGTGAAGGCTGTCGTATGCGGACACGTTCACGGCTATCACCGAGTGGAGATCGCGCCGGGAAAACCGCAGATCATCGGTTCCCAGGGCATGGCGGGCGCCGTGGATCTGATAAAGGTCAAGGGCGAGTAAACAAGATAACAAACAAACTCGGGGCTATTGCAAAACCTGCAATAGCCCTGAATTTTAGTTAACAAGGATGTCTCCACAAATCCTTCTTACAATAGTGTAAAGCTCTTTCTATAGTTTTACGGTTTTGATTTGATGAATCAGAACGTCTCTGTAGAACGAAGGCTCTTCAGTATCAAGCCATTGGAGTGCGTATTCTCGGTTCAAATCAAATCCTTTTCCAAATTTTTCAAAGGTTTCTCGATGTGACCCAGAAAACGGGCGTGCAGTTACACGTTTGACATTCTCCGAGATTGGCAGACTCCGATCAACGGACGGATTTGCGTTCAGCAGCGATTTGCCATTATCGAAAATCGGTACCGGCCTGAACTTGCCATCGTGCTCCCTGATAACGCCTAAATTGTGAAAATGACGATCTTCGTTCAGCGAGATATAATCCGCTGTAAATACTCTTTTGAAATACTCCGAAAGATCGAGTCCTATGACATCATCAAAGAATCTTAGAACGTATTCTACCGAGGCGTCAATTCCGGTCATCCTTATCTTTTCATGTAGTGGCTGGCCCGTCACGTTCGCATGTAGCCTTTCAAGAGTCGTAAATGATTCGTCAGGAGAAAAAAACGACCTACTCCGACACGCAGCATGTCCGTTTAATAATCCACGCTCGTAAACAACATATGCGTCGTCTGGCAAATCGGTGAAGGTCAACATTTTTGAAACCAAGTATTCGACGATATCTTCTCTGCCTTCGTTATTTGTCTTGTACCAAAAACCATCTGCGTAGTATTTGCTTTGCGTCCCGTCACTCGTGCCTTCTGTATCGATCAAATAATCCTCGTCCAGCCAAACATCAAACATTTCTAAACCTCCTAGGAGCTACGTCTTCCCAATGCAAAAACTCTCCGTCAAACTGGAACCACAAAAAATCGTTGTAGGAAACGCCGTGCGTCATTTTTACGATCTCCAACGGATCATAATACTGTATCCCCAGTTTTTTTTTGATTTGATCGATGTCCGCCCGATTCTCCTCCCAGCACCTTGATCTTAATACTTCCGTAAGTCGATACAAATCGATATTATCCGACCAGAACAATTGCTTTATGGGATCATCTACATATCCTTTTATGAAAACGCGATTGTCTCTAACATTCACAAAGGAAACTGGTTCGTCTTTCCAATAGCATGTAAAACAAAGGCAATCCCATTTTTTTTCATAGTCAGGTCTTGTGTCTTTTCTTTTCAAATCCATTTCCAGGTCAAGTGCATCGACAATTTTCTGAAGCATTTTGAGGTTTGGAACTGTTTTTTTGCTTTCAATGCGACCAATTGTTGATTGAGGCACGCTGATGATTGACGCCAGATCCGCTTGCGACAGCCCTTTTTCTTTTCTTCTCTCTTTAACTTGACGAATGAAACTATCCATAATCCTGCCCCAAATTGTTTATTTGCAAGATTATTATAGCATAGATGCTATTAAAATGTCAATACTAACAAGTTGACAACAATTATTACGCCAACCTCAAATGGTTATTTTTCTTAGTACCCCATGTTCTTCGTCAGCCTGTTCTTCGTCAACCTGCTCTTTGCTCACGCTATCTTGCGCAGTGATTGGAACCGTCAGCGAATATGGAATACCGCCTGTCATGATTATCTGCCTGTACAATGTATCATCAGCACAGATACGGGGATGCCGATTCTGGCAAGAATTGCTTCTGCCTGCTCCTTTATCTCCGGCTGAACTGTGGCTGTTACTTTAACTGTTTCAACTGCCATCACGATTACCTCAACTTGATTTCATCTTATAATTGTCAAATTTCCAATCTGTTTTTTCGGCAACTGCTCGTCCTGTAATACCTTCGGGAAGATGAATTGATTCATCGAACGGGTACCATTCACTAATTGGAACGACTGAAATAGAATCATTCCCCTCGATGCGGTCTATGATTTTGTCAATTCCATATACCTTGACCGGGTATCCGGCTTCATATAGCGCATTCGCAGCGATGATGGTTTCCGGGGCGCGAAGCGCGGACTCCCCCGATAAAGCAAAGAAGTAGCCGGCGTTTTCTTTTTTCCACGGATACAGATGCATACTGAACGAGGTACTGAAAGACGGAATGATCTCCCATGGGTGCGAACCGTTGAAGTCATAGTATGGGCCTTTTTCAGATTCCCATTCCTCAAAAGCCAATGGATCGTCCATAGGTACATTTTTCAACCCGTTATCCCTTCCATCCGCTCGAGAATAATACATTTCCTTTGGCGTCTGAGTAGCTCCGCCGTACCGTTCCCGCTCTGCTTCTGTTTCCTTGTAATAGTAATCCACCGTTTCCCGATGAATGCCGAGCGCATGATAAACGACCGCGCATGCCTCGTAGTACTTTCGGGCCGTCATTTCGGGAAGCAAAGCCATTTCGGGCCTGTCGGATTTGAAATATGCGTAGAATTTCTTGATTGCTCTCTTCCTATAGGACTTGAAAAAATCTTTTTTCTCTTTTGGATCCGCGTCCCACAGATCCCTGCGTTTGATTTTCCCTTCGCGGTAGATATATGGAATGCGCTCAAGCACGTTTTCCACATAAGTACCGTTGCGGACATGGGCTACGAAAGCTTCCGATTCACGGATCGCCCATTCAAGCAAATCGGTGCCATCGTAAACTTCATGGCGGTTGCAGTCATTGATCGTGAAGACACAGCTGTTGTCAACAAAAAGCGCATAGAACGCCTCTTCTGGTGTCCTTGCAAAGTGCTTTACCGACAATTGATACCACACCTTAGGTAACGGATAATAGTATGAATATTCGTCCTTTGCACTTTCAATCGTTTCTGCAGATGCTTCCTTGTATGGCTCGTCAAAACCGTAATTCCGATCGTAAAACTGTCTGAATGTGGGACGGCGCGCCGTTACCCAGATCGTGTGAAGATTGTCGTCGCCCTGCGGCTCCATCTGGTCGAGTATTTCCGCCAGCCGGATGATCAGAGGAGCAGTTTTTTCTCCGGCTGCAAACGATTTCCACCAGCCACGTTGAACATTCTTGTATCTGTTAATGCCCATTGCATTGATTCCCATTTTTCCCTCCTTAATCGTACCGGGAACAAACTCGAGCTTCAGCGTCATACCCATGCCCTCGGCAAGTCTTTTAAGCGTTTTGAGCGACGGGTTTGCGTTCCCGTTCTCGAATCGGCTGATATCTCTCTGCGTGAGACCTGTTTTCTCAGCCAATTCTTCTTGCGTCATGCCTGAATTCCTGACGTTGATAATAGCCTGTATAATCGAAAACTCGGGTTCAAGCGCATCAAATTCGATTTTGAAATCCAGATCCTCTAAACGTTTTTCAAGGAAATCATGAAAGCTCGTCATAATTCGTCAGTTCCAAACTGTAAAACTGCTCCGGCCCTTTATCTGACGTTCCAAGAATATCCATAATCTTTCCTTCTTATCTTGCAGTGGGGTTCGCCGTCTTTCCAAAACACAATGCCTTCGATATAATTCTCCGCGAGATACTCACGGAGTCCTTCAAAGGACCGCGGCGGGTCAATCACCCTGATTCCATGGCGTTCAATTATATCCTTTTCCAAGCCGTAAGGGTTTCCACAAAAATGCGGTCCGATTGCCTCGTAGGTCGCGTCTGGAAATGTTTCCCCACCTGCGTTTTTATATGCCTCGTAAAGCCACGCATCGGCTCTGTCGTCGGGATTCACCTTCACCCAGTGGGGCAAATGCCCAGTGACAGGATCTGGATCGCAGCAAGGGATCGAACCTTCCGGTGCTTTCTTCCCCGGCTTGGCGTCGTATCTTTTATAGAATACGCCATCAATAATGGCAGTGACGCTTCCGTCAATCTTGACCGTAGCGGTTCCCTCTCCTTCGATAACCCACTCCATTCCAGGTGTCACCGTTTCTGTTAATATGAACTTTCCTTTCCCCGAGAACTCTCTCACAAACAGCGTCGGTATTTTCTTCATAATGCTTCTGTCTCCCTTTGCAATATTTCATCTAGGGTGACCGGTTCATAGTCCCAGTACATACACCCGACATTGTATACCTTTAGCGCGTACCCTTTATCCTTCAGTTCCTTCACGATCCTGCGCTCCTCATCAGCCTCTTCCGTGTTGTGGGAATGCCCGTGGAGATGGATCGCGTTATACCGGTGTCCGATGTAAAACGGCATGAAATAATGGCACAAAATACACCTGCGGCTCGTGCCGTCCGAAAGCGTCACATTGATGTCATCATAGTCCTTTAGCCCGGCAAGTGCCTTTTTCGCAGCAGCATTATGCAGGAACCGGTCGTGGTTTCCTTTAATCAGAACGATCTGCCCGTTCAAAGATTTGATGAGTGCCGGCGCATTGTCCGTACTTGTCTTCCAGATGAAGTCACCAAGCACATACACTAGATCGCCTTTCCCCACCTTAGCGTTCCACCGCCGGATCAGTTCTGCATCCATCTCTTCGACAGTCTGGAACGGCCGATTGTCAAACCGCAGGACGTTTTCGTGCCCGAAGTGCAGATCCGACGTGAAGAACACCTTTTGATGATTCTGTTGTTCTATAGTTTTTTCCTTTTCGTTATCCATTTTTTTAGTCACACATACTCCATTGAATCCTGTTTAAGAAGTTTCGCGCATTATCGTGTCTGGACGCTTGTATTCTCCCCGGTGATTTGTTTCAAAGCCAGCGCAACGATTCGTTCAAGTTCATCTGCAAGGTATAAAGGGACATTCAGCACTTTGCCGTCAAACGAGAGGTTTCTCATTGACAGGCGGATGCAGAGTTTTGTCTGTTCCTCATATTCGTTTGCATAATTCTTGATGCTGGCTGCCCTGACGGTCTTCCCCGTTTTGACCTCGACCGGAAAAACGTTATTTCCAATCTGGATGATGAAATCGACGTCATAAGGCGTTTCGGACCAGTAGTACAAACCGGCATCCGGTATGTTCAGAAGGCTTTCCAGGACAAAGTTTTCCGCCAATGCGCCGTCAAATTCTTCGAACAGCCTGTTTTCTTCACTGAAAGTGGAACTAGACAGGCGCGAATGCCTGCGCAAAAGACCGACGTCTTCCATATAAATCTTGAACGACTCTACATTTTCATTAGCTGTCAGAGGAGTACCAGGGTTTGAAATGCGTGGGACTTTTTTTACAAGGCCGGCGTTGACGAGCCAGTTAAGCGCATTTCCGTACTCTCTGGCACGCGCGCTCTTATTGACGACGCTGTACTGAAATTTCTTGTTTACCCTGGCAAGCTGAGAAGGAAGCGAGTTCCAGATCATGCGGATCTTGGGCATGTCGATCGCATCGGCGTGTTTTGCGTATTCATACTCGTATGCATCAAGTATCTCGCTCTGAATCCTGTCGACCTCACGGATATCTCTTTCTTCAGTCCATGCCTTCACCGCCTCCGGCATGCCGCCGACGACGAAATACATTTTCAGTTTTTCCGTCAGCGGGCCTGAATACTTGCTGGGGATCCTGGATACGGTGTCAATGCTTTTCAGATACTCGACCAGTTTTTGATCTCCGTTTGCCTCGAGGAACTCTTCAAACGACATCGGCCCCATTCTCAGATAATCGACCTTGCCGGACGGGAATCCTTTGGCAAGCATCAGACCGAGGATCGATACGGCGCTTACGACATAATACTCCGGCGCGTCCTCGCAGAAGTATTCCAAAGAACTGACTGCCTCTTCGCATTCCTGTATTTCATCAAAGATAACAAGGGTGTTTTTTGTAATCGTTCTTCCGACTGCGACCGAAAGGTCCTGAATGATCCTTTTAACGTCCTTTGTCGTCTGAAAGACCTGATGGAGTTCGGGCTGCTGGTTGAAATTGATCCTGACAAAGCCGTCCGGGAAGGATTTGCCGAATTCCTCAAGGATCCAGGTCTTCCCGACCTGTTTTGCTCCGAACAGTACAAGCGGTTTCCTTGTATCGGATTCTTTCCATTTCGTCAGCGTGCTCATCGAGTATCGTTCCATAAAATCACCATCCTTTGCAAC
>JAFSSK010000015.1 GCA_017451045.1 Clostridia bacterium
ACGATGGAGATCAAACAGCATATCAAAGATTTTGAAAAAATGGGATTCGGGATGTTCGTCCATTTCGGGATCTACAGCTGCATAGGAAGAGGCGAATGGGTACGGCACAACGAGAATATCCCGAGAGAAGAATACGATAAGAACATGGCGAAGTTCAAGGTCAAGAAGAACTTGGCAAGTGAACCGGTCGGGACGGCGAAACAGGCCTGGTGCAAATAAATCACGCTCACGGCCCGCCATCACGACGGTTTCTCTCTGTACGACACAAAGGGCCTCAACACCTACGACGCGCCGCACTCCGCCGCCGGCCGGGACCTTGTCCGCGAATTCGTAGACGAATGCAACAGGCAGGGGATCGTACCCTTCTTTTACCATACGCTGATCGACTGGACGTTCTTCGAAGACTACAGGAACGTGGACAAGGCAGAATTCAAGAAATATCTTGCCTATCTGCGGTCCTCCGTCGAGATCCTGTGCCGGGACTACGGGAAGATCGGCGGCATCTGGTTCGACGGCATGTGGTCCAATACCGGGGCGGATTGGGAAGAGGACGCTATGTACGGCATGATCCGCAAGTACCAGCCCGACGCGATGATCATCAACAACACGGGCATGGATGCAGAGGGTGCGCTGGGACACCCTGAGCTTGACAGCGTCACGTTCGAGCGCGGAAAGCCGGCACGTCCCGATTTCGAGAAATACGGCCGGTATATGGCCATGGAGACCTGCCAGATATTCGGAAAGGCCTGGGGATACGCTCCGCAGATCCTGGAACTCAAGTCCGTTCCGGAGATCCTCAAGGAAATGATCTTCTGCAGGCGCTACAAAGCCAACTACCTGCTCAACGTAGGACCGAAACCGGACGGGAGCCTGGACACGTACGAAAAAGGTTGCTTCGAACGCATCGGCGAGTGGATGAAATACAACGCATCTGCCGTGAGAGACGTGACGTATGTGGAAGCCAACGTGGACAAAGAGGACGATTTCCTCGTCCGCGACGACGCAAGCGGCTGCTACTACCTGTTCGTATACCGAGCTGATCAGCGAGAGGAGATCTCGTTCGATTTCCCGCAGCCCGTCAAACGGATGTACTATACGGACGGGCAGGAAAAAGTGGAGCACCGCAGGCATAAGGGACGCCTGTACGTGAAGGCCAGCCCGAACAGCCGCAACATCGACATGGTCGTCCGCGTCATCAAGATTGTGGTCTGACCGGCTCGGATCAAACAGAAATACGGCGCAGCCTGTTTTCGGCTGCGCCGTATCGTCTTTTTGTGATCTTAACCGTTGCACTCTGCGAGCTTGTCGTTGACGGCCGCAAGGACTTCGTCCGGATCAAGGCCGTGCACGATGCAGGCCTCCTCCAGCGTTTCGCCCTGGGATGCCGGACAGCCGAGACAGTGCATGCCTGATTCAAGCAGCACCTCTATGGTCTCAGGATACAATTCCACCAGTTTGCCGATGAGGATATCCTTGGTCACCTGGTTCTGTGCTTTGTCTGCCATTTTATGTTCCTCCTTGTCATGGATGTTTTGTCACTTACAGTATACCACATTTCCATCGAAAAAGGTAGACAAGTAATAGATTCTTGCAATCTTCCGGGGCGGATGTTGCATTATCTGAACAACCTTTTTCTTTGCTACATAAGCATGTGCCCAACGAGGAGACTAGTGGTTTACTTATTCATAAAAAAATATAATTCTTGAAATGTACATATCTATTTCACTTGATTCTTTTGTTGTTTTGTCTGTCCATACAATTTCAACACTTGTTCTCTCGTCGATACACTGATATCGGGAGACAGGCTCATCTAAACCGATATCCGGTTCCTGAGGGATTCCGACTGATGAAAACACTTTTACCAATGAATCGCCCACCTCCAGTTTTTCAAGTTTTTCAACAGTTGGCTCTCCCACATGATCGATCTTTTCAAAGCGAACGACTCCTTGGCCCGGTTGACCGTCATAGCAGATATAGTAAAAACCGTCTTTGAAAAACCAAAAATACATTGCGGCGAATCCGAATTCATCATATGTCATTGCTTCGTTTATGCTAAGGCCAATTGGCCATTCTGGCATAACTGGCTCAGCGGTGGTCTCTGACTCTGTTTCGTGATTGAAGGGATACTGTGAGCAACTTGAAATAATAAACAGCAAAGCCAATATAACCAAAGTAAATCTAATCGGTTTCTTCATTTCCCCTCCACAGACTTTTCAACAATTCTTCGTATATTATTATATGCCTTTCTTTTTTTTTGCAAGAGCACAATTGTTTTGCAAGGATTTGGCATTAACCATACCAGGAGAAAGATAGCAAGATTATGAAAAAGAGGGATGAGCCTTTTTTCGCAAGGAAATCGAATACAGTTTCTTACATATGCTTCTTTTACGGAACAAATGAAAACACTTGACTTGCCCGGGTCTATTTGAGTTATAATATATAATGAACAAGTAAAAGCAGTCTGTCAACGAAGACTGCGCAGGAGGGCTTTATGAAAATCGGAAACAAGGTAGTGACAATCACGTTCGAACTGGTGCTGAAATGCATCGCGTTCCTGATCCTCATCGTCTATGCCGTTCTGATGGCGTTCGGCAGGTTCATGTTCAACCCGATGAGCGTCTTCTGGCGCAGCCTGAACTTTTTCGGCAACGCCGGGGAATTCAATATCGTCATCAGAATCATCAGCTACATCATATTCTTCCTCGGCGTGAGCTGGATCGTCCGCTTCGCGCTGCGCCAGCTGGCCAAGCCGCTCAAAAAAGGGAAGGCCATCGTTGACATCACCTGCAGTCTTGTCAAATACACCGCGCTGATCGTCCTTCTGTTTTTCATCCTGAAGTCGTTCGGCGTAGACACGACGGCGATCCTTGCCGGTATCGGGATCCTGGGACTGATCGTCGGTCTCGGCGCCCAACCGCTGATCGCGGATATCCTGGCGGGACTTTTCATCGTGTTTGAAAAATTGTTCGACGTCGGAGACATCATCGTCGTGGACGGTTTCCGCGGGACTGTGAAAGAGATCGGCATCCGCACGACGCAGGTCATCGACGCGGGCGGTAATATCAAGATCATGAACAACGCAGACCTGAAAAGCATCATCAATATGACCAATCAGCTCTCGCTCGCCATCTGTGACATCAGCATCGAATACGGCGAATCGCTTGAAAGAGTCGAAGCAATCATGAAAGACAATCTTCCGAACATCAAGGAAGCGATCCCGGATATCAAAGAGGGGCCTTACTACAAAGGCGTTGCGGAATTGGGAGATTCTGCCGTGATCATCCGGTTCGTAGCCAACTGCGAAGAGGGATCCAAGTACCAGGTGGAGAGGGATATGAACAGGCAGTTCAAACTTCTGTTCGACAAGTACAACATCAACATCCCGTTCCCGCAGATCGTCGTCAACCAGCCGATCGATCACGAGAACGCCACCCAGCACCAGCAGCAGGAGGCTCATTCGTTCGTTAAGCAGCAGAAAGAACTCAGCAAAGGCATAGCAGACGGAGAAGTGAACAACTTCTGATCTTCTTCATTTTGACCGAGGGATATATGGGAAGTGAAAACAACCAGTACAATATCATAAATCCTGACGGGATGCTGAAGGAAAAGTATGACGAGAAGAAGCATTCGTACGCCAACGACAGTGCTCATTTCGTCAGGGAGGACTCGTCAACGGGCCAGCAGGAAACCGTAAGGGCCGGAGAAACGGCAGACGATCCGAGAAGAGGGGCTGCTCGCAGGAATGCGGGCAGGGGCGAAGCGAATGCGAGACTGTCGGCTTCCGATCAGGCATCGGCAGGCCGGGCTACCCCTTCTCCTTCAGCGGCATACACCGCGGCGCAGTCCGCGACAGCCGCCACGTCCACTGCCACTTCCGCAACGGCTGCTGCTTCCGTGACCTCGACCGCGTCGCTCGTGACGACGATCGGGAGTAGCATCGGCGCCATCGCGGGCACGATCGCCGTGACGGCCGTTTCGGTGGTCATCATCGTGGCCGTGTTCGTGAGTTCTCTTACGATTAACCTGTCTCTCGTGATGGCCGATACGGACAGCTTTATCTTCCAGATCCAGATGACGGGCGCGCAGGAAGAGGATTTCGAAACGCCTATCTACGCCATCCTGACAGGCGAGGACGGCATGTACCAGGAGCAGCAGCTCTCGATGGACAGCCTGTTTTTGACGTTCAGCGGCCTCGAGCCGGACACGGTCTATACCGTCTTTATCAAAAATGAGCAGCAGCTTTTCGTTGAAAAGACCTTCGTCACCTCTGTCGACCAGAGGGAGAACGGCAGCATCTACGCGTTCATCGATGACGGCTATGTCATCGTAAAGGTCGAAGGGGTCGAACTCAAGGAGGATGAGATCTATACGCTGACGGTCAAAAGCGGTACCGGGGACGAAGTGTTCGTCAAGGACAGCGACGAGCCGGACGCGGTCTTTTCCTTTGAAACGCCGGCCCCCGGGAATCTGTTCTTCTCGCTGTCTGTCGGCGGCAGGGTATGCGCCGTCTTCCAGATAGAGATCTTGGATGAACCGGACATTCCGGAATACGATATGAACAGCGGCACGTGGTCATGGTCGGACGATCATACCGAGGCAAGCATCTCCTTCGCAGAGATCGGCGGCGGGGAACCGCTCGTCGTCAAGGCAACGGTCGAGGGTGAAACGTTCGAGCCTTCCTGCGAGGCGGACGGCTACACGGTCTATACCGCGATCGCCGTTTATGACGGAATCAGTTATTCAGACGAAGCGATCTCCGTCAGCGAAGGAAGCGCGACCGGCCACAGCACGGAAGGCCTTGTTCAGGAGGTCCCCGCCGGCTGCGAGGAGGACGGCATGGCGGCGCACTACGTCTGTTCCGCGTGCGGCAGCTACCTTGACGCGGACGGGCATGTGACGACCTATGAGGCGCTTGTCATAAGCGCTCTGGGCCACGACTACGGTGAACTGATAGAAGCCGTTCCGGCCGGAACGGACAGCATCGGCATGGAGGCGCATTACGTCTGCTCCGTCTGCGGAAAGTATTTTGACGCGGACAAGCAGGAGACGACGGAGGGCGCGCTCGTGATAGCGGCTACCGGTCACGTATACGGGGAACTGATCGAAGCGGTCGCCGCGACCTGTGAAGAACCTGGCATGGCCGCACACTATCACTGCCCGGACTGCGACAAATACTATACTGAATACAAGATAGAAACGACCGAGGAGGATCTTGTGATCCCGGCACTCGGGCACGAGTACGGAGATCTTGTCGAAGCCGTCTCCGCGACCTGTGAGGAAACGGGCACGGCAGCGTACTACGTCTGCACCGTCTGCGGCAAACTGTTCGACGAGAACCATGAGGAGATCTCGGAGGACGACCTTGTGATCCCGGCGCAGGGACATGCGTACGGAGAACTTGTCGAAGCGGTACCTGCGACCTGCGAGGAAACGGGCACGGCGGCGCATTACGTCTGCTCCGTCTGCGGAAAGCTCTTTGACGAGAATATGCGGGAAGTGACGGAAGACGAGCTTATCATCCCGCTGGCCGAGCATGAGCTGGGCGAACTGATAGAAGGGGATCCCGCAAGCTGTGAAGAATCCGGTATGGAGGCGCATTACGCATGTTCCGTCTGCGGAAAACTGTTCGATTCAGATATGCAGGAAACGACGGAGGACGACCTTGTGATCCCGGCAACCGGCCACAGCTACGGCCAGCTGATCGCGGCGACAGAAGCGGACTGCGAAGAGGACGGTATGTCCGCGCACTACATCTGTTCCGTCTGCCAGCAGTACTTTGACGCAAACAAGAACAAGACGAGTGCAGAGGCACTTACGATCGAAGCGCTCGGTCATGAATACGGCGAGCTGATAGAGGGGACGCCGGCGGAATGCGAAGAACCGGGCACGATATCTTACTACAGCTGCTCCGTCTGCGGAAAACTGTTCGACGAAAACTTCGAGGAGATCACGGAGGACGATCTTGAGATCCCGGCACTAGGACACGCGTACGGGAACCTTGTCGAGGAGATCCCCGCGACCTGTGAGGAAAACGGGACAGCCGCGCATTATGTCTGCGGAAACTGCGGACAGTTCAAGAGCGTCGGAGGCGGTGAGATCACGGAGGAAGACCTTGTGATCGAGGCGCTGGGGCATGCGTACGGCGAACCGGTGTTCGAATGGCAGATGAGCGCAGTCGCCATGCCTACGGCAACGGCCGTGTTCACCTGCACGCACGACAGCTCTCATAAAGAGTATGTCGAGGCGGAGGTGACGCAGGGGAACGGATCGTTCATCGCTACGGCCGTATTCCAGAATCAGGAATACATAGACGAATACATCCAGTACCTGGTGACGTTCGATACGGACGGCGGCACGGAGATCGAACCCGTTTACGTCCGCTCCGGCAACTATCTAAACGTCGATCCTCCCACGAAGGAGGGATACGTCTTCGCCGGCTGGTACCGCGACAACGACCTGATCGACTACTTCGGGGATTCACCTGTCACCGAAGAAATGGCACTGACAGCGGCGTGGGTCTACGATCTTGACTTTACTGCCGGCCCGACGGCCGACACGCTGACCGTAACGGGACTCGGTTCGTACGACGGTACGGAACCTGAGATACCGAGAGAGTTCATGGGCAAGCCCGTCGTGGCGATCGGCTCCGAGGCGTTCATGGGCAGCGCTATCACGGATCTGTATATCGGCGGCAACGTCACGTCCATCGGCAGCTATGCGGCCGCGAACTGCGCAAGCCTTACCAGCGTGTCCATGTCGTACGAACTGGAAACGATCGGCGACTACGCGTTCAGCAACTGCACGAGCCTCGTCGAGATTTGGATTCCCGGCTCCGTGACACATCTCGGAGAAGGCGTGTTCTCGGGATGCACGAGCCTTGAAACCGTGCACTTCGAGGGTACCGAGGAGATGTGGGCGACGCTGGTCGAGAATTCCACCGGCTGGGATACGGGTGTATCGCCGAATCTCGTGATCAATTACTCCAACTGATTAATCTTTTCAAAAAGGCGGTTCGCACGGACCGCCTTTTGCCGCAGGAGGGGAGACCATGCCGCCTTCCCGCGTCGATAATCGCTCTTGCTTTTTTCCATGTTATGAGTATAATAATTACTGATATTTCTTTTGAGGTGCGTTATGAAAGGTTGGCTGACTGAAACGAAAAGGAAGCGGAGACTCGGATCCACAGCGACGCTTTTGTTGTCCTTCCTGGTGATCATCCTGGTCGGGGCGGTTCTTCTGTGCATGCCGTTTTCATCCAACAGCGGGGAATTCACCAATCCGCTCGACGCACTGTTTACGTCCGTCAGCGCCACCTGCGTGACGGGGCTCGTGGTCTTCAACACGGCGGTCCACTGGAGCCTTGTCGGGCAGATCGTCATCCTGGTGCTGATCCAGGTCGGCGGGATAGGCGTCATGACCATGGCCGTGTTTCTCCTGATCGCGGTGAGGCGGCTGACTCCCAAGGAACGGATCATGATTACCCAGTCCTACAATCTCCCCACGTTTGACAACACATCCGATCTTCTGCGCAAGATCGCGTTAGGGACATTTCTGATCGAAGCCGCCGGCGCCGGCGTGCTCTATACGCAGTTTTCCAAAATGGATCTGCCGACAGGGGAGAAGATCTGGCGTTCCGTGTTCACGTCCGTATCCGCCTTCTGCAACGCGGGGTTCGATCTGATGGGCGAGACAGGCATGTCCTACTTCGCGGACAACGTCGTCGTCAACCTGACCATGATCATCCTCATCGTGACAGGCGGACTTGGGTTCATCGTCTGGAGCGACCTCTGGGGATGCGCCGTGCGCCGCAGAAAACCGGCCGTCTATACGAAGCTGGTCCTGATCTGCGCGGGTATTTTGCTGCTCTCGGGAACGGTCGCGTTCTCGCTGGCAGAGTGGAACAACGAGGGAACGATCGGAGCGCTTTCACCCTTTAAAAAGATCATGGGCGCGCTGTTCCATTCCGCGTCCCTTCGCACGGCGGGATTCGCCATGTTCGACAACGCATGCCTTACGCCCGTGTCCCGCGTCCTGTCCGATCTGTTCATGTTCATCGGCGGCGCTTCCGGCTCGACGGCGGGCGGCGTCAAGACGGTCACGGTCGCGATCCTTCTGTGGTCTGTGTTCTCCATCGCCTTCGGTAACTCCGAGCCGACCATCTTCAAGCGCAGGATCCCCAAGGACGCGATCATCCGTTCCTCATCCGTCATCATCATGCAGGGCCTTGTCGCCATCCTGGGGATCATCGTCATCAACGCCGTTACGGACTTTTCGATGGAACAGATCATTTACGAGGTCATCAGCGCGATCAGCACGGTCGGCAATTCGATGGGCATAACGCCCGCGCTTCCGGCCGCCGCAAAAGTCGTCATCATTTTCCTTATGTATTTCGGACGCGTGGGTATCCTCAGCATTACCTGCGCCGTGATGGAGAGCCTGCGCAAGAGCGCGGCCAATATATCCTACCCCGAGGCGAATCTGCTGATCGGGTGAGCACTGGGAGGCACTATGAAACTGTTGTTTGCAGCAGATGTTTCGCTGGGCTACCTGTCCGAGCATCCGCAGGAGAAGAAAGATCCGTCAGCGCTTTTTTCTGACGTCATCCCGTATTTCCGCGACTGCGACTGCAGCGTCGTCAACATGGAAAACGTCTTCGCGGATGAAGGCGAGTTCGAGCCGATCGTCAAATCAGGCCCCAACCTGCTGGCCTCGAAAGACCTCATGTCATACCTTGAGGCTTTAGGACCGACCGTTTTGAATTTCGCGAACAACCACGCCGGGGATTTCGGCGGCGGAGCGTTACTTAGTACGATGGACGCGTTTAGAAAAAAGGGGATCGCGTGCATCGGCGCAGGACGCAATATCAAAGAGGCGTACGAGCCGTACGTCTTGCGAAAAGGGAACGAGGGCGTCGCCGTCATCGGCGTGTGCGAGAACGAATTCGGGATCGCCACGGACGACAGACCGGGAGCGGCCGGGTACAGCCTTAGCGCCGTGACGGACAGCATCCGCAAAGCGGCGGACGAGGGCCTTATCCCCATCATCTATTTCCACGGGGGAAACGAGTACAATCCTTTCCCGTCTCCGATGAAGACGGAACTGTACAGGCATTTCATCGACCTCGGCGCCGCGGCCGTCATCGCCATGCATACCCACTGCCCGCAGGGGATGGAAACATACAAAAACGGCCAAATCGTCTACAGCATGGGCAATTTCTATTTCCCGGAGGAGGGCGACGGCCCGTCCTGGTATACCGGGTACATGGTCCGGATGGAAGTCGGGGAAAAAGGCGTGACTGCCGCGCCTGTCCCGTACCGGTTCGACACTGGTTCGCACAGACTGCTACGAGGCGGGGAACGGGAGCATTTTTTACATTACCTTGACGCCATCAGCCGCGATCTTTCAGACAAAAAAAAGATCCGGGCGTATTTCGACGCCTGGTCCGTGCTCGACGGGGTGTGCGGATATGCGCACAATGTAAGGTATGACGACGAAATGCTCAAAGAAGGGGCGCCCGCTGTCCGCCATGTCAAGAACATATTCGGCTGCGAGGCCCACAACGAACTGATAAAGAACGCCATGCAGCTGGTTTACGAGGGCCGCGTGGAGGAAGCCGCGCAGCTGATCCCGCAGCTGAAGAAGTATCAGCGGCTGGAATACTGAGCGACGGCTAAAAAGGATTGGAGGAAGACCTATGAAAAGCTTTTGTATCATCGGACTGAATATTTTCGGAGAAACGCTGACGAGAACGCTTGTCCACCAGAACAGGCAGGTCATCGTCATTGACTCCAATGCGAATCTCGTCACGCCGATGGCGGATCTCGTGACCAACGCCATCATCGGGGATCCTACCAATGAGGCCGTCCTCAAGCGCGCCGGCGTCAAGGATTACGAGTGCGCCATCGTCTGCCTGGACAACCTCAACGACAACGTGCTGTGCTCCATCCTGCTCAAGGAGATAGGCGTGAAGTACGTCATCGCCCGGGCGGTCAGCAACTCCCACAAGAAAGTGCTGGAGCACATCGGCATCAACGAGGTGGTGTTCCCGGAGGAGGACGCGGGCGCCCGCCTGGCCTTCACGCTGGCCAGGGACACGGTGTTCGATTATATGGAGTTCGACGGCTACAAGCTGGTCGAGGTCGTCACGCCGAAGACGTGGTACGGGAAGTCCTTGAAGGAGCTCGAACTCCGCACCAAGTACGGCGTGTCCGTTGTCGCGGTGCGCACCGAAGGTTCGGAAGCCCCGATCATCAACCCGCCGCCGGAAAGGACATTCGCCAGGGGCGAGCGCCTGACGATGATCGGCGCGGACCAGTACATCGACGCGTTCGTGAAAAAGATAGGCCGGTAACAGAACAAAGACGGCAAAAAGGCTGTGAGTCCCGTGCGCGGGCTCCGGCCTTTTGCCGTGTTTTTGCATGCCGAGGCTTCGCCCATTTTTCGCGAAACTCGTTGCGTATAATACTTCAAGATGTTATAATAACATTAATAATTTTTGGCACACAAGGAAAAACTATGGTAGTTATCATCGCAGAAAAGCCGAGCCTTGCCCGCAACATCGCGGCCGGGATAGGCGAAATGAAAAGAAGAGACGGATATCTGGAAGGACAGGGGTATATCATCACCTGGGCGTTCGGCCATCTGTTCTCCCTGGTGGACATAGAAGCCTACGACAAGAACCGCAAGCCTGCCGCCGCGGGCGAAAAAGTCAAGTGGACCATGGAGAACCTGCCCTGCTTCCCGGAGCATTTCGAGTTTGACATACGGGACGGAGACGCGGGGATCAGGCGCCAGTTCCGCATCATCCGCGATCTCTGCAACCGCCAGGACGTCGACACGATCGTCAACGCGGGAGACGCGGACAGGGAAGGCGAGATCATCGTCAGGCTCTGCATAGACAAATCGGGCGCGGGGAACAAGCAGCTGCTCAGACTGTGGCTGCCCGACCAGACGCCCCAGACCGTCAGCACGGCCCTTCGGGAGATGAAAGGGGAGAACGAGTACGACCTGCTCGCCTCCGAAGGATTCGCAAGGACGTACATCGACTGGCTGTACGGCGTCAACCTGACCCGCTACGCCACGCTGCGGACCGGCGCGTTTTTGCGCGTCGGACGCGTCATCGTTCCCATCGTCAAGGCCATCTACGACAGGGACATGGCCATCCGCAATTTCGTCCCGGGCCACTATTTCGCCGTTGCCTCCCACGCGAAGACAGGCGGCGAGACGGTGGATCTTGTGAGCGGGAAGAAGTTCGAGGAGAACGAGGAGGACAAAGCCCGGCAGCTGAGCCTTGCATACAACGAAGCGGGTGCGAAAGTCCTTTCCGTCAAGAACCGCGAGGAGATCCTCTTCGCAGGGAAACTGTACTCGCTTTCCAAACTGCAGAACGTGCTCGGCAAAAAATACAAGATGTCCATGGAGAAGAGCCTGAAGATCATTCAGGGACTGTACGAGAAAGGCTATCTCACATACCCCAGGACCAACTCCGAGTACCTGGCCACCGCCGAGAAGGATAAGGTCCGCCAGATCCTTTCAAACGTGTCGAAGATCGGCTATCCCGTCACGTTCAAGGACAGCAAGAGTATTTTCGACGATTCCAAGATAGAGTCCCACAGCGCCCTGACCCCCACCTACAAGATCCCGGGGAAGGACGCGCTGAGCACAGAGGAGTTCCAGGTCTACTCCACCGTATTCCGCCGCTTCGTGGCAGTCTTCTGCGCGAACCCGTGCAAGGTCAGCCGCAGCGAGATCGTCATCCGCGTAGGGGATCCGGAAAAGGACGGCGAGGACTTCGTGCTCAAGGGCACCGTCATGCTGGAGAAGGGCTGGACGCAGTACGACGACTACAACCAGAAAGACAAGATCCTGCCGCATCTTGAGGAAGGGCAGGACGTGAACGTCGCCTTCTCGCCGGAAGCCAAGGAAACGACGCCGCCCAAGCATTATACGATCGAGACCCTGAACAATTACCTGAAGAACCCCTTCAAGGAAGAAAAGGCGGCGATCCAGGAGGAGAAGCAGCCCGGGACCGAGGAAGACGACACGGAAGACTACAAGGCCGTCTTCGAAGGCCTGGAACTGGGAACGGAAGCGACCAGGACCGGCATCATAGACAACGCCATCAAGAGCGACTACATCCAGCTCAAAAAGGACGTATACAGCATCCTACCCGGCGGAGAGTACCTGATCAGCGCCCTGGAGCGGATGAAGATCAACATGGATAAGCACAAGACCTCCCAGCTCGGTGTGGCGCTGAAATCCGTTTTCCACGGCAAAATGAGCGTGGACGACGCCGTTAAGCTGGCCGAGAAGGAGATCGAGGAGATCTTCAGCGCCGGGTCGGACGATCCCGAGACGGACATCGACATCGGCTATTTCGGGGATACCGTCGGCAGCTGCCCGCTCTGCGGCAGGCCCGTCGTCCGGCGCAAAAAGATCTACGGGTGCACGGGATATCAGGACGGGTGCAAATTCTCCGTCAGCACGTACATCTGCAACCGGGCGATCTCGGTTGCCAACATGAAGCTGCTGCTCGAAAAGGGACACACGTATGTCATCAACGGGTTCGTCTCCCCGAAATCCGGCAAGCAGTTCAGCGCAAGGCTGGTGCTCAAGGACGGAAAGGCCGTGTTCGACTTTTCGGACAAGGGCGGAGCAGCCCCCGCCAAAGAAAGCGCACAGGGACAGGAAGACCCCGCGATCCCGCCGGGCATGGAAGTCCCGCCCGAAGCCTGAGAACGTAATACTGAAACAAGGAGAAATCTCATATGAAAAAGCTTAAGATCGGTGTGTTCGGCGCATGGCGCGGCAACAATTACGTCAATCTGATCAATGACGAACAACGCGCGGAACTCGTGGCCGTCTGCGACAAGAACGCGGAGAAGCTGGACAGCGACAAAGGACTGGAGAACGTCAGACTCTTCCGGGATTTCGATTCCTTCCTCGCATACGGAAAAGAGAACGGCATGCAGGCCGTTTTCCTGGCGAACTATTTCCATCAGCATACGCCCTTTGCCATCAGGTGCATGGAGGCCGGCATGGACGTCGTCAGCGAATGCACGGCTTCGGCGACCCTGCGCGAATGCGCGAGCTGGTCGAGACGGTCGAGAAGACGGGACGCAAGTATATGCTTGCGGAGAACTATCCTTTCTCCATGAACAATTTAAAGATGGACGAGATCATCCAGACCGGCGCCCTCGGACGGCTTCTGTACGCGGAAGGCGAATACAACCATTCCGGGTCGGCTGAACAGCTGAAGTATCTCACGCCCGGCCCGTACCACTGGAGAGCCTGGATGCCGCGCACCTATTACGTGACGCACGCCATGGGTCCCCTCATGTATTTTTCAAGAAGCATGCCGCTTTACGTTTCCGCGCGCGCGGCGCATTCGGATCTTGTGTATGAGATGCGCTCCTGGCGTCACGCTTACGACGGCGTCGGCATGATGTTCTGCGAGATGAGCAACGGCATGATCGCCAGATTCACCGGCTGTACGGCCATGGCCTCCGATTATTCCCGCTATCGCGTCGTCGGAGACGTCGCCAGCGTGGAGACCGGCAACAATATCCCGGACCAGAAGGTACGCATGTTCTGGTTCGAGCATACGAAGCCCGAAGGGCAGGAGTCCCAGGTGAAGGAATTTTCAACGGGTCCGGACAGCCTGGGCGAACTGGGCAAGCGGATCAAGGCTGCCGGTCACGGAGGCGGAGACTTCTGGATCGTTCAGCATATGTTGGACTATTTCCTGGACGGCGTCGTTCCTTTCTTCGACGTATACAAGGCCGTCGCCATGTCCGCCACGGCAATCCTCGGCTGGCGCAGCTGCCTTGCCCACGGCGAGAACTTCCGTATCCCGGATTTCAGGGATCCCGAAGACCGCCGCAAATGTCTTGAGGACGACCTGACGCCGTTCCCGGACGAGAACGGACAGGGGGCCACGCTTCCTTGCGCGCTGCCGTGGGTCGAGAACAAATGAAAGTTAAGATCACCTGCGTACGCCAGACCGAATACAAAGATCTGTCCGAACGCTATGAGATCAGGCAGGAAGGACCGATGTGCTCCATGCGGGTCGGGGACGTGTACTTCTCCGACGGGGAAAAACCGGAAGGTTTCTGCACCGAGGCATGGAAGACCGTGGGGCCCTTCGTGCGCAGGCTGCTTGCGGGCGAAACGCACTTTTTTGGGGACTGGATGAAGGATCCTGCCAGTGCTATGGTCTCGTGCAACGACGGGTTCAGGCCGATGTCCTGCCTTGTCGAGCTGTGCGATAACTGAAAGTAGAAAGACTATGAGTGAAAAAAGCAAAAACAAATGCGGGCGGCTGATCCCCTGGTTCGTGCTGCTCTATATGGTGATCCTGGCCGCGGAGCGGATCCAGAGCCTTGTGCGCATACTGGCAGGGCACCCGGGGGGCTGGTTCGCAAGTCCTTTCGACGGATACGTCAATTGTCTGGCGGCGGCGTCGCTCTGCGCCACGGCCGTGCTGCTCGCCGTAAAGGGCGGCGCGTTCTGGAAATCCCTTGGGAGCGCATGCGAGCCGGACTGGAACCTTATGACCCTTTTCTGCGGCATATTGCTGGTCTCCGGCATGGTGCATACCGAGTACACGATCCCGGTGATCCAGTTCATCGCGTACGGTGCGCTGATCATCGCGATGATCATAAGGACCGCCTGCGTGAGCAAGGCCGGAAAAGCGTTCCGGTACTGGTATTCTCTTATTTACCTGACAGCCTTTTCGATGGCGATCCCGGTCGTTTACAGGTCGTTTTTG
>JAFSSK010000016.1 GCA_017451045.1 Clostridia bacterium
AGAAATCCTCCGATTTGTGGTAAACTATTAACGACCTGCCAGTCGAAAACAGAAAAACAAATCGGAGGATAAAATCAATGTCACAAGAGAACATCGACACAAACAGTTTAGCACATACAAAATGGAATTGCAAGTATCACAGTAAACGGTGTAAACCACGGGTGCGTTTAAAAATCATCCAGGACATGAGATAATAGAGTACCAAGGACCTCAGAGAAATGGAGACTTTGGAGACTCTGGAGACTTTGGAGGTTTTTGAGTAAGCAATCCTGGAGGAAGTAATGAACGAAATCACCAGAGAAATTCGAGAACGGTATTGGATCAATATCATTCGAGAGTGCTCATCAAGCGGGATTCCAAAAGCACAATGGCTGAAGGAACACGGCATCAGCAACAAGACAAACTATAAGCATCAAAAGGCAATACAGGAAAAGTATGGTCGTGCATTTCTTGAGAGGACGAGAGGAAAAGCCAATCTGCCGGCATCGGCATGCGATGAATCAAGAATGTGAGAGCTGATCATAGCGCATATTTCATCCTTATGCTATCATATGCCAATTAATCAAATCAGCAGTGCGCTTAGTCACAGTAGGTCTATGTTGTTTTGGGAAAAGGGATGCCTTTGAATACTATTTGTTTCAATGAGTTTTGTTAATGCTTGTCTTGCAAAAGAGATGTTCCATTAAACCTAGCGCATTCCCATGCAGCTATTCTCCACGGCGTCACGGAGCGTCATGCGCCCCGCGTATGAAACTGTTGTTCCGCATGAAATCGAGATCTTGAAAGGCTCTCCGTCAAAGCGGATCCCCCACTCGAAAAAAAGCGGCATCCGGACCATATTCGGCATACAGCCCGTCCTCGTCACGATAAAAGTCCCGCGGGGAAGGGACTTGAGCTCATCAGGAGTGAGTAGCGCCCGCTGCATCAGTTGCAGAGTTCTGGACGTCCCCTGGTCGTTCTGGCTCACGGATCCGCTTGTCACAGTCGCATTCCCCATACCGGCAGACAGTTCAGCTGCAGACTTGGCGTTCGGGGAGAATCCGCCGAAGATGGTCAGCTGCGTGTTGTCAACGATGATCTCGGCACCTTCCTTCCCGTAGTTCTTCTGCAGTTGCGCGAAAGACTGGATGATCGGGACGATGGAGAGACGCCTGGAACGGGAAGCGGAGAACATCATCTCCGCGGACTGTATCTTCGGCAACGTTCCGAATTCATCGCAAAAGAATATTGCCCTTCTCGGCAACTTACCACCGTATTCATCTGCAACGGAAAGAAGTTCACGATACCACTGCTGGATCATGAGGGAGACCATGAAATACTTGCTGCTGTCCTCTTCGGGCATGATCACGAACATGGCGCATTTCGTCTTCGCGAACAGTTCCGCGTCGATCTCGGGATCCCGGCACAAGATCGTTTCCAGTTCGCTGTCCAGAAAGGCGTTGAGTTTGGAAAGAGCCGTGGACATAACGGACGCCATGGCCTGATCGGAGGCGTTTAGCGCGGCTCCCGCGAACCATCTGGCCTTGTGGTTCTCAGGCAGAAGATCCAGAAGTTCTCTGTAGGCATTCTTCCGGCCTCTTCCGGGCTGCATCATGTCCTGCAGGATCTTGAAGACGGATACGATATGCCTCGTTTCCGGGGGGCAGAACTCGCATAAAAGAAGGATGCAGGAGGTGAGAAGTCCTTCCGCCGCGTCGTAAAAGTACGCGTTTTCGCCGAAGTTTTCGCCGCCGTCCGCGCCGATGATGGTCTTGGCTATGATCTTGGCGTATTTCTCGGCACGTCCGCGGGCGGAAAGATCGTTGTTCCTTGCGGCCTCGTCCATATACTTGCTCACTAAATGCAGAAGGTTCCCGCCGTGGGAATTCGTCGGGTTGCGCAGATCGATCACAGCGATCTTGTACCCGTAATCCCGCTCTGCGATCCCGCCGTACCGGCGTAGCAGGTCTCCTTTGGTGTCCGTCGTCAAAAAGGACATGCCGCAGGCCATCGCGTATTCAAGGTTCGGATACAGCCAGCAGGCAGTTTTTCCCGAGCCTGCGGCGCCGATGGTCAGGCAATGGACGTCTCCCGTATCTATATAAGCGTAAACGCGGCTTCCCGGGCCGCGTTTTTTCTCATATCCCGCGATGATGCCTTCCGGCAGCGGTCTCTTCTTGGCGAAAAGACGGCAGCGGTAAAGGATCTTCTGGTCCTTGTCCTGCCTTGCCCGCCATTTTGCCGGCGTGAACGGGACGCGGACGTATGTCTTGCGGATCTCCTTTTTCGTGGCCCAGCGCGCCGTCCCGTGCTGTCCGTCTCCGGACCGTTTCGAACGGATACTTCCCAAAGACCGGGAAGGACTCAGCCGGCTGAGGAAGAAGAGGACCACCACGCTCGCAAACGCGATGAAGAGCAGCAAGTAGATATTATCAGGCATAAGACAATCCTTTCATGCAAAATCCTTGATCAAGGACCGGTTCCCGTCGGTCAAGGCTCAGAAGACAACTAAGACACAACCGCGCTACCGTTACGGCGTCCCGGTCCTCAAAAGTTTCCCGGCTGCCGCAAAGGATCTCTTTGCGCAGCTTGTCCAAAGCAGACGTAAAACCGTCCCGCTCCCGGTAGGGGCGGTATTCTTTTTCTAAAAGAGACAAAGCCTGCTCCCGGTCTCCTGGACCCAAAAACCCGAGCGCTGTCCCTGCGGCCGAAAGAAGGGGATAGTCCGCCTTGCCGTCCACAGCCAGCCGTTCCGCGCCGTCGCAAAGGGTAAGAAGGGTCCTTCTTGCGTTCTCGCGGCTCACGTTGCCGCCGCATTCCGGGATCCGTCCGATCGTCTCTTTGATCTTTTCGCAGGCAGGATGTTCTGTCGCGGGGATGGCCGGATAGCCGTTCCTTGCCATCAGGTCCTCGTCAAAGTCCTTGTACCGGGGAAGGATGCGATAGACGCGGGAAACGCCACGCTCGCGGCAAAGATCGCACAGGCGCATGGCGCCCTCGATCCCCGCGGGGTCGTGGTCAAGGCAAAGGTATACGCAGTTTATGGTGCCGGAGCCGTCCAGATATCGTTCCATACCCTGCGGGGCCGTGGAGCATAAGGCCACGCAGGAATGGCGTCCGGGGTCACCTTCGTAAAAGGACAAAAAAGCCATCATGTCGATCGGTGCCTCGAAAACGTATAAGGTGTCCGAGGTGCCGTCTATGTGGAAGGTGTAATGCGCGTCGCTGCCGCGGACGTTAAGCCGTGAAAAAGTCTTCGTGTCCCGCAGCTGGATATGGCGCGCCGTCCCTTCGCCGTCTGTCCCTAAAAACACGACGCGTCCCGTACCTGCCTCCTCGTAAATGAGACCTTTGTCCACAAAATAGTCCACGACGTGCCGGGATATGCACCGAACGCCCGTCAGGTACTGGTACAGGTTTTCGTTCGTGGGGCTTCGCCTGGGGAGACGAGGGAGCTGGGGCGCATTTTTAAACTTTTTCCGGCTCTGCATATCACGCCGGGGAAGATCCTGTAAAGACGGGAGATCTTCGCGGAAATAACGGTGCAGGAAAGAGGCCGGTCCGCCACCGCAATTCTCGTAAAAGCTGTACCAAAGGCCGCCGTTGATGGAAACTGTCCCGAAAGGACTTTCCCAGACAAGGGAGTTCCCGGCGCGTTTCAGTTTTTCGCCCCGGGAGGCAAGGTAGGTGCCGAGATCCATTGAAGATATTATATTCGTGTCTATGACCGTACCTCCGTCTTACCGGCCGCCCGTTTCGCAAAGAGCGCGTATATATTCCGGAGCATGCACGTGCAGCAGATCCCGGACGCTCCCGGCGCGCAGGTAGCACTCGCCCCTGCGGCAGCCTCTGATAAGTCCTGATTCGCTCTCGTCCAGGTCCAGAAGCTTCTTGTATTCCTCGTCGTCCACCTGTCCCGGGAAGAACAGGAATCGATAGGCGGGGATGGAGAAAAGGGGCTTCGCGGCGTCCCGCAGCGCGGGTGAGGTGAAGTCCTCGATGTTCTGCGAGGCGATCACAAGGCCGGAGTCCCGCTTGCGGGCGCGCTTCATCAGGTCCCGGATGCGCAGCAGGTTGTCCGGATCGGACAAAAACAGGTACAGCTCGTCAAGGCACAGCACCGTGTTGCCCCGGCGCAGCATCGCGCGCTCGAAAAGGCGCAGCAAAAGCCACATGCCGGCCCGCACGGTCCGCTTGGAGGCACAGAGGAGCCGGGACACGCCAAGGACGCATACACCGGTCCCCGGATCGCTGCCTTTGCCGTTGAAGAAGGCGGCGTCAGGCCCCGATATCAGAGGACGCAGTGCCGAGAGGATGCCGGGATAAGCGGAATCCGCCTGTCCGGCAGCCAGGTTCTCAAGCTTTTTGCCCAGATCCGAAAGGGTGGGATAATCGGACGAGGTTATGTCTTTGCCTTCATATAAAGACCTGGACAGGCGGACGATCTCGTCCAGTTCCGTCTGGGAAAAGTCGTAATAGGAGGAGAAAAAGTCCCGCAAGGCCCCACAGTGCTCCCGAACGGCCGCATCCGGATCCTCTCCGGGAAGCGGCTGAAGGAAGAAGGGATTTAAGACCTGCCCGTCCTCGCCGGGACGGACGTATGTTCCGCCGAGCGCGCGACACACGGCGCCGTACTCCTCCTCAGCGTCCAAAACGTACAGGTTCTTACCGGAAAGGCGCAGGTTCACGATGAGCAGTTTCAAAAGGTAGGACTTGCCCATGCCGGAGTTGCCTAAGATCAGGACCGAGGAATTGGTCCTGTCCACGTCGCGGGCATCGGGGTCCAGCCTCACGGGCGCGCCGGATGCGCCGTGTCCCAGAGAAAAGCCTTTCTCGTCGTAAAGGCCTGAGCGCGTCATGGGGTAGAGATTGGCTGCGGAAAGCGCCGGCATGACATGCTCGAATTCGCGGCCGAACATGTTTTTCCCGCCTGGCATCACGGACAAGAAGCCCTCCTTCTGCCGGAGCGTGAGCCAGTCCGGGGCGATGCGCAGACGCAGAAACTCCGCCCGCATCTGCTCTTTGAGCGCGTGAAGGGAAGAAAGGGAATCCGAACGCAGTTCGAAAAAGACCGAAAGGCTAACGAGCTTGTCCCGGTTGCGCACGAGCTGGCGCGCCATGCGCTCGGTGTCCGAAAGGCTCTCCTCGCCGGCCACGGCCGTTCCGGGATCGTTCGAAGATCTTAGCCAGCGGTTTCGCCTGGCCGCGTCCTGCAGGCATTTGCGCTCCTGCGCGGCCTCGAGCCTGCGGATGAAGATATGGACCGTCACGCCGGGGTATTCGCCGATGCGGTGCAGCAGCCCCGTTTCTGTGCAGGAAAGAGGGAATTCCCGGACGGTGAGTGCGCAGCGGAAGCTGTCCCCCAAAAGGTAATGATCCGGGAAGAACCGGACGGCGCCGGGCAGCATCTTGTCCAGAGCACGGTCCGGCCTGCGCGGGGAAGGAACGTTATTACTATCTCTTTTTCTGTTTCTCATCCGTCTTCTTCTCCTTCCATATAGCGGTACAAAGAAAGGCTCCCGGCTCTCGGCAGATCCTCCTCCGGGGGCAGGAAGTACCGGCCGGCGATCTCGCGTGGGGCGTCCGGACAGGGACGAAGGGCGATTCCGCATTCCTGCAAGGCGCCCAGATGCTCCCGGCTGCCCGGGCGGGGTTTCAGCAAAAGCCATCCCTGACGGCTCCGTACGCCCTCGCAGCTCTGCTCGGCCTTGCGCAGTTCTTCGTGCAGAAGGGTCCGCACGCCGGGCGTCTTTTCGGCTACAAGCCTTTGCCGCAGGAACTGGGCGTGGGAGGAAAGATTCTCGCGTCCGTCGGACACGAACAGCTCCGCCTGTCCGAAAAGGCAGAAGAAGCGCTGCCAGTTGCCGATCTCCTGCTCGGCAAGGCTCTGCGGGACAAGACGCAGGTCCCGGCAGCAGAGCAAAAGGGGGACAAGACTGGTCCCGTCCTTCATATACAGTTCCTGCCCGGAAAGGCCCTCGACCGGAACCAGTTTTTTGATGCTTTTTGTCTTACTCATTCGCATTTCGCTCCCCGTCCGCGTCTTTTGAAAAGGTCTGCCTTGAAAAGAGAAGGTATACGGCGCACAGCCGCAGAAAATCAGCCGGGCATCTGCCCTCGTGCCTGAAAAGCAGGACGGCAAGGACGCCGGATACGGCCGCCGGGAGCGCTTCGCCGAAGCGGACAAGCGCCGCCACGGACAAAAGCGCCAGAAGGGAAAGGATCAGCAGCGCCGGGATGCTGTAATGCCAGATCTGGGGCCTTTGGGAAAGATTTCGGGGATAGTAGTACAAGGGCTCTCCTTTCATGTGTCTAAAGAATGAAAAACCGTCAGAGCATGGCCGCGGTCCTGATGAGATTGATCGCCATCGACGTGTTGCGTACGGCACCGGAAAGGCTGGCTCTGATACTCGTGTCAAGGCCGAACTGGTCCGCGATCCTTGGGACCTCCGTCGCGCCCAGAAGGACGCCGAGCCCCAGCAGGACGTGCGTCTGCAGGGTGGCAAGGCCCAGCAGCAGCATGGTCGTCTGAAGGAAAGCCGTGAAGCACAGTCCCGCGACCCTTCGGCACCAGACAAGCCATCCGCCGTTCTCGCCGCGCGGCATGGAAAAGACGTGCAAGGACCCGACCGCGATCTGGATGAACAGGATCGCGCCGCGCTTGAGATTGGCCAGGAAGCACCGGATCGTGCAGTAGGCGACGCACAGAAGCCCCAGGATCGGCAGAAGCGGGTTCGCGCCATGCGGAGCGGAAAACAGCGGAAGGGCACTTAGGGCCGCCTTCGCGGGTTCCGCGGCCTCTGCGCCCGTCAGGGAGAGAAGCCCCTTGGCGAATACGCCCTGCAGATCCGTGCAGAACCTGTACAGCTCGACGGGGAGTCTTGCAAATAGCATGGCGAACAGGAAGGAGGACAGGATCGGAAGAAGACCACGCCTGAATGGCGGCATATGTCCGGACTGGGCGTCCAGGACCAGGTGGAACACGGCGATGACGCTGCCTGCAAGCCACAGGCCCATGCCGAACAGCGAAAAAAAATGCAGCGCCGCCTGGACCCACGTAAGGTCGAAAAGGGAGGAGCCGATGTTCCCGATGGAGCTGAACAGATCCGTAAGAGCCCCGTAGAGTCTTTCGTAAAAGCCGCGCAGCAGCGTGTCGAAAAGGGTGGCTTTGAGGTTGTCCAGCGCCTCCTGGATGACGGTCCGGATTGTGTCCGCGATGCCGCCGAACCACTC
>JAFSSK010000017.1 GCA_017451045.1 Clostridia bacterium
GCGGTCATCCTCAAGCAGGCCAAGGCCAACGAGACGGCCGTCATGCCGGGATATACCCATCTGCAGCGTGCGCAGCCCATCGTCATGGCCCAGCAGCTGCTGGCGTACGCCCAGATGATCAAGCGGGACATCGGCAGGCTCGACGACGCCTGCGCCCGCATGAACCAGTCCCCGCTCGGCAGCTGCGCGCTGGCCGGTACCACCTATGACACCGACCGGGAGTTCACCGCATCGCAGCTCGGTTTCGACGGCATCTGCGAAAACTCGCTGGACGCCGTTTCGGACAGAGACTTCTGCGCCGAGTTCCTCTTCGTCCTCTCCCTTGTGATGATGCATCTGTCCCGGTTCTCCGAGGAGATCATCCTCTGGTCCAGCTGGGAATTCCACTATGTGGAACTCGACGACGCCTACACGACGGGATCCAGTATCATGCCGCAGAAGAAAAACGCGGACATGGCGGAACTCGTCCGGGGCAAGACAGGAAGAGTCTACGGCGACCTTGTCGCCATGCTGACGGTCCTCAAGGGATTGCCGCTGGCATACAACAAGGACATGCAGGAAGACAAGGAATCCGTTTTCGACGCGCTGGACACCGTCAAGGCGTGCCTTTCCGTATTCATCCCGATGCTGGGCACTATGAAAACGTGTCCCGAGAACATGAAGAAGGCCGCGCAGACCGGCTTCATCAACGCTACGGACCTGGCGGACTACCTTGTTTGCAAGGGCGTTCCCTTCCGAAGCGCCTACAAAGCGGCCGGAGAGGCCGTCAGGTACTGCATCGGCTGCGGCAAGACGCTCGAGCAGCTGAGCATGGAGGAGTTCAGCTCCTTCCACGAACTGATCGGACCGGACGTATACGAAGTTATCGACCTCGACGCCTGCGTCGCACGACGAATTTCCACCGGCGGAACGGGTCCCGCTTCCGTCCGTGCGCAGATCGAATCCCTTGAAAAATACATCCACCAATCATAAATAACCATTTAAGAAAGAGGTAAAGACCATGAAAAAAACAATTGCAATCGTATTAATGATCTCCATGCTGCTGGTATCCGTACTGGCGCTTTCATCCTGCGGCAAGGTAGCCACGCTCGACTCCGTCAAGAAAGCGGGCAAGCTGACCATCGCGACTTCCCCAGACTTCCCTCCCTTCGAAAATCTTGAAGGCGGCGAGGTCGTCGGCATCGAAATCGACATCCTGAACTATATCTGCGAAAAGATCGGCGTCAAGCTCGAGATCAACCAGATGACGTTCGAATCCGTCCTTCCGGGCATCCAGGCCGGCAAATTCGACCTCGGCGTATCCGGCATCACCATCACTGAAGGCAGAAAGAAGAACACGCTCTTCACGGACGCGTATTACATCGCCTCCCAGGCCATCGTCGTGACGGCAGGAAGCGCGATCGCAGGCAAGAGCGATCTCACCGGCAAGAAAGTTTCCGTCCAGACGGGTACGACCGCTGAGGAATTCTGCATGGACGAAGGGCTCAACGTATCCGCGTTCGAGGCCAACAGCGACGCACAGCTGGCGCTCGTGACCGGCAAGGTAGACGCATGGGTCATCGACAAGCTGACAGGCGTCCAGATGGTCCAGGTATACAACGCGGAGCATCCGGATGCGCCCCTTGTGATCCTTGACGAAGCCATGACCGAAGAGCCTTACGCATTCGCCCTGAAGCTCGGATCAGACAGCCTTGCTGACGAGATCAACAAGATCCTCAAGGAGATGATCACCAACGGGACCATGGCGGCCATCTTTGCCAAATACGGCGAAGCTTACGAGGCTCCAGCCAAATAAACTTGCCTGAAAGACAGGCAGGTGAAGATGACTTATGCCATTTTCGCCTGCCTCTTTCGCTTATCTTGCATCTCTTTTCGACGAGGTTTTTTCTATGGAAGCTTGGCTTTCGAAACTGTATGATACATTTATCGCGACCGGCCACTACAAAATGATGCTGGACGGCCTCAAGACGACGCTGATCCTGACGGCCGGCGCCCTTGTGATCGGCGTCATCATCGGCGTCATCATCGCGGTCATCAAGTATTTCGCGGACGACGTTCCCTTCTTAAAGCCCTTCGCGGTCATCGGGGACTTCTACGTCACCGTCATCCGCGGGATCCCGGTCGTCGTGCTCCTGATGCTGTTCTTCTACGTGTTCTTGGTGAGCGCCCACGGCATCGTCGTCGGGATCATCACGTTCGGCATCAATTCCGGCGCCTATATGGCGGAGCTGATCCGTTCCGGCATCAACGCCGTGGACAAAGGCCAGATGGAGGCCGCCAGGAGCCTAGGCATGTCCAAGATCCAGGCGACGAGGAAGATCATCCTGCCGCAGGCGATCCGCTATATCCTTCCCGCCATCGCGAGCGAGTTCATCGCACTGATCAAGGAAACGTCCGTCGCGGGGTACGTGGCCGTCGTGGATCTGACGCGCGCGGGCAACCTTGTGCGTAACAACACGTACGACGCGATCAATCCTCTGATGATCGTGGCGCTTACCTATCTCATACTCGTGATCACGCTGACGCAGCTGATGAACGCTCTGGAAAGGAGGCTGAAGAAGAATGCAGCACATGATCGAAATCACTGATCTGAAAAAGAATTTCGGTACGCTCGAAGTCCTCAAAGGAATCGACTACTCCATCGACAAGGGCGACGTGGTCTGCATCATCGGCCCCTCCGGTTCCGGCAAATCAACGTTTTTGCGCTGTCTCAACCTTTTGGAGAAACCGACGTCTGGGAAGATCGTCTTCGAGGGGGACGACCTGACGGACAAGCACGTCGATCTCAACCAGCACAGGCAGAAGATGGGCATGGTCTTCCAGCAGTTCAACCTGTTCCCTCACATGACTGTCATGCAGAACCTGACCTGCGCGCCGGAAATGCTCAAGAAACTGCCGCATGAGGCGGCGGTCTCACGGGCTTCGGAACTGCTCGAGCGCGTCGCCCTTTCCGACAAGGCCGACGCCTATCCGGCACAGCTCTCGGGCGGGCAGAAGCAGCGTGTGGCCATCGTCCGCGCGCTCTGTATGGAACCTGACGTCATGCTGTTCGACGAACCGACCTCCGCACTCGACCCCGAGATGGTCGGCGAGGTTTTGGACGTCATGAAAAACCTGGCATCAGCCGGCATGACCATGGTCGTCGTCACGCACGAGATGGGCTTTGCCAAGGAAGTGGCCAACAAGGTCGTGTTCCTGGACGAAGGCGTCATCGTCGAATCCGGCTCCCCCGAGGACATTTTCGACCGTCCGCAGTCCGAAAGGCTGCGCGGTTTCCTATCCAAAGTACTGTAAAAAGGAGTTCTTTGTATGTTCGGACTTGAAGGAAAAAGCTTTCTCAAACTGCTGGACCTGTCCGCCAAGCAGATCGGGGATCTCATCGAACTGGCCAAGAAGCTGAAGGCCGAAAAGAAGAACGACATTCCCCACCGTCTTTGCGAGGGAAAAAACATCGCGCTGATATTCGAGAAAACGTCCACAAGGACCCGCTGCTCCTTCGAGGTGGCGGCGGCGGATCTCGGCATGCACGCCGTTTACCTGGATCCGTCCGGATCCCAGATCGGCAAAAAGGAAAGCATCCGGGACACGGCGCAGGTGCTGGGCCGCATGTTCGACGGCATCGAATACCGCGGATACGGCCAGAAGATCGTTGAGGATCTCGCGAAATACAGCGGCGTTCCCGTCTGGAACGGTCTGACGAACGAATTCCACCCGACGCAGGTGCTGGCAGACTTCATGACGGCGTCCGAGCAGTTCGGCAAACTCGACGGACTCAAGCTCGTCTACCTGGGCGACGCCAGATACAATATGGGCAACTCCCTGATGGTGGGATGCGCGAAGATGGGCATCGATTTCGTCGCCTGCGCCCCGAAAGCCTACTTTCCCGGCGAAGAACTGGTATCCGTATGCCGGGACATCGCAGTCTCCTCCGGTTCCACGATCACTTTTGATGAAAACCCGCTAAAAGCCGTCCGCGGCGCGGACATCATCTATACGGACGTCTGGGTCTCCATGGGAGAACCGGCTGAAGTCTGGGAGCAGCGCATCAAAGACCTGTCTCCCTACCGCGTGACAAAGCAGCTGATGGAGACGGCGGGGCCTTCCTGCCGCTTCATGCACTGCCTGCCCTCTTTCCACGATCTAGGCACGGCAATCGGTCGGGAGATCCACGACCGGTACGGACTTGAGTGCATGGAAGTGACGGACGAGGTGTTCTATTCGCAGCAGTCCGTCGTGTTCGACGAGGCGGAGAACCGCATGCATACCATCAAGGCCGTCATGGCGGCTACACTACTTTAAAGTTCACCAAGGATTCGATTTATGGCTTATCTGATTTTAAGCAACGGAGATATATTCGAGGGAGAACGCTTCGGCGATCGGTCCGAAACGGTCGGAGAACTGGTATTCACCACCGGCATGGTCGGCTACCTTGAAACGCTGACCGATCCGTCCTACGCCGGGCAGATCGTCATCCAGACCTTCCCTCTGATCGGCAATTACGGCGTCATCGAGGAGGATTTCGAGGGCGAGCCCGCGCTGCGCGGCTACGTTGTCCGCGAATGGTGCCCGACGCCTTCCAATTTCCGTTCCCGGTACGCGCTGGACGAGTTTTTAGCCTCCCGGCACATCCCGGGCCTTTTCGGCGTCGACACGCGCCAGCTGACGCGCATCATACGGGAAAACGGCGTCATGAACGCGATGATCTGCGACAGGATCCCGGACAGCCTCGAGGAACTCAAAGCTTTTGCCGTCAAAGGCGCCGTCGAGTCCGTCACGTGCGCATCCGTGCAGCATTTCGAGCCGCAGGGCAAGGTGCTCTTCCGCGTCGCCCTTTTGGATTACGGATACAAGCGCAACATCGTCCGCAGTCTTTGCGAAAGGGGCTGCGCCGTGGATGTCTTCCCCGCCGACACGAAAGCCGACAAGATCCTTTCAGGCAGCTACGACGGCCTGATGCTCTCCAACGGCCCGGGCGACCCGGCGGACAACAAGGAATGCATCAAAGAGATCTCCAAGATCGTCGGAAAGATGCCTATATTCGGCATATGCCTAGGTCACCAGCTGACGGCGCTTGCCATGGGCGGCAGGACCGTCAAGCTGAAATACGGTCACCGCGGCGGGAACCAGCCCGTCCGGATGACTGACGGAACCCGCACCTTCATCACCTGCCAGAACCACGGGTATGCCGTGGACGCGGAGAGCCTTGCCGGCGTAGGACACGAAACGTTCGTGAACGCCAACGACGGCTCCTGCGAGGGCATGGACTATCCGGGACTTGACTGCTTCACGGTCCAGTTCCACCCGGAAGCCTGCGCGGGTCCGCACGACACGTCATTTTTATTCGATAAATTCACTGCTATGATGGGAGGGAAAGAACATGCCGCGGGATCTAAGCATCCGTAAAGTCCTCGTCATCGGCTCCGGTCCCATCGTCATCGGACAGGCGGCCGAGTTCGACTACGCCGGCGCCCAGGCCTGCCGCGTACTGCGGGAGGAGGGCGTCAACGTCGTGCTGGTCAACTCCAACCCCGCCACCATCATGACGGACAAGCATCTGGCAGACGAGATATACCTTGAGCCGCTGAACGAGGAGACCCTGGAGCGGATCATCGAGAAGGAACGTCCGGATGGAGTCTTATCCGGCCTCGGCGGCCAGACTGGGCTTACTTTGTCCATGCAGCTGTACCGCAGCGGCGTGCTGAAAAAATACGGCGTCCGGCTGCTCGGTTCCCCCATCGAAGCCATTGAAAAGGCCGAGGACCGCGACCTGTTCCGCAAGACCATGCAGTCCATCGGACAGCCGACCGTTCCATCCGAGATCGCAGTTACCGTGGACGAGGCGCTTGCAGCGGCCGAAAAGATCGGTTACCCCGTCATCGTCCGCCCGGCCTTCACGCTCGGCGGCAGCGGCGGCGGGATCGCAGGCACCGAGGAGGAACTGCGCACGATCGCCGCTACGGGCCTTGATCTGTCCCCCATCACGCAGGTGCTGGTGGAAAAATGCATCTCCGGCTGGAAGGAGATCGAGTTCGAGACCATGCGGGACAGCGCCGGGAACGTCATCGCCGTCTGTTCCATGGAAAACATGGATCCCGTCGGCATCCACACGGGAGACTCCATCGTGGCGGCCCCCGCCCTCACCCTTTCGGACAAGGAGTACCAGATGCTTCGTTCGGCCTCGCTCAACATGATCGAGGCGCTGGGGATCGTAGGCGGATGCAACTGCCAGTTCGCGCTGGATCCCGACAGTTTTCAGTACGCCGTCATCGAGGTGAACCCCCGCGTGTCCCGTTCCTCCGCCCTTGCCTCCAAGGCGACGGGCTACCCGATCGCCAAGACCTCGAACAAGATCGCCCTCGGGTATATGCTGGACGAGATCAAGAACGACATCACGGGCAAGACGTGCGCCTGCTTTGAGCCGACGCTCGACTACGTGGTCGTCAA
>JAFSSK010000018.1 GCA_017451045.1 Clostridia bacterium
TCGCAGAATTCAAACAGCGGATGCTTAGGCTTGATGTTGATCTTTTCAACGTGATACATATACGTAATTCCTCCTTTCCTCAAGATTTTTCTGCTGCTTATATTCTACCAAACAGACTAGCTGGGGTCAACAGATTACCATTAGGAAAAGAGTGAATTGTCATACAAAAAGAGTTGCCTTTCATCCCATGACTAAAGTCACGGATGTTCCCGGCAATCATAAAAAAACGCAGACCCCGGACGGTACGATCGTATCAGCCTGGGGTTGCTTTTTTGAAGAAGGGAAACAGTAGAGCGACATTTCTAAAAAATCGAAACACTTTTGAAAAAATCAAAACACATTTTAAAAAAACAAAACACTGTTTTGAAAAATCTGGAACTTGTTTTGAAAAACTTGACATTCGTTTTGAAAAATGCTATGATATACTTGCAAAAGAAAGGAGGCAGCGCCATGACCGAGAAGGATCTTATTGAACTGATAGAGGCTTTGAAACGGCAGAAATGCGAAAAGCAGCATATAGAAGTCAAGAAAGCGCTTGGCGGGACCTCGAAAAAACTATACGATACGCTGTCAAGCTTCTCGAACCAGAACGACGGCGGCACGATACTCTTCGGAATCGACGAAAAAGCCGGGTATGCAGTGACAGGCGTATACGACGCGCAGGATCTCCAGGTGCAGGTCAAAAATGCGGCGGAACAGATGGAACCGGTCGTACGTCCGTTCTTTACCGTGGCCGAATACCAGGGGAAAGTCGTCGTCAGTGCAGAGATCCCGGAATGCGAACCGGAGAACAAGCCCTGCTTCTACCGGCCGGCAGGCAGGATTCGCGGGTCCTATGTCCGTGTGGGAGACGCGGATATGCCGATGACTGAATATGAAGTATACAATTATGAGGCATACAAGAAAAATATCCATGACGAGCTGCGCAAGGCAGACCGCGCGGACATGAATGATCTCGGACGTGACAAACTGAGTTTGTATTTTGCCAAACTAAGGACCGAAAAGCCTCAGCTCGCCAATCAGGAAGAGCAGAAGATATTACGGTTCCGGGGACTTACGGACGGTGATGGGCCGACGATCGCCGGTCTTATGCTCGTGGGAGAGTACCCGCAGGCGTTCTTCCCGCAGCTCGGCATTACGGCAATGGTCGTGGACGGGTATGAGATCGGGAAACTGGGCGCGTCCGGTGAGCGGTTCAACAAGCGCTTTGACGACACGATACCGGAATTGCTCGAGGCGGCTATCGGATTTGTCCGGCGGAACATGAGGAACGCCGTCGTGATCGATGACAACGGACACCGTGCGGACAGGCCTGAGTATCCGCTCGTCGCGGTCAGGGAACTGATCCTGAACGCCCTGATACACCGGGACTACAGCGTCCATTCCGAGAACTCGCCGGTCAGGGTGATCCTGTACCGCGACAGACTGGTGGTGGAGAATCCGGGAGGACTGTACGGCAGACTTACGATCAGCGATCTAGGGAAAGTGCCGGGTGACACGAGGAATCCTTTCATTGCCAGCAATCTGGAGATCATGATAGATACGGAAAACCGTTTCTCGGGTATCCCCACGATCCGGGAGGCCATGAAAAAAGCGGGCCTGCCCGAACCGCTGCTCGAGAATATCAGGGGCAGTTTCAGGGCCACGCTGTTTTCACGCAAGGAAGAAACACCGGTATCCCCGGAGAAAAAGAAAGACGCAGCCGTCGATGAGCGCATACTCGCCTTCTGCAAAGAGCCGAGGAGCAAGGAGGCTATTTCCGAAATGCTGCAGATCCAGACGCCGTACTACGTCGTCGGGAAATACCTGAAGCCGCTGGTCAGTTCCGGAGAGCTTGCCATGACGGTGCCGGACAAACCGAAAAGCAAATTCCAGAAGTATTATGCGGTGAGGGCCTGACGATCCCAGAAGGACCCGCGGCAGAATAAACGAACACCGGCCGGTACGCTCGTACCGGCCGGGATCTTTTTTACTGATCAGTCGTAGTATGAAGTGGTCTTTGCCACAGTCGGATCGGGACCGGCTGCAGGGACGCGCATAAGGCGCTTGTAGACGTTCTGCTCCGTCCGGACATACAGCCAGTTTCTGTCAGGGTCGCCGAAGGAGATCCCTAGGGGCCGGCTTCGGTCAGGCAGATCCAGGATCGTGTCGATCAGGCCGAAAGACCTTACGCACTGGATGCCGATAGACGTCAGGACGAACAGCCTGTCGCCCTCATCTACTGCCAGGTCGATCGCGCCCTTGGGGTTTATGAGCGGGAGCGTGTGCAGAAAGCCGTGGCAGTGGCGCGCTTCCGGCTTGTCTGTGGGCACTTTGAACAGGACGTCTTCCGTCTCGCCTCCGAAATACCGCATCGTGTGATCCGCGGACAGGACGTTCAAAGTAACGCCGTCTTTGGCAGGGAAGTGATCTGCCGTTTCCCAGACGCTTCCGTCCGGTATGACAGCGCTTACCCTCGGGCTGTTCCTCGGGGCCCTGACGGGCGTCGTCATGTACCCGTCCCACAGCCAGGAAAGCCGTTTGCGGGATTCCTCCCGGCTGCCCAGGCGGCTGCAGTGGCTCTCTCCCGGGAAGAAGACGCACCTGCTGTCGTATCCGGCGAACTCGAGCGCGCTTTTGGCTTCCTGGTCGATCCAGAAGGACGCGCCGAAATACTCGTTCGGCTCGTCTTCAGAGTATTCCTCGTAAACTTTCAGGGGTTTCGTCTCGTACTTGCGGATCAGGACCGGGATCTCGTTCCCGCGGCCCATCGCTAAAAACGATGGGGAACTCATATACACGCGGTGGAAATACTCGGGATGGAACCACGCGATCATGAACGCGGAGATCCCGCCGGAAGAGCCGCCGGAGGTCATATGCCAGTCCGGATCGGGGGATATGCGGAGATTGTATTTCTCTTTGATGTAAGGGATCAGCTCGTAAACGAGGAAATCCGCGTACTCGCTGCAGAACAGGTCGTAGTTGTCCAGACGCATGCTCCGCGCGCCGCCCGTAACCGGCAGGCTGCCCCAGACGTCAAGACAGACGCAGTAAGGCGCCTTTCCTTCTTCGGCCAGCGCAAGAAGCGTTTCTTCCTCGCCGATGTTGCGCCCGTCGTGGCCTACGTACAGTCCCATTTCCCGGTCCGTGTCCGGGACGGCTATCGCGCAGTTGAATTCCGTGCCGGGCTTGTATTTCTTCCCGACGACGATCTCTTCATATACTTTATAAGCAGGCATGCTGTTTTCCTCCGGTAACAATGATGGGACGGGCCTCCGTCCGGAAAAGAAAAACCGGAAGGAACTATGCGGTCCCTCCCGGTGCCGGTTCGTTAGATACCGCTAAACGGTTCGGCGGTTATGACGAACGCTTATTTTACAGTTGTAACTTCAACGGTGTGAAGCTGAACGCCGTTGTACCAGTACAGGAAGCCGACGAGGTTGATCTTCTGACCGACCTGCAGTTCCTCGACTGCCTTGTAGACGGCCGTCGTGTTGTCGCACAGATAGGATTCAACGAGGAATGTGTACTCGTTGCCGTTCTCGTCCTGGACCTTGAAATACAGGTCGCTGTTGGCGTCGTGAGAGCCGGAGCCGTCCCATTTGTACAGGAACGCTGCACCTTCCTCGTTGGAGGCCACGACTGTGAGGTTGCTGATGGAAGCGAGCTGGTTCTGCTTTTTGATCAGGTCTGCGGAAGCGAGCTGCGCCGCGCTGATCTCAACGGGTTCCGCAACGTACGTCATGTCGGACAGGATCTCGAAAACGTTCGTGGCGTCAGCGTCGAATGTCACTTCGACTTCGCCGGACCATTCGCTCTTGATGCCGGTCACGCGGATCTTGGTTCCGGGGACCAGTTTCTTGGCTGTCGCTTCGTCGCAGGGCATGTTGTAAAGGAAGTATGCGCCTTCGCCGTCGCATGTGTAGCAAGTAATTGAGCCAATTGTCTTGTTTTCGTCTTTCCACCAGGACTGCGTTGCCTGAACGTAGGTCTCGATAGTGACGGTCGAATCGAGTGCGGCTGCCTCATACTGCGCGTATGTCATGACGCCTTCGCTCTTCTTGTTGATGTCGAAGTCGAGGTTGATGTTGATGCTGCAGGACGCAACGGAGAGCAGCATGCAGACCGCCAGGAACATGATCAGTACTTTTTTCATAAAAACTCCTTCCGATGTCATAGAACATCGCTTTGAAAAACTTTAATTCAATTATATCACGGCGGGCGGAAAAGTCAATCGTTCCGGCTCATTTTGTTTGCCTTTTCAGCCGTTTTGCCCGGCCTTTCCCTTTTTCTTCCGGACGGCGCGGACCGCGAACAGCGCGCCAAGGCCAGCCCAGACGACGGCGAGCGTCACGAGCAGGGCGACCGAGACGGGCGGCAGGCCGCCGAGATCCGTTTTGATCGAAGCCTTCTTGCCGATCTGGTTCAGTTTGTAAAGGGACGTGATGTTCTCGAACAGCGTGTCAAGATACCTGTCGTCGATGGTCTCACCCCGCTTGGCAGCCCGGTTCACGCTGTCGATCAGCTGGCCGGACGCCTGCCGCAGGGAGGCGGAGCCGTTGTACACGGGCGTCGTGAAGGTGTCGGCGGTGTGCTCGAGCAAGAGCTTCGTCGCGTCGATCTTGACGGCGTAATGCTCCTCCTCGTCCACCCCGCGAAGGGACAGATAGGTTTTATACTCTTCGCTGTTGCGCGCCTTCAGGGTCACGGGCGTATAGCCCTCGGTCTTGGAGAAGGGAATCTGGATCTCATCGGTGAGCAGAAACTGCACGAACAGCCAGGACGCCATGACTTCGCCCGGATCCTCCTTGTTGAAGATGCAGACGGAGGGACCCTGGGAGATCATCCGGGGATTCTCCGGGTCGACCTGCGGAACGGGACGGACGACCGTTTCGAAGGTGATATCCTGCAGTACGACGTCGTGCAGGGGAGAGTTGCAGCCGATCCATGTCGCGCCCGCCGTGGAGTCCACGGCGAAGATGCACTGGCCGATGTTGAAGTAGTTGCCGGGGTAGGAGGAGTAGGCGAACGTGGAGAAGGAGCGGGTGGCCGCGTGCTCGCCCACCTCTTTGAGCAACGCGCGCGTCGTGTCGTTGAAAATGAGGATCTGCCCGTCTTCGTCCGTATACCCGGCGCCGGCCTGCTCCAGGTACTGGATCATCATGTTGTCCGTGGACTTGTAGATGAAGGGGATGAGGACGCTCTGTCCGTTCACTTTATATAGACCCGTCTCCGGATCCTTTTCCATGGCCGCCTCGGACACCTCGAAGATGAAGTCCCAGGTGAGGACGTCCGGGATCTCGTATCCCAGGCTCTCCACCATATCCTTGTTGATGTAGCAGGCCTCCGTGGAGCGCATGAAGGGCAGGGCGTACGTCTCGCTTCCGATCTTGCAGCCCTCGAGGAATTCCGGAACGATCTGTGCTTTCGTAGGCGCGTCGAAAGGCACCTCGGAACCGCCCAGACCGTAGCGCGGGTCGTCCATCAGATCGTCCAGCGGGACGACGGTGTTAAGGCCCGTTAAGTAGGTGGCGATGTGGTCCGGATAGGTGATGCAGATGTTGGGCGTCGTGCCCGTGGACAGGTTGCGCAATACGTCCTTGTAGATGTCGTTGTAGTCCGTGTAGGGACGGATGGTCACGTGGATGTTGGGATAGTAGGCCGAGAAGGACTCGATGGCGTCCCTGAAGACCTTGGCCTGGTTCTGGTTCGTGTCGTTCTTGGCCCAGAAGGAGATCTCATAGGTCTTGCTCGTGTCGAAAGTCGACGGGACCGAGAACGTCGGCATCGCCCGCCGCCCGTGGCAGCCTGCCAGCGCGGAGCAAAGCAGCACTGCACAGAGGAGCAGAGAAAGAAAACGTAAAGCCTTTTTCATCCTTTCGTTCCTCCCCGGGACACGCCCGCCATGATCTTCTTGTGGAAGACCAGGAACAGAATGATCAGCGGCAGGGAAATGGCGACGACGGCCGCCATCATGGCCGGGATGTTCTCCCGCCCGAACCCGTTCTCGCGGATCTCCTGGATGCCGTTGGAAACGAGGAAGTAGGCCTGGTTGTCCGTGATGAGCCTGGGCCATACGTAGGAGTTCCAGCACTCGATGATCTTGAGGATGACGATGGTCACCACGGTCGGCTGGCAGATGGGAAGGATCACTTTCCACAGGTACTTGAAGTCCGAGGTCCCGTCCACCTTGGCAGCCAGGTACAAAGAATCAGGCACCTGGGCGAAGGCCTCACGCAAAAGGTACAGGTAGAACACGGACGTCACGGACGGCAGGATGAGACCGGTGAAGGTGTTCCGCAGCCCCAAAAGCGTCACCGTCTGGAAGTTGGTGATGATGACCAGCTCGTTCGGGATCATCATCAGGGACAAAAACAGCGTGAACAGAAGGTCCTTGCCCTTGAAGTCCAGTCTTGCGAACGCGAAGGCCGCCAGGATGATGATGAGCAGCATCAGCGCCGTCGTCGCCAGCGTGAAGACCAGGGTGTTCAAGAAGTATTTCGCCAGCGGCACGGCCGAGAAGGCCTTTAAGTAGTTCTCGATCGTCGGGGAGAGCGTGAAGAATCTCGGCACGTATTCGGACGTATAGGCGCCGTAGTTCTTTAAGGAAGTGAGGATCATCCAGTAGAAGGGGAACAGCACGACAAGTCCCCACAGAGAAAGCCCTGCGTAGGTGAAGACCTTGCGCACGGTGCCGAGCACCCGGATCTTCGCGCCTTCGCGCCCGTATTCGTTCGTATCAGTCATCCGCTCACCTCCGTCCTCTGCTGACCAAAAGGTTTATCACGGTGATGGTCAGGATGATGGCGAATAGGATCAGCGCGGCGGCCGCCGCGTAGGAGGGGAACCCGCCGCCGTTGCCGTACAGCATGTCGTACACGTAGCCCACCATGGTGTTCATGCCCGCGGCGTTGAGGTCGGTCCCGAACAGGGCGACCTCGTCGCTGTACGCCTTGAAGGCGCCGATGAAGCCTGTGATGATGAGGTAGAACACGATCGGCATGATCATGGGCAGCGTGATCTTGAAGAAGATGCGGGACTTGGACGCGCCGTCCATACGGGCCGCGTTGTAGTAGTCCTGGTTCACGGAGGCAAGGGCCGAGGTCAGGATCAGGATCTTGAAGGGCATGACGATCCAGACGGTATAGATGCACGTCACGGTCATCTTGGCCCACCAGGGGCCGTTGATGAAGTCCACGGCCGACCCTCCGAACGCCTGGATGAGCAGGTTGATAAGGCCCTGCGAGTATTCCGTCTGCTTGAACAGGATCATGAACACAAGACCCACCGCCAGCGTATTGGTGACGTACGGCAGAAAGTATACGGTCTGGAACAGGTTGCGCAGCGGCTTGATGGAGCTCAGCCCCAGCGCGATGAGCAGAGACAGTCCCGTCGAGACCGGCACCGTGATCGCCACGAGCACCAGCGTGTTGCGGACGGCCTGCAGAAAATAGGCGTCGTGCAGCACGAAATCGAAATTGTAAAATCCGTAGCCGAAGAACGTCTGCGACGCGGAGTTGTATCCTTCCTCGACGGAGTAGATCACGACGTCCACGAGAGGGTAGATCATGAACACGCCGAGGAATGCCAGCGCGGGCAGAAGGTACAGCCAGGCTTTTCTGTTGTTTTGTTCCATAATGTCAGTCCTTTTTTTCGTCTTCCGCCCCGGCGCAGCGCTCGGAAACGGAATCCTTGACGAAATAGTGGCGCGCCACTGTCTGCGAGATGCCGTCAAGGCCGGGCATCAGCACCCGCTCGCAGACGTTGTACTGGTCCAGAAGGTCTAAGATCTCCCAGCGGATGTCCTTGCTGATGACGTACTTGACCGTATGCTCGGTATGGGTCTGTAAGAAATCCTCGATGCTCACCATGTCCGCGGGGACCACCGAGAAGAAGGAGTACTGGCTGATGATCCGCTGCTCGATGGACGGCGGCTCGATGCTCACCATCGCCTCTCCCCTCATGTCTTTGTCGTAGGCGTCCAGCGAGTCCGCAAGCGTGGTGAGCTGGTCCACGGACAGGACGAAGGCGTCCAGGGAATTCAAGTAGTCCGCGTATTTGGCGGGGAGGTTCGCGTTCACGTCCCGCATGTCGATGCGCCAGATGGCCGCGTCCCGCTTGTCTATCTTGTCGTAGCTGATGCCCTTGTTGGCGAAGTGCAGGGCGATGAGCGGGGAGCGCGTCCAGTCGAACAGGCGCGTCGGGAGCCCGTGATGCTGCCCCACGATCATCTGCTTCCAGATGGAGGCGGACAGTGTCGGGTCGTCGATGCTGGCGTATTTCGAGAAGTTGCGCAGGATGGGAAGTTCCAGCTTGCGGTAAAGATTTTTGCAGTTGCGGTACAGCGAGGTAAGGAGCCTGTAGTTTACGTCAGGCAGTCCGTGGTAGAAGTAGGCGCTCCGGACGCGGTCGATCTCATGGTTGTACGGCTGGTCCGCCAGCAGTGCCATGACCTCTTCTATGGTGTTGATGTATTCGGTACGGATCAATGGATCCTCCTTTCGGGACTGTTCAGTCCGCGAGCATTTCGTCCGCAAGGCTTTCCAGCTGCACAAGGTTCTCCTGCGAGAGCGAGGACAGGATCTTCACGGACGTCTTTGCGAAAGTCACGTTCTTGCAGCCCTCCAGAAGCCCGCGCATGATCTTGGCCGCCACGGGCGCCCAGGAGCCGTTCTCCACAAGGCCGATCTTTCTGTTCTGGTAGTTGCGGTGGATAAGTTCCCGGATGAACTGGTCCATGAAGGGGAAGATATCCCCGGAGTAGGTGGTCGTGGCCAGCACGATCTTTCCGTAGCGGAAGGCGTCCTCGACGGCCTCCGCCATGTCGTCCCGGGCAAGGTCCGCAACGGACACCTTGGGGCATCCGCGGGAGAGCAGCGCCTTCTCCAGGTACTCCACGGCCGCTTTGGTATGCCCGTATACGGACGTGTAGGCGATGAAGACGCCCTCGCTCTCAATACCGTAGGAGGACCAGGTATCGTATGTCTTTAAGTAGTAGGGGATGTCGCTGTCCAGCACCGGGCCGTGAAGCGGACAAATCGCGCCGATCTCAAGACCGGAAAGCTTTTTGAGCACGGTCTGCACCATGGCGCCGAATTTGCCCACGATGCCGAAGTAGTACCGCCTTGCCTCGCAGGCCCATCCTTCGGGATCCGGCACGTCGTTCGCGCCGAACGTGCCGAAGGCGTCCGCGGAGAAAAGGACTTTCGCGTTTTCGTCGTAGGTCATGAGGACTTCCGGCCAGTGGACCATGGGGGCCGCGAAAA
>JAFSSK010000019.1 GCA_017451045.1 Clostridia bacterium
ATCGTCGTCATCATCATCGTGGTGATGATGGTGGTGGCATTCCTCGCCTTCCTCGTGATGATGGTGACAGCAGCATTCCTCATCGTCGTCATCGTCATCATGCATATGCTCTTCGGCTGTTTCTGCGGCCAGTTTCGCCAGTTCGTCCTTGAGCGAATCCCGCCGCTCCATCGCGGCCAGCAGCTGCGCGCCGCTGAGCTGGTCCCAGGGCGCCACGACGATGACCGCAGTCCCGTTCGTCTGCCGCAGCAGCTCGACGCACTCGTTGACTTTTGCGTCGGACGCGCCGCCGGTATGACTTAAGACGATGCAGCCGGCGTGACCGATCTGGTCGTTATAGAACTCGCCGAAGTTCTTCATATACATCTTGCACTTGTTCACGTCCGCGACGGTCGTGAAGGAATTGAGTTCCGCCCCGTTCTCGGTCGCTCCCTGAACGGCACGGATCACGTCGCTGAGTTTTCCGACACCGGACGGTTCGATGAGGATCCTGTCCGGGGCGATCTCGTCCAGCACCTTTTTGAGCGCCTTGCCGAAATCCCCTACCAGCGAGCAGCAGATGCAGCCGGAATTCATTTCCGTGATCTGGATGCCTGCGTCCTGCAGAAAGCCTCCGTCGATCCCGATCTCGCCGAACTCGTTCTCGATGAGCACGACCTTCTCGCCAGCGAAAGACTCCTTGAGCAGCTTCTTGATCAGCGTCGTCTTGCCGGCGCCCAGGAAACCTGAGAAAATATCGATCTTTGTCATGGATTAATCACTTCTTTTACGTAAGATTTTGAGAATCATTCTCAATTTGTTATTATATGCCCGGCGGGCTGATTTGTCAAGTTCCGGGCGTTTCTTTTTTAAGTTGAAATATGAAAAACGCCGGCCGCCCCGCGAAGCAGTCTGCTCCGTCAAGGACGGCCGATCTTTTTCCGGCAGCGACAGTTTCGTTTCATAAAATCGAAATTAACGGCTGTTTGCTGTCAAAAACCATTAAAATATCATTTTGCGTCGAACCAGTTGTCGCCCGTATGCGCGTCCGCGACGAGCGGGACCCGCAGATCCACTGTCCTTTCCATCTCCCGGACAAGGATCTCCATCGCTTTCTCCGCGCAGTCCTTCGCGGATTCCAGGATCAGCTCGTCGTGCACCTGCAGGATGATCTTCGCGTCGATCCCGCTGGATTCGAGTTCTCTGTGCACGCGGACCATCGCCATTTTGATGATGTCCGCAGCAGCGCCCTGGATCGGGCTGTTCATGGCGACCCGTTCCCCGAAATGCTGGATGTTCTTGTTGGTGTCCCGCAGTTCCGGGATATAGCGGCGTCTGCCGAACATCGTACGCACGTATCCGTCTTTCCGGGCCTTCTCGACCGTCTCTTTGAGATAGTTGTCGATCCCGGGATAGGACGATTTGTACTCTTCGATATACTGCGTCGCCTTCGCGGTGGATATCCCGAGATCCTCGCCCAGCGAATGCCCGCCGATGCCGTATATGATCCCGAAGTTGATGGCCTTCGCGCGCTTGCGCAGATCAGGCGTGACCTGCTCCGGGAGCCTGTGGAAGACCCGGGCGGCCGTCATCGTGTGGATGTCCTCGCCGCTTCTGAACGCGTCGATCATGTGGCCGTCGTTGGCGGCGTGCGCCATGATGCGCAGTTCGATCTGGGAGTAGTCCGCGTCGATCAGGACGTGATCGCTGTCCTTGGCGACGAAATACTTGCGCAGCTCGCGTCCGAGTTCGGTGCGGACCGGTATGTTCTGCAGGTTGGGCTCGGCGGACGAAAGCCGTCCCGTTGCCGTTCCCGTCTGGTTGAACGTCGTGTGAATCCTTCCCTGTGCGTCTGCAAGGTTCACAAGTCCCTCCACGTAGGTGCTGTAGAGTTTCGTGACCTGCCTGTAGTCCAGAATATCGTCCACGATGTCATGGGAGAAGCGGAGCTTCTGCAATACGTCTGCGTTGGTGGAGTATCCCGTTTTGGTCTTCTTCCCGCCGGGCAGTCCCAGTTTTTCGAACAGGACCTCGCCCAGCTGCTTGGGAGACAGGATGTTGAATTCCGTCCCCGCCTGCAGGTAGATCCTTTGCGACAGCTCTTCCGCGCTTCTTTTCAGCAGTTCTCCGTAGCTGCGGATCCCGTCCACGTCCACCTTGAACCCGGACAGTTCCATGTCCGCGAGCACTGCAGCCGTCGGCATCTCGATATCCGCAAGGACCGACGCCTGACCGGTCTTTTCCAGTTCTTCTTCCATGGGAGCGCGGAGACTCTGTGCATAAACGGCGTCCGGAACGGTATCGTCATAGACTTCGTGCAGGTAGGAGACTGTCAGCTTCTGAAGGGAGAAATCGTTCTCCCCGGACTGCAGCACGTAGGCTGCCAGCATCACGTCGAAGGAAGCGTCCCGCCAGCGGATCCCGTCCTGCTCCAGGCGCTTGTAAAGCGTTTTGCAGTCATGGACCGTCAGCGGCGGCAGTTTGCCGTTCAAAAGCGCCTCAAGGGACTTCATATCCTTCTCTTCAGGCCTGTACAGAACGCCTTTCGCATAAAACCATGCGCTCGTCCCGTCATAGGAAAATCCGGCCTCATCGGCGCCTTCGAGCGCTTTTGCCAGATCTTTTGCGGGCAGCACGGCCTCTTCATAATCCTTATCCTTCCGTGCCGGCTCCTCTTCTGC
>JAFSSK010000020.1 GCA_017451045.1 Clostridia bacterium
ACCCACGGGACCCATTTATGGGTAGTAAGTAACAAATGCATGGCTGGCAGGCCAATTTGTAATGCACTTGTGCATTGCCAGTAATGATTAGGGCTATGCCCGAAAATGAAATACCACCCGCTAGGCGGGTGGATAATTATTGTTTTCATAGTCTGCCGAAGCCGGCCAGTATGCATCCGTCCGTAACGGTCAGCGTCCCGAAGCAGCCGTCGCACAGGCTGCCAGGATTCATGAGAAGGACAGTCTTTTCGCTGCCGGGCAGTTTCAAAGGCTCTTCGAAAGGTTCATGCGTATGTCCGAACAACACCGCGTCCGCACCGCGGGCAGACGCTTCCATACATAACCGCCCGATCCCGCTCTTGACGCCGTACAGGTGTCCGTGCGTCATGAAGATCTTCACCCCGCCGATGTCAACAGTCCTCTCCTTCGGAACATGGTCCCAAGCGGGTCCGTAGTCGCAGTTTCCTCTGACGCAAAAAAGATCCGTGTGGAAAGGAACGTCTTCAAGGCCGTTCAGTCCGTCTCCCAGAAACAGGACCGCGTCCGGCCGTTTCACCAACCGCCCCAGCGCCTGACAGGCAAGATCCGTTCTGCCGTGGATGTCTGCAAGGACAAGAATCTCGGCTTTCGTCACTTCTTCTCTCCTTGCACCAGTTCCGATCCGGCCGGCACCGAGAAGGATACGGCTTCCGGGACGACGGAAAGCCTGATACGGTTTTCATAAACGATTTCCCCGTCCACGCAGACGGCCTGCTCGGCGCCGAAATCCATCTCGATCTCGCTTGCCGCCACATGCCGCATATAGCGGGCCGCGCGCCCGTCCAGGTGCTTCCCTTTCTTGTAATCGCCCAGAAGGGACAGGAATTTGATTCTTCCAAGATTGCTGACACCCAGAAAATCCATTTTGCCGTCCCGCAGCGAGGCTGGCGGGAGTGAATCGTAACCGCCGCCGCAGAAGGCCCCGTTCCCGATGGCCGTCAGAAGAAATCTGCAGTCCTCCGGTTCCGAGCCGCCGAAAGAGATCTTCGCCTTAACGCCAGGTTTCCTGATCAGCGTTGCCAGGACCCCCACAAGGTAGGCGAGCCCGTCGGGGACCAGCGGGGACTTTTTGATGGAATCCGTCTTGCGGACCACTTCGCAGTCGAACCCGATGTTGATCATATTGATGCAGTATCTGTCGTTCACGCGGATGGCGTCCAGCCTTATGGGTTCCCCGTCCAACTGCGCTTCGATGTCTAGAAACTGCTCCGGACGGCTGAAATTGCGGACGAAATCGTTTCCGGTCCCGTCCGGGATCACGCTGATCTGCGCCTGCGGAAATCCTATGACGCCGTTGACGATCTCATTGAGCGTTCCGTCGCCGCCGCACGCGTAGATGCGGACGGGTTCGTCCGATGCGGCCAGCGTACTGCGGACCGTTTCACACGCGTCTCCAGCTCCGGTCGTCACATGGATCGAATAGTCCGCGCCGCGCGACTGGCAGGCACTTTCGATCTTTTCTCGCCACGCGCCGCTGTTGTCTTTTTTCCCGGCGCACGGATTCAGGATAAACAGGTGTCTCATTAATCTATCTCCCAAAGTTTGATTGTTTTTCCGTATTCGTTCAGATCCAGATGCAGCAGCTGCTGCCGCTCCGAGATCAGTTCGTTCAGGCAGGCGTACTGGTAGTACGTGAACAGTTCTTTCAGATTGTTCAGGATGTACGACCTGTCCGGTTCCAGCCGCTTGATGATATAGTAGTCGCCGTCGATCTCTATGATATCGCTGCAGTCGGCTATGCCGAGCGCGAAAGCGGCATCCTCATAGGCCTTTTCCATCTCTCCCCGGGTGAAGTAATACCCCTCGTCCGTGACCATCTGGTAGTCTTCGCTGTACCGGGAGATGACGCTCGAGAAGGACGCGCCGGCGCGCAGTTCCTCCATTGCTTTCTTTGCCTTTTTCAGGTTTTCTTCGGGATCGTCTCCGGCGTCTTGCCTTATCAGGACGTGGATGGTCCTTGCCATGTTTCCGTCCAGCGCATAGGCCAGAAAATCGGCTTCCGTATCGCATTCGAACAGCTGCAGATCCTGCGAGTAGGAATAGTACAGTTCCCTTTCCATCTGATCCACCTCATAGATGAATCGCAGGTAGTGATCGGTCAGATAGTTCTCCGCCAGCCATTTTCTGTATACGTCCATGCTGCCGCCGCAGTTCTGCGCGACGAGCTCCGCCACGTTTTCCTGGACCACCTGCTCGATGGTCGGGCTTCCGAGCTCGATCAGGACCTCCTTGCACAGGGACAGGACCGCGTAGTTGGCCGTGATATTGTTCATGACGAGTCTTTCCAGTTCTGCGCGCGCTTCCGGATCCTCCCAGATCCCGGCACCGCCCTGCGCCTCCATGTCTTCCTTGTACAAAAGCGTCACGAACCGCAGTTCCTCGTAGCACACGTCCCATTCCTCGATCTTCCCGACAGAGGCCAGTTCCTCGTCCGTTCCCTTGATGGGACGGACGCTGTTTCTGTTCGCCAGAAGGACGATCCCCATCACGATACCGCCGAGCAGGACGAGAGCGCCCAAGACGATCAGAGCTATCTGCCACGGCAGCAGCCGGGTCCTGGCCGGCTTTTTGCCGCCCTGCCCGCCCTTTTGGGGCTTGGCGCTGTATTTTCGGATGAGACTTTTGGACATACCGGATCCTTTCAGCCTATGCGGGATCCGCCCGCAGGCAAGTTCTGCAAGAAAGATTGACCTTTGTTGCAAATATGATATAATAATGTTAAATGTAAAAAAGGAGGGATAAAGATGGAAGAAACATACAGTATCCCGCTGAGTACCATCGTAAAGGAATTCGAACTGGAAGTCATCTTTGCGCCGGACAATATGGACAAGGTGCTCCTCACCTCTCCTGAAGTAGGACGTCCGGGTCTGCCGCTCGCAGGCTACTACGGCGTTTTCGAGCCGTGGCGCATGCAGCTGATCGGTAAAGCGGAGCACAAGTATCTGGACAGCCTGGACCCCGACGTAAGGGACGATAAGATCCGCTCCCTGTTCCTCGCAAAGCCCGTCGCCGTTCTGGTCACCTCGTCTCTGCAGGTCTATGACTGCATGATCGGTTCCGCAAAAGACCAGCAGATCCCGCTGCTCAGGACTCCGCAGAAGACATCCGCCATCATGGCGGCGCTGTTCTCCTCGCTGAACGTTCACCTGGCGCCCAGGATCACGCGTCACGGCGTTCTCGTGGAAGTATACGGCGAGGGTCTTTTGATCCTCGGCGAAAGCGGCGTTGGAAAAAGCGAAACGGCCATCGAGCTCGTCAAGCGCGGCCACCGTCTCATCGCGGACGACGCCGTCGAGATCAAGCGCGTCTCCTCGAAGACGCTGGTCGGCTCCGCTCCGGAGATCATCCGTCACTACGTGGAGCTGCGCGGCGTAGGCATCGTGGACGTCAGCCGCCTGTTCGGTATGGGCGCCGTCAAGAACACCGAGAAGATAGACCTCGTCATCACCATGGAGCCGTGGATACAGGGCAAGAACTACGACCGGCTAGGCCTTGATTCCGAGACCGTCAACATCCTGGGGATCGACGTTCCGGCCATCACCATCCCGGTACAGCCGGGGCGGAACCTGGCCATCATCACCGAGATCGCAGCCATGAACAACAGGCAGAAGAAACTCGGGTACAACACGGCTGAGGAGTTCAGCAAAAAGCTGATGTCCCAGATGGAGAAGGAAAACGGCCAGAGCAAATGACCGCATATTGCGTTTGGCGCATGTCCCTATCGCGGGGCATGCGCCATTTCTTGTTTACGCCCAGCTCATCCCGCCCGGTTTCGGGTCGGTCATGACGACGGGCCGCAGGAAAGCGACGGCCTTCTGCAGTCCCTCGTCCAGGCTCATCAGAGAATCCTCGTGCTCGATGGAAAGGACTCTGTCGTATCCGCACAGACGCAGGTTGCTCACGAAATCCTTCCAGAAAGCGGCGTCGTGTCCGAACCCGACTGTCCGGAACACCCACGCCCTGTGGATCTCGTCGCTGTAGTGCTTCGTGTCCAGGACGCCGTTCTTCGCCACGTTATACGCGTCGATCTTGGTGTCCTTCGCATGCACGTGGTAGATGCAGCCGGCCAGTTCCCTGGCGACGGCGACCGGATCCATTCCCTGCCATACGAGGTGGGACGGATCGATGTTCGCACCGATGGCGTCTCCGCAGGCGTTGCGCAGGCGAAGCAGCGTTTCCGGATTGTATACGCAGAATCCGGGATGCATCTCGAACGCGATGTGAGGCACATGATGGGCCTTCACGAAATCGTTCATTTCCTTCCAGTACGGGATCAGTTTTTCGTTCCACTGCCAGTCAAGGACCGCCAGATAGTCGTCCGGCCACGGGCACGTGACCCAGTTCGGGTATTTGGACGTTTCGCAATCCCCAGGACATCCGGAGAATCCGACGATCGTGTCCACGCCCATCTTTTCCGCCAGAAGGACGGCGTTCCTGAAATCCCTGTCGTAGGCTTCGGCCACCGCTTTGTTCGGGTGGACCGGGTTGCCGTGGCAGGCAAGCGCGCAGACGCGCACCTCGTATTTCTTCAGGAGCGCTGTGAAAGCGTCATATTTCTTCTGATCGGCCAGGAGCTCCTCCGGATTGCAGTGCTCCTTGCGGGGATAGCCGCCGGCGCCCAGCTCGACGGTATGGATGCCCAGACCCGTCAGGATCTTCAGCGTTTGCTCCAGCGACAGGGAGCCGTATAGATTGGCCAGTACGGATAGTTCCATTGCTTCTTACTCCTGTGTGAATCTGAAGATGTCGCCTGTCTTGGCGGACGTGTAGATGCCGTCAAGGATGCGGCTGACAACGTATGCCTGCTCAGGCAGCGTGCTGGGCTCTGTCCCGTAGCGGATGGCATTGTAGAACAGACGGCACTCGACAGAACTCGGGTCGGGGTTGCCCATGCCCGGGAAGAACGCCGCTCCGCTGTTGCTGGTATTCACTTTCTCGATATACTGCGCGTCGTACTTGACACCGTTGATCCGCATGCCGTCGTAGAAGTCCACGCCTGCTTTCGTGCCGCACAGCACCGTTGTCGCCTCGTAGCAGTTCACGATGTTCAGCGCCCAGGAGGACTCGAGGTTGATGACCGCGCCGTTCTCCATGACGATGAAACCGAACGCGGAGTCTTCGCATGTGAATTTTTCCGGATCCCAGTGGCCCCAGCCGTTGCCCTGATCCGTGTCGTGGTTCAGTTTATGGAACGTCTGTCCGAGGCAGTATTTGGGTTTGTAGTTGTTCATTGTCCAAAGGGTAAGGTCCAGCGCATGGGTGCCGATATCGATCAGTGGACCGCCGCCCTGCTCGTACTCGTCGATGAAAACGCCCCAGGTCGGAACGCCGCGGCGTCTGACGGCCAGCGCCTTCGCGTAATAGATGTCTCCGAACGCGTTTTCTTCGCACATCTTTTTCAGGATCCTGTGCTGAAGGATCTGCCTGTTCTGGTAGCCGATCGTCAGGATCTTGCCGGTGCGCTTGCTGGCGTCCAGCATGAGTTTCGCTTCGGCCGCGTTGATCGCCATCGGCTTTTCACACATGACGTGCTTGCCGGCTTCCAGCGCGTCGACCGTAATGAAGCTGTGGGATCGGTTGGGCGTGCAGACGTGAACGCTGTCGATGCTCTTGTCTTCCAGCAGTTTACGGTAATCCAGATAGACTTTCGCGTCGTCTGTTCCGTACTCTGCACGGGATTTCGCAGCGCGCTCCTCAATCAGATCGCAGAACGCCACCACTTCCACGTCGGGCTGATTGCGCAAAGAATTCAGATGTTTTCCGTTTCCGATACCGCCGCATCCAATGATACCGACGCGGACCTTTTCATTTTTGGACAGTCCCATAACTACCTCCAGTTGGTCCTCGTATGAGGATTATTTCTAAAAATATTATATAACAACGGCCGCAGCGATTGCAAGCCGTTTTTACCTTGTCTTTTGCTGGTCCCAGACGGGCCAGCCTTCCGTTTTGACGCAGGTCCCGTCCCGGTATATCCACATCACCTGCACCGTTTCCTCAAGCTGCCTTATCAGTTCCCGCCCCTGCTGTTCGCTCATGTTGAACAGTGCGGTAGAGAGGCAGTCCGAAAGGCAAGCGGACCGGGACACGACGCTCACGGACACGAACGTGTCGGCAGGCCACAGCGTATCCGGGTCGATGATGTGATGATAGCGTCCGCCCTCCCAGTCGTAGTACCGCTGATAAGAGCCGCTGGTCGAAATGGCGTCTTCGCCGTCCAGCGCGATGAGATTCACGAAATCGCCCGTGCCGTCCGGAGACTCGATGCCGATATGCCAGAGCGTCCCGTCGTCCTTTCTGCCGCGCAGTGCGATATTGCCGCCCAGATTGATCGCGAAGTTCTCAAAGCCTGCCGCTTCCAGGGTCCCGGCCAGTCTGTCCGCGATCCACCCCTTGGCGACGGCGCCGACGTCGATCCGCATGTCCGGATCCGTCATCCGTACGGTAAGTGTTTCCGGATCGAGCAGAAGGTTTTCGGGAGAAACGTGTCCGGCGGCCGAAGAGAGTTCCTCGTCCGTCGGGACCCCGTATCCCTGCTCCATGTACCGGTGCCACACGGACAGCACGCTGCCCATGCAGATGTTGACCTGTCCGTCCGTCATCTCATAGGCTTTCAGTCCGTCCGACAGAAGATCGAAAATATCCCTGTCGACCGTCATCGGTTCACTTTCGGCCCTGTTAAGCGCGTAGAGGTTGTTCAGTCCCTCGTAGCGCGTATAGATATCGAACAGCCTGTCGTAGCGTTCCAGTTCCGAAAGGAAAATATAGCTGGCCGCGACGAAACGTTCGGAATCCTCATATGCCGTCAGGGTACAGACGGTATCCAGGTAATCCACGGTCGTGCAGGTGTTTTTCCTGTCTCTCTGGAACGCGCAGCCCGTCAGCAGTCCTGCGGCAAGGACCGCGAGCAGCAGCAACGTCACTATGCACTTCGCGGCACGGTGTCTTTTACTCATCCATGGCCTCCCGGTCGGTGAATTCCAACAGGCGTAAAGACTTGTTGTTCTCCAGCGCCCAGTCCACGCTCCACTTGCCTGAGAAGATCAGGTAATTGCGTCCGCGGACGTCCACTACCCAGCGGGTGTCCGACGCCAGTTTCAGCGTCCCGGGCCTTATATCCTGGTCGGCGATCCGCCTGATGATCGTATGCGGCAGATCGCTCTTCCTGTATTCCACGCCGTATTCGGACTGCATGCGGAACTGAAGGACGTCGTACTGCAGAACGCCCACGACGCCTACGATCACGCGCTCCATGCCGGCGTCCGGCTCAAAGAAGATCTGGATTGCACCTTCCTGAGCGATCTGGTTCATCCCCTTTGCGAACTGCTTGCGCTTCATGGAATCAATCTGCTCCACGATCGCGAAATGCTCCGGCGCGAAGGTCGGGATCCCTTCGTACTGGACGTGCATGCCAGGCTCGCAGACCGTGTCCCCGATGGAGAAAACGCCCGGATCGAACACGCCGATGATATCGCCGGCATACGCCTCCTGTATCCCCTCTCTCTCCTGGGCCATCATCTGCTGGGGCTGAGAAAGCTTCGCGGTCTTTCCCGTCTGCACGTGATAGTATTCTTTGTCCCGCTCAAATTTTCCAGAGCAGATGCGCATGAACGCGATCCGGTCGCGGTGCGCCTTGTTCATATTGGCCTGGATCTTGAAAACGAACGCCGAAAAGCCGTCCTTTTCCGGATCGACCGTCCGCTCGCCCGCCTGTCTCGGCCGCGGAGGCAGGGACATTTTCAAAAAGTTCTCTAAAAACGGCTCGACGCCGAAATTGTTCAGGGCCGATCCGAAGAACACAGGGCTCAGCCTTCCGTTCCTGACCTGTTCCAGGTCGAAATCGTACGATGCGCCGTCGAGCAGTTCGATCTGCTCGACCAGCTCCTGCCGTAAGTCTTCCCCGATCAGGCTGTCCATCCGCTCGGTGTCCGTGATGTCGCAGGCGATGGCCTGCAGCTTCTGGCGGCCGCCGTGGAAATTGTCGAACGTAAGGATCTGCCTGTTCTGCCTGTCGAACACGCCCTTGAACCTGACGCCGCAGGAGATCGGCCAGTTCATGGGATAGGTGCCGATGCCGAATTCCTTCTCCAGCTCGTCGAGAAGATCGAACGGGTCCCTGGCCTCGCGATCCATTTTGTTGATGAACGTGAAGATCGGGATGCCGCGCATGGCGCAGACCTTGAACAGTTTCCTTGTCTGCGGCTCGATGCCTTTGGCGGCGTCAATCACCATCACCGCGCTGTCCACGGCCATGAGCGTCCTGTACGTGTCTTCCGAGAAGTCCTGGTGTCCCGGGGTGTCCAGGATGTTGACGCAGTACCCCTCGTACTCGAACTGCAGAACGGACGAGGTGACCGAGATCCCTCTTTTCTGTTCGATCTCCATCCAGTCCGATGCCGCGTGTCTGTCGCTGTTCTTTCCCTTGACGCTTCCCGCGGACTGGATGGCTCCGCCGTACAGGAGCAGCTTTTCCGTCAGCGTCGTCTTGCCCGCGTCGGGGTGCGAGATGATCGCGAACGTTCTTCTTCGCCGGATCTGACCGGCTGTGTTTTCCTCAATCATGAATAATCTTGTTCCTTTTGTTTTTCAATCAGCAACGTCTTGATCTCGAACGGGCGGAAATGCACAGGCACTTCTTTTGTCCCGTCGCTGCCGCCTACCGGCAGTTCCGTACTGATCCGTTCGAGCATATCCGTCTCGTATACACGGCTGCAGTTTTTGAGATGCAGCACGGTCTGCGTCTCGTTGCGCTCGCTCTCGTAAAGGCGGAGCACGTAAGCGTCCTCTCTGTCTTCAGCAGGCTTTACGCACTCGCAGATGACGTTGTCCGCGTCAATCCGAAGGAAGGATTTTCCGTCCTCCCGGACGCCGGCTTTTGTCAGGTACGGGACGTTGAGCTCATAGGCGGGCAGGATCACGTTCGCGGCGGAAAAATCGCCCCCGTGCGGAAGCAGCGAATAGGTCACTTCGTGCAGCCCTCTGTCTCCGCGGTGATCCGGCCAGATGCCGCCCTTGTGGAGCGTCAGCGCAAGATTGCAGTCGATGAAGGATACGCCGTATTTGCAGTCGTTCAGCACCGCGACGCCGAACCTGGACTCCGAAATGTCGGTCCACTTGTGGTTGCACACCTCGAACATGGCGACGGAATACCTGTCGGACTGGTGCGTCGGACGCATCACGTGCCCGTACTGGATCTCGCACCTTGCCTCCCTTGCGCGGATGTTGAGATCGAACCCCGCTTTCAAAAGCTTGTTCTTCTCGTCCCAGCCGATCATCGTCTGGAAGTCCACGCGCGGGCTGTTCGCGTAAAAGATCATATCCTGCTGGATGCGCGTGCGGTCGGACGGATGGAATTCGGAACGGATCCTGAGTTCCACCTCCCCGCAGCTGACGACGCTGCGGCCGATAAAGCCAGTCATCATCTGCAGATTGTCGATCGCGTCCGAGTCGATGTTCCAGTTGTCATATTCCTTCGGGCAGTCCTCCGCCATCAGAAACGCGTTGAGCGGGTTACCGCCCGCGCGGCGGAGTTCCCGTCCGCTGCGTTTGTCGACGAACGATCCGATATACCCGTTTTCGTCCAGTTCCACGTGCGCGAACGGCGTTTCGATGACGCCGGCATCCCTGTCATAGGAAAACGACGATGCCTTCGCCTGTGCGTCTTCCTTTGCTGGAGAGGTCGTCAGCGTGACGCTTCCGAACGACGGAACGTCCATGCAGCCGACGGCTGTCGTTTTTCGTCCCGCCACGTCGTAAAAATGCTGTACGGGATGTCCTTTGACGGATACCCATTCGCCGTAAAGGGACAGCGGGTCTTTCCTTTCGTGGGAAAGCGTGTTGTATACGGTCACCCTGTTCCTGTGAGGTGTCTGCATGGCCCCGGCGAAGGCGTCCTTCGCCGCGTCAAGGCCTTTCTTCACCTCGTCCATCTCCTCGTTGTACGTGTCGTACACGATGTTGATGGAGGTCCCGGGAAGGATGTCATGGAACTGGTTGAGCAGGATCGTCTTAAGCCACCTGTCCGCGTCCGGGCACTTTTTCTCACCGGACAGGACGTTCATGTATTCCATGTCCCTGTACGCGAGTTCCGCTTTGCGCATCTTGCGCTTGACGAGATGGTTCTGGGTAAGCGTCCCCCGGTGGAACTCCAGATAGATCTCCCCGTCAAGGACGTGCATGCGGTCCTTGTCCTGTTCCAGGATCTTCATGAAGTCCGACACGAGCATCATCTCTGTCTCGGGTTCGCCTTCCGCGTGCATGACGCGTTCCGCTTCCTCGATAAGCCCGAACGTGGGTCCGCCGCCGCCGTCGCCGAAGCCGAACGGCAGCAGCCGGTGATCCGTCGCGTCCTTGTCCTTGTTGGTGTCGGCCGCGTAGAGCACGTACCTGGAATCCGCGTGTCCGCCCGAGTCCGGGATGTGCGCAAGGACCTCCGTGCCGTCGATCCCGCGCCACAAAAACGCGTGATGCTCGACGGGGTTGACCTCGTTCATGTTCGTTTTGTTCGTAACGAAATATTTCAGTCCGCACCCCTGCATCAGCTGCGGGATGTTTCCGTTGTATCCAAAGGTGTCCAGGAGCCAGAAGGTATCGCAGTAGTGCCCGAAGTATTCCTTCGTGAACTGCTGCCCCTTCAGAAACTGCCTGACCATCATCTCGCCGCCGGAGATGTTGCAGTCGCACTCGACGTAGGCACCGCCGTTCAGTTCGAACCGGCCCTCCGCGCTGCTTCTCTGCATCCCCTCGAAGATCTCGGGATAGTACTGCCTCATCCACTCCGCATGCAGCGGCGTGGACATCATGAATTTGAAATCCGGGTACTGATCCATCAGCTGCAGAACGTTCGAAAACGTTCTGGCGGCTTTGCGGATCGTTTCTTTATAAGGCCACAGCCACGCCGTGTCCAGGTGCGTGTGGCCGATGATGCAGACGTGCCCCGCCATCCTGTCGTTCTGGGAGGAAAAGAAGGGCCTCGTCACGGCAAGGCATTTTTTCGCCGCCTCCATCCAGACTTCTTTGGGATAGTGCTGCGGGCACTGGACGATCAGCGCGTCCACCTGGTCGAGCACTCTGTGCACGTGCGCCTTCAGGTAGGCCGAGGCGTGCGCGTCCCTGTTGATGGTGAGAAGCTCCTGCACGTCGAAGAACAGATCTTTGATGACGTCGTTCCGGACGCAGATGCTGACGCCGGAATAGGTCCTGTTCGAACCTCCCCCGCCGATCTCGTACGGCTCGTCGTTGCGCTCGTTCAGGCTGAACCAGTCCGATCCGCTCTCCGGGTGCTTGTCATAGCACTCGAAAGCCAGCTCATAAACGTTCCCGGCCCGGGGATTGAGGTCGATGACGCGGAAAGCGTGCGAACCCGATACGCCCGGGTGTTCCCAGGAAAAGATCCCGCGCGGATGACCGTCCACGAAATAAAGCAGTTCCTTGCCGTCCGTGTGCGGCTGCGCGTAAAGGGCGACGCCGTCGTATTCCGCCGGCACTGTGAACTGTCCCTTCACCCACAGATTGATGAAGTATCCGCCCCACTTCGTGCCGGGCGCAAGAGGCGCCCAGCCTTCTTCGGGAACGCTTCTGTACTGCTCGGCCGTGCAGAACCCCTGTACGTTTTCAAGCTCTCCGATCCTTTCGAAGATCAGATTGCCGTAGTTCCTGATGACCTTGTCCAGCTTGATGTAGTTGACTGTTTTCAGCTTCTCGTTATACATGTTTTTACCACTTGTACTGAACGTTGTGAGGACCGTCCGCCGGCGTGAAGGCGACCTGCGCGAAATCCTCCGGGTTCTTGCGGATGATGAAATCGATGTAGGACATGATCTGAAGGCCCGTCAGCTTGTAGCCCATCGCATTCAGATGCCCGCCAAGGTAGAACGTCTTCGCGAATTTCTCGTCGTGCTCCGGCGCATAGCGGAACAGATCGATGGTATAGGTGTTCTCAAAGAATTCGCTGAACTTGTAGAAGAGATCCGTCACCGCCACGCACTTGTCGATATAGTGGCGCACCCTGGGGAAGCCCTCCAGGAAGAATTTGGCTTTCGGCGCGATCTGTTTGTACCGCTGGATGATCTTTCCGTACCATCCGGCGAAGGTGTCCGCGTTCTTTTCGGGATCTTCCAGACAGATGTCGTCTGTCGAGCCGAGCGGCATTTTGCGGCCCAGGATATCGTTCACGCCCAGCGCGATGATATAGCACTGGCAGGCAAGCTTCGGATCCCAGAAACCGTTCGCCTCGGCAAAGGATTTGCAGTATTCCTCCGCGGTCATCCCGCCGCGCGAGAAATTCAGGACCTCTACGCCGGCCGCGCGGGCCATGTACTGGCCCCACGAATACTCGAACATGTCATGGTAGCCGCGGTTCCCCGCCTCGTCCAAAGACTCCATCTCGCCGGAGGACAGGCTGTCCCCGATGCAGGCGACTCTTCTGAAAATGCTGAAGAATCCTCCGTCGGTCTTGATGCAGTCCAGCGGCTTCTCGCCCTCGTTCCAGTAATACTTGGTAATATCCATTATCCGATCCTCCTTGCGGACGTTTTTCTATGGTTTCCGTCCTGTCTTTCCGTCCTCGTTTTTCCTTGACAGCACAGGACATATGTGCTACAATACAGCCGTTGATGGGGTGTAGCCAAGCGGTAAGGCACAGGACTTTGACTCCTGCATTCGTCGGTCCGAATCCGGCCACCCCAGCCATACCGAAAATGATTATTCAAAATCGATCATGCAGACATGGGCCATGGTTTCCTGCGGCTTTCCGTACGGATCCTATGGCTCATTTTCTTTTCCGTTCTCAGTCCGCCTGTCCTCTGAATGCCCAGTAGTCCAGCACGACAACGGGCCTTATGGCAAGAAAAGCGCTGGTGATCGGCAGTCCGATAGACTTATAGAGATTCCCGGTGTCCGAGACGTAGGAAGCCATGCTGCTGTCGATCGCCGCCGGCGTGGACAGCCACCAGTGGCTGTAGCCGCTGCTGTAAACTGTCGCCCCGCTTATCTCGGCTGTCTCGGTCGACTCGCACAGGACGAATTCCTCCATCCCCTCGATATTCACTTTTGTCTCGAACTGTTCGACGCTCAGAAGACTCACGACCCCCGAGCCGTCCGCAGGAACGAGCAGAGCCAGTTCCTCTTCCGAAAAAGCGGCGGAACGGAAGGTGCTGTTCAGCCACCCGTAAAGCGTGCTCTCCTCCCATGAGGGGCATGAGTACGCGCCGTGATAAGGCAGACTGTAAAGGCCTTTCAGGGCCAGGAGCGTTGCTTTACCGTCGGACAGGTCAACCACGACCCATTCGATGTCCTCCGCGGTCCCGCTCTCCTGCGGATACCTGCCGAAACTGACCGTATAGACCGCGCGGATGACGATGTCGCACGCCCCCGTGCGATAGGCGCTCCACCGGCCGTTGAGCCCTGCGATCTGCGGGACGTCCGGCTGACCGGGGACGGTCTCGTCATCCACCGTGAAGGGCAGCTGCATGATCTCTTCCCCGTTGATAGCGTAATAGGTGGCCGTGTAGGCGACCGCCTCCCACTTCGCCGTCAGCGTGATGTCATGATCGTACTGATACTGTGCCGCGTCGAAGGGTTCTCCTTCGTACAGCCAGCCGCAGAACCTGTATCCCGGGCAGGCTACCGTTTCCTCGTCGGGCAGTTGTGCCGCGTCTCGGTAATTGACGTCCACCGGTTCGAACTTTTGTTCCTCGCCGTCCGGGTCGACGCACTTCTTGCCTGCCGTGTCGAACGTGATCCGGTAGGTGTTCGGCGTCCAGTACCCGTACAGGATCGTGTTATCCTCGACGGGCAGGTCGAAATCCCATACCTGATGGTTCTTGTCGCACCAGAAAGCGAACGTGTATCCTTTTTGCGTCAGCTCCTCCGGCTCTCTCGCCGTCTCGCCTTTTTTCACCACCAGGTAAAACGGCTGCGTGCCGTTGTTCGCCACGTAAGCCACGAGGCACTCGCCGTCCCTTACGATCGGCACGTCCGGATCGAATCCCGTCGTATCGATCGCGGGATCTCCCGAGCCGCAGGAAGCAGCTGCAAGAAGCGCCAGGGCGACGGCCGCGAGCAGTACTGTGTATTTGATGATTGTAACGATCTTTCTCATTCCGTTTCCCTTATTTGTCATTTCCGTCAGAACTTTCTTTCAGTTTCTGCATCCTGATGTCCGTTCCGGAGAACATGACGAGCAGATAGTCGCCGAGCAACCTGCTGGTGATCCTGTCGTCGTACCTCGTCTTGATCTCTTTGGCGTTCAGGTTCGTGTTGATGATGGTCGGCAGCTTCCTGTTCAGCCTTGAATTGATCAGGTTGTAGATCACGGACACGGTATACTGGTTGCTGACTTCCGTCCCCAGATCGTCCACGATCAGCAGTTCGCAGTCAAGGTACGTGTCGGACTCGGGCGCTGCGTCTTCCTGCGCACGACCGAACCTTTCCCGCTCAAAAACGGAGATCAGGTCCGTGGCGCAGATGTACCGGACGTCATACCCTTTTTCGATGATGACGCCGGCCGCGGCGGTGGTCAGATGCGTCTTGCCCAGTCCTGTCGCCCCGACCAGCAGAAGGTTCTCAGGGGCTTTCCCGTCCGCGAACGAAAAGTTCTCCGCGTACGCCTTCATGGTCGCAAGGGCGTGCTCCGCCCTGCGAGAAGCCTCCGCGTTGTTCCGGTAGTATTTCAGGCTGAACGAATCGAACGTCTGCACGGGGAGAAGGCTTGCAAGGCCCGAGGCTTCGATACCGGCTTTGACCAGTGCGCGGCGCATGCATTTGCACATGACGATGCCGACGTATCCCGTATCTTTGCAGTCGGGACAACTGTACTTTATTTCCAGATAATCCGCCGGATACCCGGCTTCCTTGAGAAGGTCTTTTCTCTTTTTCTGCAAAAGAAGGTTCTCCGCCTTGACCTCATCCATCCTTGCCTTGCTGCCCGACAGGGCGGCGTCCAGTATCTTCAGGCCGCTCCCGGACAGTTCCTTCTCGATCTTACTCATCTCCGGGACCGCTTCTTCGACCTCGATCCGTCTTGCGTCCAGATCGGCCTGCGCCTTTTCCCGCTTCAAGGCATAATCGTTCTTCACTTTTTCATAGGCTTCTGCGTTGACTCTCATGTCCGCTTACCCTTCCGTTTCCTTCTTTTTCAGGCTTCTCTCAAGCGCTGCGCTGAAGAAATCCTGCTCTGCGAAACTGCCGTTCTTTCCGTTGGCCTCCGAGCTGTTCAGGTACTGTCTTACCTGCTCCGCGTCCTTAAGGCCTGCCTCGTGCCACTTTTTGATCATCGTGTCGGCGTAAGGCAGACTTGCCTTCCCTGTGGCGTTGACGGTCCGCTCGTAGGCGATCTCCACGCCCTCCTGCCCGTACCCGTATGAATCCCAGGCGGCGATCATGGACTGCTCTTTCTTTGTCAGGGTCCTTTCCCCGATCGCGAACTGGCGGCGCACGATTGCCTCGAAACTCGCGATCTCCCGTATTTTTTTCGTCTTTTCCGCGAAGGATCTGCTGTTCGTGATCCCCTCTTCGAACAGTCCCGCCGCCATCTTGGAGATATAGGCCATATTGTTCTTTCCGGTCCCCGCGCAGTAGGCGACGATCTCAAGGATGTAGGACTCTTCGAATCCGTAGTATTCTTCCATGAAAATGATCTTCGTCGTCTCGAACGTGTTCAGCGTCTTGCCGATCAGCTGCGAGCATTCGTCGATCAGGTTTTTGAGGGACGGTTTTTCGTCAAGGACGGCATTCAGTTCTTCCGTCGTATAGGCAAAGTGCGCGTCTTCCTGCCCGGCAGCGATGATCCGTCTCTTTCCGGCAGCTTCCGCGTTCTTGTCCGCGGCAGACGGTGCGCCCAGGATCCCTTTGTCCTTCCAGAAGGCGATCGCGTTCTCCACGTCCTTTTCATCGGCCCCGAGATACCCGGCTATCATTTGCGCGGGTCTTGCGGCTTTTTCACAGAAATCGGCCGACGTGAGCATCAGCAGCGTCTTGATCTGCAGCTCGCTCGCCTTTGGCAGGTATTCCCGGACTTTTGCGGGCAGGTTCAGGACCTCGTCTCCGTAATTCCACTGGTATTTCAAGATATGTCGCCTCCTTTCCGTCAGTTTTCCTTTTCCTTGTCCTGCGCAACGCGCAGATGGTATGTCAGTCTTTGCAGCGAGTCTCCCAGGTGCACGTTCTCTATCACGAACCCCTGCTGCTCTGGATCCAGTTCCATGCTCGTGAAGTTCCACACGCCCTTGATCCCGGCCTCGCCGATCCGCCTGACCGCGTCCTCGAACGATTCCTTCGGCACCGTCAGGACGGCGATGTCCACTTTGTTGGCGCAGCAGAACGGAACGAGTTCGTCCATGTCTCTGATGAGTATGTCCGCGGTCTCCTGGCCGATGAGCTGCCGGTTGACGTCGAACAGGGACAGGACCGTTATGCCTCTGCCCGAAAACATCCTGGAGCGGGCCAGCGCCCTTCCCAGATCCCCCGCGCCGATGATGACGGCCGTATACTGCCTGTCCGCGCCTAAAATGGCGGAAATACAGGTATGGAGGTATCTGATGTCGTAGCCCACGCCCTGCTTGCCGAATCCGCCGAAGCAGTTGAGATCCTGCCTGATCTGGGACGCCGTCAGGTGCATGAGCGAAGACAGTTCCGTGGAATTGATCCTCGTCCTGCCCGATTCCAGCAGCATACGCAGATACCTGAAATACCTGGGCAGCCGGCTGATGACCGAATCGGACACGTATTTCCTGCCGCTTTCGTATTCGAATTCTTTATCCTCAAACCCGTCCATTTTCTTCCTCTCGGTCTTTCGAATTATTCACAAGTCGATCCCGGCAAAAAGAGTAAAAACCTCTGTTACTTTTGCCGGATGAGCGCGTTTTCCGCGCGCTTCGGGAGTGCCGACGCCGCTTTTTCCACAGGCTGTGAAAAACCTTGTGGGAAAATCAGAACGTGTCCGCGGCGGAAGCGTTCAGAAAAGTGTCGCCCCGCGCGCCGGCCTCGTATGCGTAATAGCCTGCCGCCGCGATCATGGCCGCGTTGTCTCCGCACAGATTGAGGGGCGGGACCGTCAGCTTCACCCCGCGCACCTGACAGACTTTCGCGATCTCCGCGCGCAGGTGGGCGTTGGCTGCCACGCCGCCGGCCAGGACCATCTGTCCGTATCCGGTCTTGTCCAGCGCGGCCGCCGTCTTTTTGGCGATCCCGGTCACGATCGTATGCACGTAGGAGGCTGCCAGATTGTTCTGGTTCAGCTGCTCTCCCCGCATCTGCGCGCCGTTGATCAGATTCAAAGCGGCCGTCTTGATGCCGCTGAAGGAAAAATCGAATCCGTCTCCTCCGAGCGCCGGGGACGGCAGTGCGAACGCGTGCGGGTCTCCCCCGTCCGCCATTTTGTCCAGCGCCGCTCCTCCCGGATACGGCATGCCCATGACCCTGGCGATCTTGTCGAAGGCCTCGCCGGCAGCGTCGTCCCGCGTCGTGCCGATGGTCTCGTAGACCGTGAAATCCTTCACGTCGTAAAGGGCCGTATGTCCGCCGGATACGACCAGCGCCAGATGCGGCGGCTTTAGTTCCGGATCGCAGAGGTAGGCCGCTGCCACGTGCCCGCAGATATGGTTGACGGGGACGAGCGGGATATGATGCGAAAAAGCAAGCGACTTCGCGAAATTGACCCCGACCAGAAGCGCCCCGATAAGCCCTGGACAGGCCGTGACGGCCACGGCGCCTACATCCTTCGTTCCGGCGCCCGCCTGTTTTAGCGCCTCGTACGTGATCCCGGAGACGGCTTCCACGTGCGCCCGGCTGGCGATCTCGGGAACGACGCCTCCGTACAGTTTATGGATGTCGACCTGGGACGCGACGATATCCGACAGTATTTTCCGGACACCGCTCTTCTCGTCCATCTCCACGACAGCGGCCGACGTTTCGTCACAGGAGCTTTCCAACCCCAGAATTAGCATATGTCAAAACCTTTCTCAGCGAACAAAATGACCGGCCCGCATGCCGGCTCGGATCCGGGCGTCAGCGGCGCCCGAGATCAAGATCCATCAGCCACGCGTCCTCGCGCGGCTCGGAGTAGTAATTCTTTCTTTCGCCCGTTTTTAAAAACCCGAGTCCTTCGTACAGCCTGATGGCCGGCTCGTTCGACGCGCGGACTTCCAGCGTAAGCCTTTCCAGCCGCAGCACGTCCGCCGATGAGATAATGAATTCCACGAGGGCCCGCCCGATGCCTTCCCTGCGTCTGGAAGGAAGAACGGCCAGACGCAGGATCTGCCCCTCGCCGCAGGCGCAGAGCACCCCGACGTATCCGCAGACGAATCCTTCCCCGTCCTTCGCGCAGAAGAACCGGAAGGCGGAACTATTCATCAGCTGCTCCAGCGTCTGCCGTCCCCACGGGACGGAAAAAGAGGCCTCTTCCAGAGATATGCACGCCTCAACGGCGCCGGCGTCCAGCGGGACGATATCAAACCCTGATCCCATATTTTTCCAGAATGTCCTCGGTGAACCCGATGAACTTATGGTCGGACAGGCGGTACAGCACAGCCTTGATCTGTATCTCGTTACCGGCCGTGTCCGTGCCGATCGCGGCTCCTTCGGGAACGAGCAGGTAGATCATATGGCACCGAATCCCAGGATACAGCGCGGAGGACAGGTAGATCTCGAAGCGAGTGTCCGCCTCTTCCCACAGCATCGCCTCGTTCCCGTTCAAATAGTCGTCCAGGAAGAGGGCGCAGTCCGCGGTCCCGCTGATCGTTCCGGCCTTTATCTCCTTCCCGCCGCTGTAAAGCATGACGTCGACCGTGTCCGGGTACAGTTCCTCCAGCGTCGGCATGCTGACCCCTTCGGCATAGAACAGATCGTTGTCTTCCGTGGCAAGCCATCTCTCCGGCTCAAGGCCCTCGACGTGGTACACGTCCATTCTGACCTGCTCCATGTCCATCACCGCGTACTTTTCGCCGATCGCGGCCGGTTCCCAGTCAAGGCCCGCGTAGAAGTAAACGATCCCGGTCCTTTTGTCTGCGTAGGCAACGCCGTCGTCCCGCACCACAACGCGGATGCTGTGCGAGCAGGACGAAAGGATGAAAACGGCGGACAGAAGGATAAGGATGATGCTTATTCCCTTTTTGTTACGATTAATATCCTTCATAAGACCTTAGTAGCCGAATTTCCCGCTGAGGGAGTCGTCGTCCGTGATCCAGTCCTGAACGTTCACGATCCGGTAATCCGAATCCGTGTCGCGTATCACGACCTGCTCGATGCCGGCGTTGATGATCAGCTTCTTGCACATCATGCAGCTGCTGGTCCCCGCGTAGAGCGCGCCGTCTTCCGGATTGACGCAACACATGTAAAGCGTGGCGCCCAGCATCTGCTCCCTTGACGCCGCAATGATCGCGTTGGCCTCCGCGTGAACGGAGCGGCACATCTCATACCGTTCGCCGCGGGGGATCTTGAGATACTCCCGCATGCAGAAATTCATATCCGTGCAGTTCTGTCTGCCCCTCGGCGCCCCGTTGTATCCGGTGGAGATGATGATGTCGTTCTTGACGATGATCGCGCCGAATTTGCGGCGCAGGCAGGTGGCGCGTTCCGCCACAGTCCTTGCGATATCCAGATAGTAATTGTGTTTGGAAACTCTTTCCATGAATGGCCCCCAAGTTAAAAATCTTTACAAATGTTTTTTTTGCGCTTACAGAGACAGGATGCTGTTCGCCACGAACCTGTCGGGGCTGATCTCCTTCTTCATCTCCAGCGCCTCGTTGATGCCGATGGTAACGATCTCGCCGGCCCTGCTGGCCACTACCACGTTCCGCTCGCCGTTCCTTACCGCGTCGACCGCGCGCACGCCCATGAGGCTCGCCATCAGCCTGTCCCGGACCGTCGGCGATCCGCCGCGCTGGATGTATCCCAAGATCGATACGGTCGGCGTGATGTCCATCCTCTCCTGGATCTCCCCGGCCAGCTTGTAGCTTGGGTACGCGCCCTCCGAGACGATGATCAGAAACAGCTTCTTCCCGCGCGCCCTGCAGGCGACGAGGGGATGTATGATGTCTCTTTCCAAATCGAAAGGCTTTTCGGGGAGGATGCAGGCCTCCGCCCCGCCGGCGATCGCGGAATTCAGCGCGATGTATCCGGCGTGATGGCCCATTACCTCGATGATGCTGCACCGGTCATGAGAGAATGCCGTGTCCTTGATCCGGTCGATGCAGTCTCTGACCGTGTTGAGAGCGGTATCGTATCCAATGGTATAGTCCGTGCATCCGATGTCGTTGTCTATCGTTCCGGGGATGCCTACCACGTTCATGGAGCTCTCCCGCGACAGCTCACGCGCGCCGCGGTACGAACCGTCTCCGCCGATGACGACAAGCGAGTTGATGTCCAGTGATTTCAGATTCTCTATGGCGCGAGCCCTTCCTTCCGGCGTTTCGAACAGCTTGCTGCGGCTCGTTTTCAAGATCGTTCCGCCGCGGCTCATGATGTCCGAGACGGACCGCAGGTTCATCGGCTGGAATTCGCCTTCGATAAGACCGTTATATCCGCTCTGGATCCCGTAGATCTCATATCCGTAATAGATGCCTGCGCGAACGACCGCGCGGATCGCCGCGTTCATCCCGGGCGCGTCCCCGCCGGACGTCAGCACACCGATTCTCTCAGCCATTGCAAGGCCTCCTTTCGCCAAAAGGGCGCAGTTTCGATACTAACAGTATACCACAACAGGCCCTCATTTTTCAATATAATAACTTTTAGAATTTTACTTTACGCGCCAAGCACGCGCGCGTCCATTGACTGCCCGCTGACGATATGGTACAATAAGGGCAGTCAGACACGGAGGGTTTTCTATGGCCTCACTCAATACGAAAAGCAAAATAAAGATCGGTTTCATCTCGCTCGGCTGTCCGAAGAACACAGTAGACTCGGAGATCATGCTCCGGGAGCTGCTCGACGCCGGCTATACCACGACGCCGGACGAGAAGAAGGCAGACGTGGTGATCATCAACACCTGCGCCTTCATCGAAAGCGCGACAAAGGAATCCATCAGCAATATCCTGGACATGGCCGAGCTGAAAAAGGAAGGCAGGCTGAAGGGGATCATCGTGACCGGGTGCCTCACGGAGCGCTACCGTGGCGAGGTCTTTGCCGAGCTGCCTGAAGTGGACGCGGTCCTCGGCGTCGGATCCATCCACAATATCACACAGGCCGTCGACGCCGTCGTGGCGTCCTTTTCCAAAGGGTCTCCGAAATACGCCTCCTTCGAGCCGAACGACTGCGTGCGCCTCGGCGGGGACAGGCTGCTGCTGACGCCGCCTTACACGAGCTATTTAAAGATCGCGGAAGGCTGCGACAACAGATGCACCTACTGCGCGATCCCCTCGATCCGGGGCCGTTTCCGCAGCAGGCCCATGGAGGATCTTGTGAAGGAGGCCGTCGGACTTGAGGCGTCCGGGACGAAGGAACTCACGATCATCGCCCAGGACATCACCCGCTACGGAAAGGACCTGTACGGCAGGTATATGCTGGCAGATCTGCTGAACCGGCTGGGCGCAGAGACTTCCATCCCGTGGATCCGTCTGCTCTACTGCTACCCGGACAAGATCACGGACGAACTCATCGAGCAGATCAGAGACAACGGCCAGGTGCTGAAATACATCGACCTGCCGATGCAGCATATCAGCGAGAACGTGCTCAGACGCATGAACCGCCACGGCGGCAGCGAAATGATCCGCGAATCCGTCCGCCGGCTAAGAGAAGCGGTCCCCGGCATCGTCATCAGGACGACGTTCATCACGGGCTTCCCGGGAGAGACGGAAGAGGATTTCGACGAGTTGTGCGAGTTCGTAAGGGAAAGCAGGTTCGAGCACGTGGGCGTCTTCCCCTACTCGCAGGAGGAAGGAACGCCGGCGGCGTCCTTCCCGGACCAGATCGACGAGCAGGTCAAGCAGGACCGTGCGGATATCCTGATGCGCGAGCAGCTTTCGATCAGCGACGAATGGAACAAAAGCAGGATCGGCAAGACGATCGAGGTCCTGTGCGAAGGGTATGACAAAGAGCAAAAACTTTACGTCGGCCGTTCCCGCGCGGACGCGCTGCAGATAGACGGCGCTGTTTATTTCCGTTCCGAAAGAAATATTGAACCCGGAACGTTCACGAATGTCAAGGTGACGAACGCCCGGGATTATGACCTGCTGGGTCAGGAAGTCCCGACAGACTTCACCGACCGGAAAGGAGTATTATGAATCTTCCCAACAAACTGACCGTCATGCGCATGCTGCTGGTCCCGGTCATCCTGGTCTTTTTGGTCCTTCCGGACGCTATATGGACCAACATGGCGGCGCTTGCCGTTTTCTGCATCGCGTCGTTCACGGACTACCTGGACGGCCACATCGCGCGCAAATACAATCTGATCACGGATTTCGGGAAATTCCTGGATCCGCTCGCGGACAAGTTCATGGTGCTCGCGGCCGTGTGCGGTCTGATCTGGAAATTCCGCTGGGACGGCGAGTCCTACATGTTCATCCTCTTCATCGTCATGCTGACCGTGACCATCTTCCGGGAGCTGGCTGTGGCCTCCATCCGGCTGATCACCGTTCAGAACGCCGGCGTCGTCGTGGCTGCCAACATGCTAGGCAAGATCAAGACCGTCACGCAGATGGCCTGCATCATTTTCGCGCTGCTCGAGCCGACGATCTACGGCCTGATCGCCAGTGCGAACGATGCCTTCCCGCTGCGGCACATCTATATCTGCACCTACGTCACAGGCGTCGTAGCCATCATTTTCACCGTCTGGTCAGGTCTTAAGTACATCATTTCCCTTTGGAAATACATTTCCCCGGACCGCTGAAAAGGCTTCCGGCAAAGACAGCATAAGCAAAACATATCGTCAAACATAGAGACCGCCCGGCTTCGACCGGGCGGTCTCTCTGTCGCTATATCGTTATTTCACGTAATCGAATTCGAAATCATAGATGGAAACGGTGTCTCCGTCCTTGCACCCTTTGGCCTCCAGCGCGTCGAACACGCCCGCCTTCTGCAGCGTGAGCTGGAAATACCGGAGCGACTCGTGATCGTCGAAATTGATGCGACCCATCAGGTTGAACACCCATTCGCCTTCCACGAAGAACGTATCGTTTTCCCGGCGGATGGTATACTCCTTGCCGGATGCGCCCGCCTCGCCGTTTTCGTCGTTCACCTCCCGCTCGTACACCTGTACGGGAGGCAGTTCCGAAAGTTTTTCGTCGACGAACCGCACCATTTCGTCAAGACCCTTGCGGGTAGCGGCGGAAATGTACAGAAGCGGCCAGCCGTGGTCAGACACATACTTTTCGAACTCCGTCAGGTCCGCGTCCGGCGGGAGCAGATCCGTCTTGTTCGCGAGCACGATCTGAGGGCGTTTCGACAGCTCCTGGCTGTAATTCGCGAGCTCCTTGTTGATCATCTCGATATCCGTGACGGGGTCGCGTCCTTCCGTTCCGGCGACGTCCACGACGTGCAGAAGCAGCCGGCACCGTTCGATATGACGCAGAAAATCATGTCCCAGCCCCGCGCCTTCGGAAGCACCCTCGATCAGTCCCGGGATATCCGCGGCCACAAAGCCGCGTTCGGGACCGGTGGAAACGACGCCGAGATTCGGAGAAAGAGTCGTGAAATGGTAATCTGCGATCTTGGGCCTTGCGGCGGAGATGCAGGAAAGGATCGAGGATTTCCCGACGGACGGATACCCGATCAGACCCACGTCTGCTATCATTTTGAGTTCCAGGAGAAGGTTGGCCTCCTCCCCTTTCGTCCCGTTCTTGGCGAATATGGGGACCTGCCTTGTCGGGGTCGCGAAGTGCCTGTTCCCCCAGCCGCCGCGGCCTCCGCGGCAGCAGATGAAATCGGCCCCGCCGTCCGCGGACATATCGTGGATGATCCTGCCGCTCTCCTCTTCCCTGAGCAGCGTTCCGGGCGGCACCTGGATGACGAGATCGGGCGCTGTCGCACCGTGGAATTTGCTTCCCTTGCCGTCCTGCCCGTTCTCCGCGATGAATTTGTGCTTGTATCTGAACGCCAGCAGGGTATTCGTGCCTTCGTCCACGCGGAACACGACGTTCCCGCCGTGGCCGCCGTCACCGCCGTCGGGTCCCCCCGCGGCGACGTACTTTTCCCGGCGGAAAGACACTGCGCCGTTTCCGCCGTTTCCGGCCTTCACATAGATTTTTGCCTGGTCTACGAACTGCATGCTGGCTCCTTTTCTTTCCCCGGATCAAACTGCGTCCAGGTTGTCGCTGTTATATTCATTGATATGGTCCCGCACGAACTGAAAGATCAGCTGTCCCATCGCTTCCTTGTGCTGCTCTAAAAACGTCCCGAAATCCCTGCTCGCGCCGGCAGGGTCGGTCTGGTACGCCTCGACATACGTCTTCGTCCTGTCCGCGATCCATGCGCAGTTGGCGGGAAAGAAACTGCCGATCTCCTGGCAGAAAGGCATCCCCATCTGCAAAACGCGCTCATACTGCCCCTTGTCTTCCGAACGGACGAGCATCCGGTAAAACTCCATCACGAACAGGTGTCTCATGTCCGTCACGTTCGGCATTTCCCATCTGCGCAGCAGTCTGTCCAGCCGCAGCTTTTTCCCGGGATTGCCTTCGAACATCAGCATGCGGATGACCTTCTCGACCTGCTCAAGGGTCAGCTGGTCCTGCGGGATCTGCTCGCCCGTCTCCAGATTGACTAAAAAGAGGTTGAAATTCCCTGCCGAGCGGCGGTATTTGCGCAGAAGCTTGCGGTACTGCATGCCCGTGAAGGTCAGGAAGATGACGGCCATCGTCACCATTACTGAGGACGCAATGAACAGAAGGATCTTGAGGGTCACCTGCTTCACGACAACGATCCCAAGCGCCGTCAGCGAGATGGCGGCCAGGACCAGCAAGAAGCACAGGAGCAGTATTTCCCAGTATATCCAGATTGAAACATTATTCGAGTGTTTGTGCTTCAAAACGAAAAACTCCTGAAAAAATGTAAATGAGCAGCGGATCAGTCCGCGTCCTCGTCCTTCGCCCGCACGATCAGGCGCACAGGCGTTCCGCGGAACCCGAAGGTGTTGCGCAGACAGTTCTCGATATACCGCTGGTAGGAGAAGTGGAACAGTTCCACGTTGTTGCAGAACAGGACGAACGTGGGGGGTGCTACGCGGATCTGCGTCATGTAGTAGATCTTCAGCCGTCTTCCCTTGTCCGTCGGAGGCTGCGTCCGCATCGTCGCCTCGGCGAGGACGTCGTTCAGCATCCCCGTGGAGATCCGCATCCGGGACTGATTGAACACATATAAGATCTGTTCGAAGATCTTGTCCACGCGCTGCCCCGTTTTTGCGGAAATGTACAGGATCGGGGCGTAGGTCATGTAGGAAAGGGCCGTCAGGATCTTCTCATTGAACTTGTTGACGGTCGAATTGTCCTTCTCGATAAGGTCCCATTTGTTGACGATGATGATGGACGCCTTGCCTGCTTCGTGGGCAATACCTGCGATCTTCTCGTCCTGCTCGGTGATGCCCTCCGTCGCGTCTATCATGATCAGGCATACGTCCGCCCGTTCCACGGCCATGTGCGCCCTGAGGACGCTGTACTTCTCTATCTTGTCATTGATCTTAGCGGACCGGCGCATGCCGGCCGTGTCGATGAAGCGGAATTTGCCGTACTCGTTTTCCATATCCGTATCCACGGCGTCCCTGGTCGTTCCGGCCACGGGGGACACGATCAGACGTTCAGATCCCACGATTCGGTTGATGAGGGACGATTTTCCCGCGTTCGGTTTTCCGATGACGGCCACCTTGACGCAGTCGTCCTCTTCCTCGTCTTCCCGGTTTTCCGGAAGCAGCTTAACGACGGCGTCCAGAAGGTCTCCCGTCCCCGTCCCGTGCACGGAGGAGACCGCCACGGGATCCAGTTCGAATCCCAGTTCGTAGAACTCGTAGAACTCCCCGGGCAAGGTGCCGACGCTGTCGCATTTGTTGATGCAGGGGATCACCGGTTTGCGGCTCTTCTTCAGCATGATGGCGATCTCTCTGTCGTCCGCCGTCACGCCGGTCCTTACGTCGCACAGGAACAGGATGACGTCCGCCGTGTCGATGGCGATCTGGGCCTGGTCCCGCATTTTGGAAAGGATCAGGTCGTCCGTCTTCGGCTCGATGCCGCCCGTGTCGATCAGCACCAGCGGGATGCCGTTCCAGACGGTCTCCCCGTATATCCTGTCTCTGGTGACACCCGGCGTGTCTTCCACGATGGAACGCCTCTCGCCCACGAGTTTATTGAATAATGTGCTTTTTCCTACGTTGGGCCGTCCGACGATGGCCACAATCGGTTTACTCATGTTGTATTTCCTCACTCTTCCAGTCCCAGCAGATTGCGCAAAAACGATCCGCCGTCGTTCTCCGTCGGGATGATCCTGATTCCGCCTAAGATCCCGGACATCTGGTCCGGCGTCATATTGTCCAAAAACATATCTCTTTCAGCCCGCAGGGTCGATGCGGGGATCAGCAGCGCCTCTCCGAGATCCCTGTCCCTCAGTTGCTCCGTCATGTCTTTCCCGGTCAGAAGTCCCGAGACCGTGATCGTTTCGCCGAAGAAACGGTTGATGATGCCGACGACGTCGGCAGAAAGGCCCGGGAAAGCAGCTTCCGCCTTCTCCGCCAGCGAGCGCATCGTCAGATACGCGGCCACGCCCGTCGCCACCGTTACCCTTCTCGGGCTACTCAGCGGGTGCCGGCCTTCCGCCGTTTGCGCCATCAGTCTGTCCAGCTCGTCGCAGAACTCGTCCGTGAACGAGGTGAGCATCCCGACGCCGTTCTCGATCTGCGGATACCCTTCGTAATAATCGGCAGAAGGGAGAGGCCTTCCCGCCGTGATGTAAAACTCGTCGCTGCAGAAGAACACCCTTGAGCCGAACTTTTCCATACACCTGTCGGCGAAGGAGGAGACCTGATCGATCACTTCCCCGCACTCCTTAGGTGTGAACAGTTCGAGCGGGTACAGCCGCTCTCTGTATTTCGTAAGGCCCACAGGCACCACGGATACGCTTTGCAGATGAGGCACCAGCTCTGCCAGGTCGTTCATCGTCCGGTCCAGTTCGGCCCCGTCGTTGAGGCCCTTGCACAAAACGATCTGCCCGCACAGCGTGATCCCTGCGTCCGCCAGCTTGTGCATATCCGTAAGGATCCTGGCCGCGTTCTTGTTCTTCATCATGCGGACGCGCAGCTCGGGGTTCGTCGTATGGATGGATATATTGATCGGAGACAGGTGCATCTCGGCGATCCGGTCGATGTCCCTGTCGTCCAGGTTGGTCATGGTGATGTAGTTGCCGTGAAGGAAGGAAAGCCTTGAGTCGTCGTCCTTGAAATACAGGGACTGGCGCATGCCGCCCGGCAGCTGATCCACGAAGCAGAAAACGCACGCGTTGGCGCACCGCATCTTCTTGTCCATCAGCGGCGTTTCGAATTCCAGGCCGATATCGTCGTAAACCATCTTTGAAAACTCTGTCTCGTACGTATCCGCCCCTCTTTTGAGCACCAGGCGCACATGCTTTTCAGCCATGTAGAACCTGTAATCCAGGACGTCCCGGATCTCGTGTCCGTTGACGGAAACGAGCCTGTCTCCCGCCTGAATAGGAGAACCGGCAGCCATGCTATGAGGTAAAACAGCTTCGATCTTGACCATCTTTTCTCAAGGCAGCATCCTGCCCGGTTTCCTTTCCGCACGACGTTAAGACCTGTCCAAGGTCCAACCTTTATTGTAAGCCACAGGCCTTTATTTGTCAAGTTTTACGTGCCTTCTGCGCCGGCGCTCCGGCTCAGCCGATAATCTCAAAAGTATCATGCAAAACTGTTGACAAAAACTTTTTTCTCTTATAAACTGTATATTGATAGTGAACTCTCCCGCCACCTATGCAAGCAAAGAGGTGGGGGCTTCATAAGACACGGCAGATTCACTATGCTTTGAATCTGTCCTTTGAACCTTTTTCTTCTGAAAAACGCTCAATCTTACAGGCGTGTTCACAGCGCCTTTATCGTATAGGACCGTTAAGTCCACAACGTTACTTTTCCGCAGAATGTTCAGTGCTCCGTTGACATCCGCGTTCAACAGTTTTCCTTCTTTCGTCCGGTATATCCCTCTGTGGATCCGTTTCCCGCTGAACTTACAGGATTCTTCTTGTCCGGCCTGGTAGACGGGCATATC
>JAFSSK010000021.1 GCA_017451045.1 Clostridia bacterium
CGTCGCAAGCGTCATCATGACCCTTCTTAAGTTGGGTATGATCGCCAACCAGAACCCGAACATCGACGAGGTCACCGTCACCGCACTGGCGGATGAGAGGGGTCTCGACATCGTCATCGGCAAGGTCGAGGAAGAAGAGGAAGAAGAAGGGCTCGAAAACTTCGAGGACAGAGAAAAAGATCTGCAGCCCCGTGCACCGATCATCACAGTTATGGGTCACGTTGACCATGGTAAAACCTCTCTGCTGGATGCGATCCGTAATACCAACGTCACAGCAGGCGAGTCCGGCGGCATCACGCAGCACATCGGTGCGAGTGAAGTCACCATCAACGGACAGAAGATCGTCTTCTTGGATACCCCGGGACACGAAGCGTTCACCGCGATGCGTGCCCGCGTTGCGGATATCACGGATATCGCTGTCCTGGTCGTCGCGGCAGACGACAGCGTCAAGCCGCAGACCATCGAATCCATCAGCCACGCTAAGGCGGCAGGTGTTCCGATCATCGTAGCGATCAACAAAATGGATAAACCCGGCGCCAATCCGGACATGGTCAAAAAAGACCTGGCCGATCACGGCGTTCTGGTCGAAGAATGGGGCGGCGATGTCATCTGTGTTCCGGTTTCCGCAAAAACCGGCGACGGCATTGTCAACCTGCTCGAGATGATCCTCCTGCAGGCGGAAGTCCTCGAACTGAAAGCCAATCCGAACCGTCTGGCGCTCGGTACAGTCATCGAAGCCAGACTTGACAAGTCCAAGGGTCCCGTTGCGACACTGCTGGTTGCCAACGGCACACTGCGCGCAGGCCAGAGTGTTGTTGCAGGTACCTGTGCGGGCCGTATCCGTCTGATGACCAACTACAAGGGCGAAAAGATCCACAAGGCCGGTCCTGCAACGGCGGTCGAGATCCTGGGTCTGAACGATGTCCCGGCTGCCGGCGACAGATTCAATGCCGTTGGCGACGATCATCTGGCGAAGGAAATCGCAGAAAAGAGAAAGCAGAAGCAGCGTGAAGAGATCATGGCCAGAAAGAGCGGCATGACGCTCGAAGAACTGTTCAGCTCCGCGGCGGAAGGGGAAGTCAAAGAACTCAACCTCATCGTCAAGGGCGACGTCATGGGTTCTGTCGGTGCTGTCGTCAGCTCGCTTGAAAAACTCTCCAACGAAGAAGTCAAGGTCAAGATCGTTCACCAGGGTGTCGGCGCGATCAACGAGTCCGACGTTATCCTGGCCGGCACAGCCGGTGCGGTCATCATCGGCTTCAACGTCCGTCCGAGTTCGGCTGTACAGGCTGCCGCAGACCGCGAGAGCGTCCAGATCCGTACCTACCGCGTCATCTATGACATCATCGACGATGTCGAGGCGGCAATGAAGGGTATGCTCGATCCGGAATTCAAGGAAGAAGTCCTTGGCGAGATCGACGTCCGCGACACCTTCAAGGTGCCGGGTGTGGGCATCATCGCCGGTGGTTACGTCATGAAGGGCAAGATCGTCCGCAATACGTCCGCCAGACTGGTGCGCGAAGGTATCGTTATCCACGAGGGCAACATCTCTTCGCTCAAGCGGTTTAAGGACGACGCCAAGGAAGTCGCACAGGGCTTTGAATGCGGTATCGGGCTGGAGAACTACAACGATATCAAGGTCGGCGATGTGATCGAGTGCTATCACATGGTCGAAGTGGAAAGGAATGCCTAAACTATGAGACGAGGCTACAGACAGGAGCGCATCGGCGCGGAGATCCGCAAGATCATCAGCGATATGCTGCTCCGCGAGATCAAAGATCCCCGACTGGCAGACGGGATGGTCAGCATCACAGACGTCGAAGTCACAAGGGACGGCAGTTATGCGAAGGTCTTCCTGACAGTCTATGCCAACGATGGCGATGAAGACGCGAACGCACGCGCTTTGGAAGGGCTCGAGCATTGCAAAGGACTGATCAAGAGGGAAATCGGCGCCAGGATGGACCTGCGCCGTGTTCCTGAACTGCTCTTTGAGATCGATGGATCGCTGGAATACGGGCGCCGTATGGATGCGCTGATTGAAAAGGCGGTAAAAAACGATGAAAAATGATCCTATCCCGATGATTGCCCAGGAACTGCTCGAAGCGGATTCTGTTCTGATTTTCCCACACATTCTGATGGACGGCGATGCGATGGGTTCTGCGGCAGCGTTGTGCAAAGCGCTGCGGGCGATGGACAAGGATGCCTACATCGTCATCGAAGACAAAGTGCCGGATTATCTGATGTTCCTTGACCATGGCTATACCGTGGATGTAG
>JAFSSK010000022.1 GCA_017451045.1 Clostridia bacterium
GAACTTCTCATCCCTCAATCCGGCTTCCTTCAGATTCCGCCTCGCGACGGACACCCTTGCCTTCGGCTAACGCTTCCTGCTACCGAGCGCGTAGTGGACTTTCACCACCAAGTTATTGCCCATGGCGGGCACACATGAAAACGGGTCCGGCACAGAGCATGAGCCGGGCCCGTTCTTTTACGGCAGTGTCACGAAGCTGAACACAGGCCAGTGATCGGAAATGTATGTCCCGTTGACGGGTTCCTCCACGCCGACATAGGATTTTGCCGTGTCGCTTTCAAGATCCGAGAAGATATAGTCTATCTTGACCGGCTTTTCAAGACGTCCGTAGCTGTGGAACGTACCGCCGAGATCCGCTGTCAGGTCGCGGGATTTGCCGAAATCGGACAGGATCCTGATCTCCGGATCCTCAGGCCGCGCGTTCATGTCGCCCGTCAGAATGAATGGGTCGCCCTGCTTCTGGATGTCCTGAATGATCAGGACGGAACTTAAGAATCGTGCCTTGGCGCCGTCGCAGTCAAGATGCGTATTGTAAAAATTGAAGAACGTATCGCTGTCGTTGTGCTTCATTTTAACGACCGTCACCATTCTGTTGCAGGAACCCTGATCGAGTCCGATTTTCGTTCCGGGGACGTCCGGGGTCAGAGACAGCCAGAAGTTCCTGACGGAGATCGCCTCGAACAGATTCTTCCTGTAGGCAACGAGCATCGCCTCGCCGTCAAGATTTTTGTCCCGGCCGCAGCCCTCGATCATGTATAGGTCGCTCAGTTCCTCACGGATCGCTTTGCGCCAGCCGTTGGAGATCTCCTGGAATCCGATGATATCAGGCAGTTCTCTTTTGAGATACGGGATCAGGTATTCTTTTCTCTCCAGCCATGAATTGGGGGATTTGTCGCATTCCGTTCTGACGTTGAACGTGCTGATCTTCAGTGTTACTGACATTTAGAAGTCTCCTCTCAATCAAAAAATGATATCTTGTTTCCTGCCGCGATGATCATCATTGCGGCAGTTCTCTTCCCAGCCTGAACGCCGCCAGGTTCAGCTCTACGAATTTGGCCGGGACCAGTTCCCTGATGGCGTTTTCCCAAACGGACAGCGGAATATCCGCAAAGCCGTTCGAAAGAGTTCCTAAAAGCGTGAGATTGACAGCCTTTGCACTGCCGGCCTGCTCGGCCAAAACCAGATAATCGTACGCGGAAAGCTTCAGTGGCAGTTTCTGCATCTGTGCAAGCGCGTCGTCCGGATAGGCGGCAGCGCCCGTGATGACCGGCATGGGATCGATCTTCTGCAGATTGACGATCATACGGCCGCCCGGTTTCAGGTAGGACAGCCAGCGCAGAGCCTCGAGCAGCTCAAAGGAAACAATGCAGTCCGCTTCCCCTTCGTCAATGACGGGAGAGTAAACTTTTTCACCGTAGCGGACGTAGGTAACGACGCTTCCGCCCCGCTGGCTCATTCCGTGGACTTCAGACACTTTTACGTCATATCCCGCGTCTAACAGCACGCGTCCCAGCACTTTGCTTGCCAGAAGCGTTCCCTGGCCGCCGACGCCGACGATCATGATGTTGGTCGTTTTCATCTGTCCACCTCCGTAAGCGCTCCGAAGCGACACATTTGCGTGCAGACGCCGCATCCTATGCACAGCGTACTGTCGATACTGACTTTATCGTTCCTGACTGATACGGCGGGACAGCCAATCTTCATACACATTTTGCAGCCGGTACACTTGTCCCTGTCCGGAACGAGCGGCGCCTTGTGGACCGTTCCCTTGATCATCACGCAGGGGCGCCTTGAAATGATGATCGAAGGCTCTTCCGCTTCTAGTTCTTCTTTGATCACACGCTCGACGGTCTTGAGATCATACGGATCGATCACCGTGACGCGGTTGAAGCCGACCGCGCGGCACAACGCCTCAAGATCGACCTTTCCGGCCGGCTCCCCGCGAAGGTTCTTTCCGGTCGCAGGGTTCTGCTGATGTCCTGTCATGCCAGTGATGGAGTTATCCAGGATGATGACGGTGGAATTAGTCATATTATACGCGATATCCGTGATGCCGGTGATCCCCGAGTGGATGAACGTCGAGTCTCCGATCACGCCAACGGCGTGCTTTTCCCCGGCCTGTTTCATCGCCAGGTTGAACCCGTGGAGTCCGGAGCACGATGCGCCCATACAGACGTTGAGGTCCATCGCGTTCAGCGGAGCCACAGCGCCGAGCGTATAGCAGCCGATGTCTCCGTATACCATGCATTTGAGTTTCGAGAGGACGTAGAAGATCCCCCTGTGCGGACATCCCGCGCACATGACGGGTGGCCGCATGGGCACGTCGGTCCGTTCGCTGACGCGCTCAGGCACGGCCATTCCTGTCTTGAGACGCAGCAGGTTCTGACTGAACTCGCCGCACACAGGAAACAGTTCCTTGCCTGTAACTTTGACGCCGAGGCTCTTGCAATGCTGCTCAACGATCGGGTCAAGTTCCTCTAAAACATATATTTTTTTGCACTTTTTGGCGAACAATTTGATTTTTTCAACGGGCAGCGGGAAAGCCATCCCGAGTTTCAGCACGTTGACGGAATCCCCAAACACCTCTTTGACATACTGGTAGGACGTTGACGAGGTGATGAATCCCGTGTCGCTTCCGTTGTCTTCCAGCACATTGATATCCGTCTTTTCGGCGAAGGCTCTCAATGCCTCTGTTCTCTTCTCCACACGGACATGCGCGTCCCGTGAATTCTTTGTCATCATGACCTTTCCAGGGTCTTTCACGTACGGGACCTGCGGCGGTACCACGCGGTCCGAGGTCTCGACGATGCTCTGCGAATGCGCGATCCGTGTGCACATCCTGACAAGGACAGGCGTATTGTACGTTTCCGAGATCTGATAGGCGATCTTGACGAACGCGAGCGCCTCGGCGGAATCTGACGGCTCCAGCATCGGGATCTTTGCCGCTATCGCGTAATGCCTTGAGTCCTGCTCGTTCTGAGAGGAATGCATGCCGGGATCGTCCGCCACGAAAATGACAAGTCCTGCGTTCAGCCCCTGATAGGAGATGGTGAACAGCGGATCGGCCGCGACGTTCAGCCCTACGTGCTTCATGGCGCAGGCAGCGCGGACCCCGCCCAGGGTCGCGCCGTGGGCGACTTCCAGGGCTACTTTTTCGTTCGGCGCCCATTCGCAGTAGATTTCATTGTATTTCGCCGCTTCCTCAGTGATCTCCGTACTCGGCGTGCCGGGATACGAAGAGATGACGGAGCAGCCGGCCTCATAAAGGCCTCTGGCCAGGGCTTTGTTCCCCAGCATCAGTTCTTTGTTCATAGTAAGTATTTTCCTGTTCAAATACCGTTTTCTTTGGCTACCAGCCTGTCCGCGTCGTACATTTTGCGCAGACGGGGTTTTTCGATCTTGCCCGTCGCGTTCCTGGGGATCTCATGGAAATAGATGACACGGGGGCGTTTATACCGGGCAAGGCCCATGCAGAACTCGTCTATTTCTTCCTTCGTGCAGCTCATGCCCTCTTTGATCTCGATGATGGCGGCCGTCTGTTCGCCCAGACACTTGTCCGGAAGGCCGATGACGGCAACGTCCTTTACCTTGTCCATCTTGCGGATGAAGTCCTCGATCTGAACGGGATAGATGTTTTCCCCGCCGCTGACGATCACGTCTTTCTTCCTGTCGACAAGGTAGTAGAAACCGTCCTTGTCCTGGATAGCCATATCGCCCGTGAAAAGCCAGCCGTCCTTCAGCGTCTCGGCAGTTGCTTTCGGGTCATTGTAATAGCATGTCATGACGCCGGGGCCCTTGACGCAGAGTTCGCCTACGTCTCCCTGTTTTACCTCAGCGCCGTTCTCATCGACGATCTTGCAGGCCCATCTGTAGCCTGGAACGCCGATGGCGCCAACCTTATGCGTGTTTTCAAGGCCTAGATGAACGCAGCCAGGTCCCGTCGATTCGGACAGACCGTAGTTTGTATCGTATTCATGATTCGGGAAGTATTCCTTCCAGCGCTTGATCAGGGACGGCGGCACGGGCTGCGCGCCGATATGCATGAGTCTCCACTGGTCGAGATTGAAATCAGATAGCGAGAATTCCTTGCGTTCCAGCGCGTCCAGGATGTCCTGCGCCCACGGAACGAGCAGCCAGACGATCGTGCAGTGCTCGTTCGAGACGGCCTGCAGGATCTCCTTCGGTTTCGTTCCTTTGAGCAGAACGGCTCGGCTGCCTGCCACAAGGCTTCCCATCCAATGGAACTTCGCGCCGGTGTGATACAGCGGCGGGATGCACAGGAAGCAGTCGTTCCGTCCTGTCTTGTGATGGATCTGCTCCATCTCGGCAGCCTGCGTAAGGCTCAGATGTTTATGAAGGATTGCTTTTGGGAAACCGGTCGTTCCCGAGGAAAAATAGATGGCGCCGTAATCGTCTTCGGTGATCTTGATGCCGGGCGCGATGCTCGGGCAGTCCGCTACCAGTTCCCTGTAGCTTTCCGCGAATCCCGGGCAGTTGTCCCCGACGTAGATCAGCATCCTGCCGCGGCCGATCTCTTCGGCGCGCTGTTCGATGCGGCCGATGAATTCCGGCCCGAAGATCAGGATATTGACGTCTGCCAGTTTCGTGCAGTAAAGGATCTCGTCGGCGTCATACCGGAAATTGAAAGGAACGGCGATGGCGCCCGTCTTGAGGATGCCGAAATAGATCGGCAGCCACTCCAGGCAGTTGTACATGAGGATCGCGACCCTGTCCCCTTTTTTGATCCCGCGGCTGATCAGCATATTGGCGCATCTGTTCGCTTTTTCGTCAAAGATACGCCATGTGATCTCGCGGCGGTACGGGACAAAGCGACCGGGCTCGATCAGATTGTATTCCTTCCAGGTCTTACCGTGGGTATCGTTTTCCGCCGGGTTCAGCTCGATCAGAGCGACCTCATCGGGATACAGTCTTGCGTTTCTTTCCAAAAAATCAATTACCGGCATTGTATTTTCCTCGTTTAGCAATTATTGTTCTTCAGTTTTCTCCACATACGGTTCGCTGTTCAATACGTCGGATTCCTTCGCAATGACCTTGCGGTCGTAGCAGGCGAAAATCTTTTCCACGTCATCCGGCCGTTTGGTGAACAGCGAAACGACAGGCACTACGATAAAGCTCATGACCATGGCCAGAACGCCCATATAGATGGAGTCTGCCATATCAAACCAGAGCATGCCGTTGACGACCAGCTTCAGCGAAACGCCCGTATAGCTGAGGATGAGGCTGAGCAGCGAAAGGCCGATGCCTGTGCCGAACGAAGCCCATACAGACGCTTTTGTCGTCCTCTTCCAGTAAAGCCCGTAAAAGAACGGACCGATGAACGCGCCAGAAATGGCGCCCCAGGATATGCCCATCAAAGAGGCGATATCCTTGGTATACTCGGCCGGGCCGTATGCCTGGAAGATGGCAAGGCCTGCCGAGACAAGAATGAACAGCACGACGAACAGCCGCAACAGGATCATCTTTTTCCTGTCCTGCAGTTTGCCGTGAATGTTCAAAAGATCGAAAGTGACGGTAGCCGCGCTCGTATGCACAAGGCCCGAGAGCGTCGACATGGAAGCTGCCAGAACAAGGACCAGCACGACCGCGATAACGACGAGCGGCAGGTTCGTGATCATCTGGGGGATGATCATGGCAGACTTCTCTTCCGCGAAAAGACGTCCGAAGCCGCCTAGGAAATAGCAGCCGCCAGCCACGACGATCGCGAACAGCGTTGAGATGACGGATCCTTTGCGGATCTGGTTCTCATTCGTGATCGAGTAGAACTTCCCGACCATCTGCGGCAGGCCCCAGCAGCCGAGAGACGTCAGGAGCACGACGAACAGAAGATGCACGGGATCAGGGCCGAACATGGACGTATACAGCCAGGAATCCGTCTTCAGCGCCATTGCCTCCATGGAAGCCTGGAATCCGCCGTTCAGATTCAGGGCCGATACGACGACCATGACGATGCCGACCAGCATGATGATGCCCTGGAAGAAGGAATTGAGCGCCGTGGAGATAAGGCCGCCTATGATGACGTAGACGGCAGTCGCCGCAGATATGATCAGGATCCAGCCCCAGTAAGGCACTGCGGCCGAGAACGTTACGTTGAACAGGTAGGACAGTCCGTTGTAAAGGGCTGCCGTATACGGGATCAGGAACAGGAAGACGATGAACGATGCCGCGATCTTCAAAGGCTCGGAATGGAACCGCTTCCCGAAGAAGTCCGGCATGGTGGATGAATTCAGGGCCTGCGTCATGATACGGGTCTTCCTGCCCAGAAGGACCCAGGCCAGCCAGGATCCTACGAGTGCGTTGCCGATCCCGATCCAGAAGGCCGCCACGCCGAACGTCCATCCGAACGAACCCGCATACCCGATAAACACGACTGCGGAAAAATAGGAAGTGCCGTAGGCAAAGGCGGAAAGCCAGGGACCTACCCTTCTGCCTCCCAGCACGAAATCATCCGAATTGCTGACTTTTTTCCTCGTATAAAAACCGATATACAGCGTAACGGTGAAAAACAGTACGATAAAAATGCTCTTGACGAGAATATCCATTCAGGTTAAAACTCCTTACCTAACACGCAAAGATCAGCTCAGTTCCTCGATGAAATTGATATACGGCAGACTGCTCAGCGCCTCGATGATCTCGATATGCGTCTTATACTTCTTCAGTTCCTTTTTGAAAATGGAAAGCGAGACCGTATAAACGCTGAGGCCTGAATTCAGGTAGGCCGGGTTCGACTCGATATCGTCGATGTTAAGCCCCAGCTGTCTGATGACAGCCACGAATTCGGGCAGATCTGTCTTGGCTTTGAGTTCCAGCTGGATCTCGAAATGCGAAGACCTGTTTTTCAAGTACTTTTCCAAAGACGGCAGCACGCTCAGGCAGATGATCAGGATGATGGACGCGGTCGTGCCGATGGTATAAAGGCCGAAGCCGAACGCGACGCCCACAAAGCCGGAACTCCACAGGGACACGGCCGTCGTAAGGCCTTTGAGCTGGTTCTTACTGGAATAGATCGGCGTATTGCTGGAGATGATGGCGATACCGATCCCGAGCGCCACCGAAACACCGGCGATGGCGACGTTGTATTTTGAGATCAGGAAAGAATCGATCAGTCCGCTTATCGTGCCTGTCAGTGCGACGATGATGAATGTCCTCAGTCCCGCTGCATGTCTTTTGTTGGCACGCTCAACGCCTAGGATGATCGAAAAAACGACTGCGAAAATGATTCGCGTAAAGATCTGGACGATGACCGGCACTTCGGCCAACCCCAGCAATTCAACGATAGGATCACTGAACATACTATTTACCTCTTCTGTTTACAAAACGATTTCTTCTGTGTCCTGAAGCCATATTCTCGTAGTAGTCCTGAATGGCTTCGTTGAAGGCATCTTCTTCCGGAGATGTAGTTTTATGATTCTTCTGATATTCTTCCCTGATCGTCGAGATTTGCATGATCAGCGCATCGACGGCCGTGAGCTTCTCGGGGTTATCCGTCAGGGTCTCGACAGGTACGATGTCGTCGATCTCGTTGGAATAGGACTTGGAAAGATACAGACTCAGTTTCGCCAGTCCCGGTCCAACCAGTTCATAAAGGACGCTGGACGCCAGGATGATCGTCTGCAGATTGTCTCCGTCCACTCCGCCGAGGATCCTTGCCCCCATCGACGCAAGACCGATCGCGACACCCGCCTGCGGAACAAGTCCGAGGCCCAGGTATTTCCTGATCGGCTTATCCTGCCTTGTGACAAGGCCTCCTAAGTAAGCCCCACCGTATTTGCCGCCGATACGGACGACGAAATAGATGATGGCCACAAGGAACAGCGGCACATGGCCTATCAAGCTGAAGTCTGTAAAGGCGCGCAGGTTGAAGTTCATACCGCTTCTGACAAAGAAGCAAAGCATGATGGGCGGCGAGAAATACGCGAGCTGTTTGAACAGGTTGTCGTCGTCGGTAAGATTGATATAGACCATGCCCATTGCCATGCAGCCGAGCAGCGGCGACTGATCCAAGAACAGGCAGATGCCGCAGAACAGAAAGATCAGCGCGATCAGGATGATCAGTCTGTTGTCCGTCGTCCGCTTCGCCGAGATCATCATCTTCAGCAAGAAGCCGAAGCCGAAGCCGAGTATGATGCAGATAAGGTTCTTAACGACCGGCAGGATGATCGTTCCGGAATTGAGTCCGGCCCCGCCGGATTCAATGGCAAGACAAACGCTGATCGCAATGGTATAGAGGACCAGCGACACGACGTCGTCCAGCACGACGACTTCCAGCAGCGTATTGACGAATTTCCCTTTCGCCTTCGTCTGCCGGATGGTCATCAGCGTCGAGGCCGGGGCCGTTGCGGAGGCAAGAGCCGCCAGGACCAGCGAGAAGGACACCTTTATCCCCAGTACGAAGAAGCAGACGCAGAAGACAAGCGTCGACGCCAGGACCGCCTCCATAAGCGTGATGACGATAACTGACACGCCGCTCTTTTTCAGATTCGGCAGCCTGAAAAACTCGCCTGCACTGAACGCGATGAACGCGAGCGCGATGTCGGTAAGGAAATCCATACCGTTGACGACCCATTTCGGAATGATGCCTTCGAACGGTACGGGCAGAACGCTCCACAGAGGAACTAGCAGGATACCGACAAGGATGTAGGCCGTCACGTCAGGCAGTCTCAGTTTCTTGGTGACCCTTGTCCCCAAGAACCCCATGAACAGCATGATGGCGACGGACAGAATAACCGTTGTGGTCTCTGAGCTGATATTCAGTTTTTCAAGCAGCATTTCGATCAAGGAGCCATACATGAATACCACCACCTGTCCTGAGAAAGATAATGCCTTTTGGCCGTCGTGAAAAATGAAAAAGTCCAATCACAAGCGCCAAAATCCAATCTGGAAATCCCGGATTCGCATATAGTAATATCTCGTTTTCAGCGCAATTTAATTGAACTTTAATGGAAAGCAGAACATCTGTTTTTTTATGTTTTAAGATTATAACATAAAAATATAAGTTTAGCAAGACTTTTTGACAAGAAAATGCGCCAGCTGAGCACTGTCAGCATGATGTGAAAAAATAAAAATTTCAGTGATGAATGGCAAAAAA
>JAFSSK010000023.1 GCA_017451045.1 Clostridia bacterium
AGCATTGGATTTCTTCTTGTCATGCAGAGTCATCCGTCCCAAGTCAGCCTTATATGCGATTTCTGTTCGTCGGTCCGAAATTTTGCCCATCGGGAACTTCTCATCCCTCAATCCGGCTTCCTTCAGATTCCGCCTCGCGACAGACACCCTTGCCTTCGGCTAACGCTTCCTGCTACCGAGCGCGTAGTGGACTTTCACCACCAAGTTATTGCCCATGGCGGGCACACATGCAAAGACCTCTTCGGCCGTTTTGGCAGAAGAGGTCTATTTTACTATCAGAAAATTAGTATTTCACGAGTTTCTGTTTGCATCGACATAGGCATATTTCATAACTTTTTTCATCTCTGCCTCAAAGGTCTCCACAGGGAGCAAGGCTATGCCGACTTCGTCCCCGAAGACGATCAGGCGCGTTCCGCCTGTTATGCCGTACTTATCCCGCGCGTCTTTCGGAATGACGATCTGTCCCCTGTCGTTGACCGTGACCGTTCCCCAAATGCTCTTGCCCACAGGGGCAGGCGGGATGGCTCCGATCCCTTCGACTTTTTCAGTTTTGAGCAGACTGTCTACCGTTACGCCGTAAATCCCGGCAAGAAGACTGCATTTCTGGATATCCGGAATTGTCGCACCGCTTTCCCACTTGGCGTATGCCTGTCTTGAGATGTTGATCCTTCCCGCAATATCTTCCTGGGAAAAGCCGTGAATCGTCCGAAGCATAATCAGGTTTTCTTTCAGCATTGAAACGCCTCCAATTTTTTTCGATGTGGGTTACAGGTCAATCTTTTCGAAATTTCTGCATGCGGATCCGTACGAAAGCAAGGTAAGGATCAGGAAAGCGGCAAGTCCCGCCAGCAGCAGAAGAAGCTGAAGCCCGAGCCGGTCAAACCCAAAGGAATTGACAGCCTCCAGTCCCGGAATGTGGTGCAGCGCTTCCAGGACGCCGATCGTCAGGAAGCCTACGATAATGTAAGTCACAAACGGCTTTCCAATCTTGTATGCCGTTTTAAAAAATCCTCCCAGAAAGATCAGATTGAACAGGCCAAAGATAAGGAAAGCGCCGCCGAGTGCAAATAGATTTGCGTTCATCATGGCATTTGACGTGTATGCGACGGCATCAGATAGCACCGTCATACGGATCAGTGTTGCAAAGAGCATCAGCACAAGGCCGCAGATTTCGATAAAGCAAACGAACAGATACTTTCCCTTGACTACGTCCTTCTTCCTGATCGGGAGCAGAGCCGAAAACACGATGTCGTTTGCTTCGCGGGCATACTGGAATCCCTGAAAGAGTCCGAGCGTTACGAAAAAAGCTCCGCACAGGATCGGATATCCGGGCAGGAAAAACATGAATCCGAACAGAATAAACAGATAGGATAGCAGGGATGCGCTGAGCTTCATTTCCTTTCGCAGAATATTACGCATTTTTCATCCCCCTTTCCAGTCTCAAAACTGTCTCTTCAAGGCTCTCGCCCTCCTGTGAGAACTGCTCTGTAAACGCATTTTTCGGCAGAGCGGACACGATCTGCCCTTTGGAAATATACACGATATCATCCGCACACTTCTCCAGATCGGAGGTGATGTGGGTAGAGAAAAAGATCGCGACGCCATGTTCTTTGAGTTCGGAAAAAACACTCAGAAGCTCGTCTCTGGAGAAGGGGTCGAGTCCGCTGGTAGGCTCATCCAGGATCAGTATTTCCGCCCTGTGGGACAAGGCAATCAGCAAATTGAGTTTCACCTTCATACCTTCTGAAAGCTCGAGAGGCGTTTTGTCCTCGTTCAGCTCGAACATTTGGAGATATTTGCGGTATGCCTCATCGTCCCAGGTCTCATAAAACCTGCTGACAATGTCTACGATATCGCGGATTCTCTTTCTCGGATACCAACTGACGGTTCCGGTCGAATACCCGATCCGCTTCTTGATGTCCGCTTCATGGCTTGCAAACGGAAGGCCAAAGAAACTGATCTCGCCGCTGTCAGGGTGGACGAGGTTCAGCATGGACTTGATCGTCGTTGTTTTTCCGGCCCCGTTTCGACCGATAAACCCGGTGATCTTTCCCTGCTGGACGGAGAAGGATACATCCTTCAGCTGAAAGGCAGGGTATTTCTTCACAAGATCCCTTACTTCTATGATACTCATTTGCTCCTCCAAATCCGAATAATTCGATTTGTGTGATTATTGTAACACGAAGTTGCCCAACTATCAACCAACTGAAGCTAACAGATTTTTGTGATTTCTGTTATTTTGGGTTGCGCTACAATTCAGCGCCCTGTCTTGTATTTGAGTTTAATCTGTGGTATGCTGATGATAGGGAAGTATAGCATAAAGGAGGCAGTCATATGACAAACAAAGTCTATTCGATCGATGAGATCCGGCGTATCGTCACACCCATCGCAGTGAAGCACGGCCTGTCTCGCGTCTTTCTTTTCGGCTCTTATGCCAGAGGGTCTGCAAATGGCGCAAGCGATATAGACTTTTGTGTCGACGCTGCCAATCTCAAAGGGATGTTTGCACTCGGCGGCCTGTATGCCGATCTTGCAGATGCGTTTGACAAAAACATTGATTTAATTACCGAACATTCTCTGGATTACAGCAACGACCGCTCGTTTGTAGATAATCTCAGAAGAGAACAGGTGTTTGTTTATGAATGCTCTTGACCGGGATTGGCAGATCCTGTAGCATATTCAAGCCTACTGAAACGCACCCTTCTTCGTTGAGAAACACGGGTTTTACATCTTCGAATCTGACATTTCAAAAAACGCCGTATAAATACAAAACTCAAAAAAGCCCGACAGAATCGGACTTTTTGGGAATGCATTTTTTGCTTCCAAATAATGGTGGACCTGGAGGGATTCGAACCCTTGACCTCTGCGTTGCGAACGCAGCGCTCTCCCAACTGAGCTACAGGCCCTTCTGGCCGGAGATGCCAACCAATCGGCAAATCCGTGATTATAATAACACAAAACACTTTCAAAGTCAAATGCGATTGTCAGCCGGACCTCAATGAGCGGGCCCGGCTGCGTTCGTTGCGGCCGGGCCTTGTGAACAGAACCGATGACATGTCATTTCAAGTCATAATAAACGGGGTAATCCTCGTAATAATAACTGTAGAAAAACATATATGCTCCGTTCCTGTAGTCTTTTTTAGAAACAAGATCGCCGATGGTGTCATATATGTATTCGTACTTCAAGGATTCGACGTTTTCTTTGCTCCCTTCACGGTAAACGGAAATGCGCCCCTGGCTGTCGTATTCGTTCTCACACCAGAACGTCACCGTTCCGGTCCCGTCATAGTCTACCTGTTTTGTGACATTTCCGTCTGCATCGTACGTTTTTACCGTCCGGCTCTGAACGGTTCCGTTTCCGTCAGTCAGTTTATCCTCGATCACTCTTCCGCTTGCGTCATAGGTGAACAGTTCGACAGAGTCGCATTCTCCTGCAACCATCCGTTCACACTTGACCAGCTTCCCGCTTTCAAGGGTATTGACAAACACATACTCGGTAACATTTCCCTTTTCGGTCACGGTCGTTTTGGACACGAGCCCGTCCTCCCCGTATGTGTTTTCGATGAGCTGGGTGATGTTGCCCTCCTTGTCCAGCTTCCTGGTCAAGATCAACCTGTTGCTTTCATCGTATTCGTAATCATAGGAGTTCAGGAGCATGTAATCATTTTCGCTTGTCGGCTTGATGCCGAGCCACTTTGTCATGTTCCCGTGCTCGTCGTATTCATAGAAGTGGATCTGGTTCGGATTCTTGTTGCCGGACATTATCTGATCCTGCATTATCAGACCGTAATCGTTGTAAAAATGAAGCGTATAGGCCTCCACCGTCTTGTCAGGCCTGCACATGATCTCCAGGCTGACCAGATGCTCCATTCTCAGCGCACCACTCGTATCGCGCGTATCTTTCGGCTCCTCGCCGGACCCGCACGATACACAGGCGATCAGCATCATCAAAACTATCAGGATTGAAACTACTTTTTTCATATTATACTCAAACGGGGCCGTACGCGGCGCCGTTTTCTCTCCCCATCGATACCTTACCCGGGACAAAAATCCCGTATATGTGATTATACCACGGTCCGGATAATGACGCAAGTGTTTTTCGGCCGGCCGGTTCAGGCCTTGATGCCCTCAAACGTATACCCTGACTCTTCGACCGCCTGCTTAAGCTCGTCTTCCCCTATGTCGCGCTCTGCCGTTATGACGACCAGATTCTTTTCGTGATCGGCTGAAGACTCCTTAACGCCGGGGATCTTTTCAATTGCCTTGTTCACATGCGCCTCGCAATGATGACACATCATGCCGCTGACTTTGATTTCGATCGTTTTCATCGTTGTTTTCTCCTCTTCCTTTTGGATTATATTGACTTCGTCTTCTTTCGGTGCTTTCACCCGCCTGCCAGGATGCAGTCTTGCCAGATTGAGTCTTAACGCGTTGGTAACAACGCAGAAGCTGGACAGACTCATGGCCGCGGCGCCGATCATCGGATTCAGCGTGATCCCTGCAAAGACGAACACGCCTGCGGCGAGCGGTATCCCGATTATGTTGTAAATGAATGCCCAGAACAGGTTCTCGCGGATGTTCAGCAAAACGTTCCTGCCAAGGTAAATAGCGGCAGACAGGCTCTTGAGATCGTCGTTGACAAGGACTACGTCCGCCGAATCGACGGCTACGTCGGTCCCCGCGCCGATCGCTATCCCGGTCTGCGCCCGCTTCAGAGCCGGCGCGTCATTGACACCGTCTCCCACCATGGCAACGATCCCCTCTTCGGAAAGATCCCTGACGGCCTTTTCCTTCCCGTCGGGTAGCACGTTGGCGATCACGGTGTCGACACCTGCCTCTTGGGCGATGGAACCGGCCGTTTTTTCGTTGTCGCCGGTGATCATCACGACGCGGATACCCAGACTCTTCAGCTCACCGATCGCTTCGCCGGCGTCCGGCTTGATCATGTCCGCCACAGCGATCATGCCGATGACGTCACCGTCTTTTGAAAACCACATGACCGTCTTCCCGGCCTGTAAAAACGGCTCGGCCACTTTGCCGTACCGTTCTTCAGCCAGCGAATCCCCGGCGATCCACTGGAGTTTCCCGCCGCAGATCCTGCATCCGTTTACAAGGCCGGTCAGCCCGGATCCGGGAACGGCCGAGAATTCCGTCACGTCAAGAAGATTCAGCTGCCTGTCCGACGCAGAGTCCGCCACGGCTTTGGCCAGCGGGTGTTCGCTTTTCTTCTCCAGTGACGCGGCGTAGGTGAGCAGCTCCGTTTCGTCTGCCCCGTTCAGGGTTATGATATCTGTCACGGCCGGGTGTCCTTTCGTGATGGTCCCGGTCTTGTCCATGGCTATGATCGTCGTACGGCCTATCGATTCCAGCGACGCAGCCGTCTTGAACAGGATCCCGTTCCTTGCGCCGATCCCGCTGCCGACCATGATGGCTACCGGCGTTGCAAGGCCCAGCGCGCACGGGCAGCTGATCACAAGCACGGACACGGCTCTCGCCAGCGAAAAGCCGGCGCTGCCGCCGATGATCATCCACACCGCGAACGTGATTGCCGCGATCCCCATGACCACCGGCACGAATATCCGGGAGACCCTGTCTGCCGTCTTGGCTATCGGCGCCTTTGTGGTCGCCGCGTCTTCCACCAGTTTGACGATCCTGGCGATCGCAGTATCGCTTCCGACCTTTTCCGCTCTGCATTCGAGATACCCGGACTGGTTCATCGTTCCGGCAGAGACCGGAATGCCGGGGCTCTTGTCCACCGGGAGGCTTTCTCCGGTCAGGATGGATTCGTCGACGGCGCTGTCGCCGTCCGTGACGGTCCCGTCCACCGGTATCGCTTCTCCGGGCCTTACGACAAACGTTTCGCCGATGCGGACTTCTTCCGCGGGAACGACTGTCTCCCGTCCTTCCCGAATGACTGTCGCGGTCTTCGGCGTCATCTGGATCAGGTGCTTCAAAGCATCCGTCGTCCGGCCTTTCGCGTATTCCTCCAGCGTCTTTCCGACCGTGATCAGCGTCAGGATCATCGCGGCGGATTCAAAATACAGATTGTGAAGGATTTCGTGCACCTGCACGGCGTCTCCGCTTCCCGTCGCGCCTATCATCCTGAAAAGCGAGACGAGGCTGAAGCCGAACGCGGCGGTGGCTCCGAGCGCCACAAGCGTATCCATGTTCGGAGAGCGGTGCCACAGCGCCCCGAACCCTTTCGTGAAGAATTTCTGGTTGATGATCATCACCGCAAGGGCCAGTAGCATTTCCGTCGTCGCGATGGCGACGGGGTTGTCTGCGAGGAATGCCGGCAGCGGCCACCCCCACATCAGGTGTCCCATCGAGACATACATCAGTACAAGCAAAAAGCCCAGCGAGACGAACAGCCTGCGCAGCAGAACGACGAGTTCCCTGCCTTCGTTGCCGTCACCGCCCCGGTCCTGCCGGGCGTCCCCTTTCAGCGCCGCGCCGTATCCTGCCTTTTCGACCGCCGCGATCACCGTATCCGGTTTCACATCCCCTTCCACGCTCATCGAGTTGGTCAGCAAACTGACCGTGCAGGATGTCACGCCCGGGAGATCAGAAACCGCTTTTTCCACCCGCGCCGAACAGGCCGCGCAGCTCATTCCTGTGACCTTGTACTGTTCCATCTTATATCGCTCCATCAGTTCCGGTCTTCCCTTGCGGGCCTTTCGTCTCCTTCTGGAGACGGACCGGTGTCTGCATTATATACTTTCTGTCTTCTTTTGTCAAATCGTGAAACCGCCTCGTCATGCCTTCAGGGCAGATGTGAACTGCTGAGCCGTCAGCCGTTTCTTGGGGGCGAACATGGCGGACATGGCATAGTTGATCAAGGCCTTTATCACATATTCTACCGCCGGGTCTTTCATCGCCGTCCGCGAATGGTTCAGCGAGCAGACAAGGACCTTTCCCCGTCCCAGCGCGAACTGAAGCAGATACGCCAGACGGTCAAAATGCGTGTCGATCCCGTAGATCAGCGGTTCCGCGTCGAGCCCCAGCGCGTCCATATCGATCGCGCACGCCTGCTCCACCGCGCCGAACAGATCGGCTTTCCAGACGCCGGTGTACGGCAGCATGTCAGTCGCGGGGCCTTTCTCGACCACGCCGGAAATCTGCCTGTTGTTCGTGTGATTGAGATACCAGATCTCTCCGGGATCCCACCAGGGTGACTTGAAGCTGTTTTGCGTAACTGTCTTTTCGAACGTGTCCTCTCCCGCCAGGAACATCATCGAGGCTCCGTTTTCAACCGCCTGCAGCATTCCCGGATACAGGTGTCCTGTCAGGATCAGCTGTCCCTCGCCGATCGGCTGCGGGACCGTATAGTGCCGGACGGGTACGCCGCCACCCTCCACAATGTAGCGGGAGAGGTAATGGATATAGATCTCTTTGTCCGTGCTGAGCCTGACTGAGGGGACAGCAAACAGCTCCCAGCTGTTTTTGATCTTTTCCCGCCCGTATTCCAGGCAGGCTTGCAATGTGTAGCCCTCTTCCCGGGCGGTGTCCGGAAGGTTGAATTCACAGCTCATCGCGTCCAGCACGCCGTGTCCCCGGAATTCCCTACATGCTTTTTCCCTGCCAAGCACGCCTTCTTTTCCGGACAGGGTGAGCGTCACCGTTCCGGTGAACGGTTCGTCGCTTCCGTATCTGGACAGCTTGATTTCTGCCCTGAAAGGCTGTCCCGCCCTGTAAACGACATGCTCCGTGTCCCACAGAAGGACGCACTGCCGGTTGATCCGGGAGAATTCTTCAGCGGTGAAAGCCTTATCCTCATAGAATATGTTCAGAAGCCCCTGCGTCGTCTCGTAATAGTCTGTCAGCGTCCAGACGTGGTATCCGCAGAATTCGGGGGAAAGCCTGGCTTTTTCGATGTTGAGCTTGTGACAGTATTTCTGCAGTTCAAGGGCGTTTGCGCGGGCGCGGTCGTACAGTTCCCGGCACCCTCTGTCCCGCACGGTATCGGCGACCTGTTTCGTGCGCGCGGCGCTGCATCCGGCTTTCTCCAGCCGGGGCAGGTCGTCTATATTGAAAACGGTGGCGAAGTTTCCCATCTCGTGGATCACCTGCGGTTTGCCACACCGATCGCGCAGGAACATATCCTGCAGTTCCCGCACGGGAAGGTAATCCGTGTATTCTGCCGGGACGATACTGGCGAAGTCAAAACTGTCATCCACGTCGCAGGCCATGAAACAGCCGTCCGTGGAAGCCGCCGGCCGGTAAGGATCCAGCCGTTTCGCCTCCCGATATAGCTCCTTGTTGAACGGGAATCCCCATTCCATTTCGTTTCCGCCGCACCAGACGGCGATGCACGGGTGGTGACGGTATGCGCGGATCAGTTCGCGCCATTGCGCCAAAAACCTTTTGGCGTTCTGTTCGTCCAGCCGCTCGCGGGGCGCGTTTGCCAGCGCCATCTCCGGCTGGATCAGCAAACCCATGCGGTCCGCCGCCTCAAGATACGCCTCCGACGGGAAATGACTGTGATGCCGCGCGTAGTTGAATCCGTACTCTTTGGCACGGCGGATGAACGGTTCGAAGAACGAGCTGTCCTTCCCGAACGGCAGCCCGTGTGCGAACACGGCGTCGTCCCCATATCCCAGAAGATAGTAGGGCGAGCCGTTCAGGTAGAAGGTCGTGCCCCTCGTTTCCAACCGCTTGAATCCGGTCCTGCACCGGAATGTTCCGGCCTTTCCGCCGACCTCCAGCCTGGCCTCCACGTCGTAAAGGACCGGGTGCTCGGGACTCCAGAGGTCGAAGTGCGACAGCGGGAGCGAAAAACGGATCTCCCCTTCTCCGCCCGTCAGCAGGACGGGAAATTTTTCTTTTATGATGAGGTCTTCTTCACGCCTGATCTCAAGAAGCAGGGTACCTTCCGCGCTGTCGGCGGATCCGTTGAAGGTGTCGAACAGGAAGAGAGCCTCTTTCCTGTCCGGATCGACGGGGGTATAGAGTCCCGTCAGCTCCTGCTGCTCCCGCAGCTCCAGCGACACCGGTCCGCAGATCCCGTCAAAATCGTACGGGATCAGTTCGTAAATGCTGCTGAATCCCAGATAGTCGTCTTTCTGGCGCCTGCCGTCCGCAAAGACCTCGAGCAGGTTGTCCCCTGCTCGGACTGCGCCTGAGATATCGATCTCGAACGGAGCCTGGAATCCTTCGTGCGATCCGACTTTCGTGCCGTTTATACTGATCTTTGCCGTGCGGTATACGCATTCGAACCGAAGGAAAACCAGCTTGCCCGTCCGGCCTTCTTCTAGTGTGAAATGCGTCGAATAGGTGCCCGCCTCGCAGTTTTTCATCCCGGGTTCCGTTTTCCAGCTGCCCGGTACCGTTACCGTCCTGGCGTCTTCCGGGTGCGATTCGGGGGCGAACAACCAGTCCCCTTTCAAAGAGATCCTTTCCATCGTTTTCCTCCTCTGCAGTCACTTTTGGTGTGAAAGGCTTATGACGCGGGCCCCAGCGTTACGACGCGCGCGCCCCGCCCGGCAAGATCTGTCACAAGCTGGACAGGCCCCCCTTCGAATCTGCACTCATACGGCGCGTGGAGGTGGCCCGCGAGGATCAGCGCGATCGCAGGACACGTTTTGATGAACTCGGCCGTCTTCAGCGTCATCTCGTCTGCGGCCTGCTCTTCCCTTCTTCTCGGCTCGTACGCGGAAGTGACTTCTTCCGGCGCCGCGATCATGTACCCGGGTGCCGCCGGATTCCCGTTCTGCTCCAGTCTGAGAATATCCGGATGGTACAGCGGGGTATGCATACAGAGGATGATCGGGATCCCCCTCTCCGCCTCGCGCCGCAGGAGGAGGTACTGTCTTTCCGAAAAACCGTAGTAACTGTCGTCGACGGTCACGAAATCGTATCCGCCGATCACCCGCGCAGAAAATTCCAGGCAGTTCGGCGCGCAGTTCTGCACGTTCGTGTAGTTCTGCATCTTATAAGCAAGGTCCTCTTTGGCCTCGCCCACATACTGACTGAACTCATGGCTGCCCGGCGTATACACGATATTGGGCCCGCCGTGGACGGCCAGCGCTTCACGGAGTTTTTCGAACAGCACCTCGGAGGTAAAGTCGATCACGTCCCCTGTTTCCACCGTCACGTCGCAGTTTTCCCTGCCCCAGTCCAGAAGATCGAAATAGGTCTGCTCATATTCCGTTCCAAGCCTGCGGGAGAACGAATCCCTGCGGTTCTTCGCCAGTTCTTTCTTCCTTTCGCAGTCCCTGTCGTCCGCACCGGTCAGATGGGCGTCCGAGACATGCAGGATGCGGATATGCTGTCCGCCCCTGAGTGCTATATGGCTTTTCAGTATCTGTGACTCTTGAAGCATTTTTCCCTCCGGCATCTTCTTTTGAAAAACGGGGCAGACGGAAATCCGCCTGCCCCGCATCCGCCTCACTCGGGCCCGACGGAGCGACCGGGGCCTGGGATCGGCACGATTTGCTTACTGGTACAGTTCTTTCATCTTGACAAGTCTTGCGTATTTGGCTTTTGCCGCCTCGTCAGCCTTGTCGAACAGTTCTGCAGCCCTTTCCGGGAACGCCTGTTCAAGACGCGCGTACCGGTTCTCGGACTTGATGAATGTCTTGTAGTCTGCCGTCGGTTCCTTGGAATCGATCGTCAGTTTGTTCTCCGCCAGTGTCGGGTTGTACCGGAACATCTGCCAGTATCCCGCTTCAACGGCTTTCTTCATTTCGAGCTGGCAGTTCTGCATGCCGCCCTTGACGCCGTGCATTTCGCAGGGCGCGTAGCCGATGATCAGCGACGGTCCGTCGTAAGCTTCCGCTTCCGTCAGGGCTTTGAGCAGCTGGTTGGAGTCAGCGCCCATGGCGACCTGTGCGACGTACACATAGCCGTAGGACATGGCGATTTCCGCCAGGTTCTTCTTGTTGATGGCCTTGCCGGCTGCAGCGAACTGCGCGACCTGACCGATGTTGGAGGCTTTGGACGCCTGTCCGCCTGTATTGGAGTACACCTCCGTGTCAAAGACGAACACGTTCACGTTCTCGCCGGTCGCCAGCACATGGTCGAGACCGCCGAAGCCGATATCGTATGCCCATCCGTCTCCGCCGAAGATCCAGACGGATTTCTTGGACAGGTAGTCTTTGTTTTCCAGGATCTCAGCGCACAGCTTGCATCCGTCTGCCGCAGCGTTCTGCAGAGCGGCGACATAAGCGTCTGTCGCGGCGGCGTTTGCCTTGCCGTCGTTGGCTGTATCCAGGTAGTTCTGAGCGGCTGCGCGCAGCGCATCGCCTGTCGCTTCCGCGGCGATCAGCTCTTTCGTCTTCTCGATCATGCGGTTGCGGATGACCTTCTGTCCGAGCGCGATGCCGAGGCCGTGCTCTGCGTTGTCTTCAAACAGGGAGTTTGCCCATGCCGGACCCTTGCCCGTCTCGCGGTTCACCGTGTACGGCGTAGCGGGAGCGGAACCGCCCCAGATGGACGAGCAGCCTGTTGCGTTGGAGATGAACATCCTCTCGCCGAACAGCTGCGTGACGATTCTCGCGTAAGAAGTCTCGGCGCAGCCTGCGCAGGATCCGGAGAATTCAAGCAGCGGCTGTTTGAACTGCGAGCCCTTGACGGTCGTGTTGATCAGTTCCGGTTTTTCCGCGACGTTGGCAACGGCGTAGTCGAACGCTGCCTGCTGAGCCAGTCCCTTTTCCTGCGGGACCATCTCGATCGCCAGGTTCGGCGCTGCCAGTTTGGCGGCTTCCTTGGCGGCTGCTTTCGCATCGTAATCCGGATGCTCTGCAGCGACTGTCTTCGCAGCGTCTGCCAGTGCCTTGTTGGAAACCGGGCATGCCTTCACGCAGAGCGTACAGCCCATGCAGTCCAGTGCGGAAACGGCCATCGTGAATTTGTAATTGGTCTTGATAACGGGTTTTTCGGTGAATGCAGTGCCTGCGGGTGCTGCGGCTGCTTCCTCTTCCGTCATTGCGAACGGACGGATGGCGGCGTGCGGGCAGACGAACGCGCAGTTGTTGCACTGGATGCACTTCTCCGCATGCCACAGCGGAACGCTGACGGCAACGCCGCGTTTCTCAAATGCTGCGGCGCCCTGCGGGAACTGTCCGTCCACATATTTCTCGAACGCGGACACGGGCAGGCTGTCGCCCTTCATCGCGTCGACGGGTTCGACGATATCGTTCACGAACGCGGCAAGATCTGCGCGTTTGCTTTCAGCCGGTGCCTTGGGAGCGTCCGCGGGGCATGTCTTCCAGGATGCCGGGATGTCCACTTTCACGAAAGCGTCTGCGCCGGCGTCGATGGCGGCATAGTTGAGGTCGACCATAGCCTGGCCCTTCTTGATGTAGGACTTGTACGCCATCTTCTTCATATAGGTGATGGCTTCGTCCTTCGGCAGGATGTTCGCAAGTGCGAAGAAGGCAGACTGGAGGACCGTGTTCTTGACTTTTACGTTACCGATCTTCTTGGCGGCGATCGTCGTCGCGTCGATGATGTAGAAGTTGATGTCGTTGCAGGCCAGATACTGCTTCACTTTCGCCGGCAGATTGGCTTCCAGCTCTTCGGCTTTCCAGCCGCAGTCCAGGAGGAACGTGCCGCCCGGCTTGATGTCGCTGACCATATCGTACTTCGTCAGGTATGCGTGATTGTGGCATGCCACGAAATTGGCCTTGTTGATGTAATACGGGGATTTGATCGGCTTGTCTCCGAAACGCAGGTGGGAAATGGTGATGCCGCCCGTCTTCTTGGAGTCGTACTGGAAATAAGCCTGGATGTATTTGTCCGTATGGTCGCCGATGATCTTGATGGAGTTCTTGTTCGCGCCGACCGTTCCGTCGCCGCCAAGTCCCCAGAACTTGCACGCGATCGTGCCTTCGGGAGCCGTGTCGGGAACCTGCTTCTCTTCCAGAGATCCGTTCGTAACGTCATCCACGATACCGATCGTGAAGTTGTTCTTGGGATTCCTCAGGGCCAGATTCTCGTAGACCGCGAAGATGGATGCGGGCGTCGTGTCTTTGGAACCGAGGCCGTATCTGCCGCCCACGACCTTTGCGGAGATGCCGCTGGTCGCAAGAGCCGTCACAACGTCGAGATAGAGCGGTTCGCCGAGCGAGCCGGGCTCTTTCGTACGGTCCAGGACGGCGATCTTCTTGACTGACGCGGGGAGCGCTTCGATCAGTTTCTTCGCCACGAACGGTCTGTACAGACGGACTTTGACAAGACCGACCTTTTCGCCGTGGGCATTGAGGTAATCGATCACTTCTTCGCAGACGTCGCATACGGAACCCATCGCCACGATGACTCTCTTGGCGTCCGGAGCGCCGTAGTAGTTGAACAGTTTGTAATCCGTTCCCAGTTTCTTGTTGACCATCTTCATGTATTTCTCGACGATGGCGGGAAGCGCATAGTAGTACTTGTTGCAGGCTTCTCTGTGCTGGAAGAAGATGTCGCCGTTTTCTGCGGAACCGCGGAGAGCGGGATGTTCCGGGCTCAGCGCATGTTCGCGGAACGCGCGGACAGCATCCATGTCCACCATCTTTGCAAGGTCCTTGTAATCCCAGACGGAGATCTTCTGGATCTCGTGAGAGGTACGGAACCCGTCAAAGAAATTGATGAACGGCACGCGGCCTTTGATAGCGGCCAGATGGGCGACCGCGCCGAGGTCCATGACTTCCTGCGGGTTGGTCTCTGCCAGCATCGCAAAACCGGTCTGGCGGCAGGCATAAACGTCGGAATGGTCTCCGAAAATGTTCAGCGCCTGCGTTGCCACGCAGCGCGCGGACACATGGAACACGCCGGGAAGAAGCTCGCCGGCGATCTTATACATGTTCGGAATCATCAGAAGAAGTCCCTGAGACGCCGTATAGGTCGTCGTCAGCGCGCCGGCTGCGAGCGAACCGTGAACGGTTCCAGCCGCACCTGCTTCAGATTCCATTTCCATCACCTTGACCGTGGAACCGAAGATGTTCTTCAGTCCCTGGGCAGCCCACTGGTCGACATAGTCCGCCATCGGGCTGGAAGGCGTGATCGGATAGATACCGGCAACTTCGGTGAACGCGTAGCTTACGTGCGCGGCGGCCTGGTTGCCGTCCATGGACATTTTTGCTCTTTGGATTGCCATGAATTTTTCCTCCTCGAAAGATTATTTAAATTTTCTTTTCTTTTATCTCATCGCGCAGACATTACGTTCTGTCCGCGCAAATATCCTGTTATTTTTCGCCGCGGCGGATGCGCATGAGTTCCCGCATCCTGAGTTCCGTATTCAGGATCTTCTTGCGGAGCCTGATGTTCTTCGGCGTGATCTCGATCAGCTCGTCGTCCGTGATATAGTCTATCGCCTCTTCAAGCGTGAAGATCTTCGGTGGGACGAGGAGCAGCTTCTCGTCGGCTCCGGACGAACGGATCGCCGTCAGGTGCTTTTCCTTGCACGGGTTCACGGCGATGTCGTCGTATTTCGGGTTCATCCCGACGATCATCCCCTCGTAGACTTTCGTCTGGGGACCGATGAACATCTGTCCTCTCTCCTGGGTGTTGAACAGACCGTATCTTGTCGTCTCGCCGGCCTCCGATGCGATCAGCGAGCCTGTGAAGCGGCGCTGGATCTCTCCGCCGTACGGTTCGTATCCGTCGAACACGGCGCTCATGATGCCCTCGCCGTGCGTGGACGTCAGGAATTCCGATCTGTACCCGAACAGACCGCGGGACGGGATCCTGTATTCGATCCTTGTCCTGGACCCGATCGGCGTCATTGCGAGCATTTCGCCTTTGCGCTGCCCGAGCCGCTCCACGACGACGCCCACATATTCCTGCGGGACATCGAAGATCGCTCTTTCCACGGGTTCGCATTTCACCCCGTCGATCTCCTTGTAGAGCACGCGGGGGTTGGAGCAGGCCATTTCAAAACCTTCCCGCCTCATTGCCTCGAGCAGGATGGAAAGATGCATCTCTCCCCTGCCGGCCACGCGGAACTCGTCTGTGGTGGCGCCGTCGCTGACGCGCAGCGAAACGTCTTTCAGCAGTTCTTTGTAAAGCCTTGCGCGGAGCTGGCGGCTGGTCACGAACTTGCCTTCCTGCCCTGCCAGCGGCGAATCGTTCACGAGAACTGTCATCTCCACGGTGGGTTCGGACACCTTCACGAACTCGAGCGGTTCAGGACAGGACGCGGAGCATATGGTGTCGCCGATCGTGATGTCTCCCGCGCCGGAGAAGCAGACGATGTCGCCGACCATCGCGCTGTCAACAGGCTTGCGGACCAGGCCGTCGATCTGGAACAGTGCGACGATTTTCGTCTTGTTCATCTGATCGGGAGAGTGGAAGTTCACGATGGAGACTTCCTGGTTGACGTGCAAAGAACCTCTGTCGATCCTGCCGATCCCGATCCGTCCGACATAATCGTTGTAGTCGATGGAGGATACCAGCATCTGCAGTTCGCCCGTCTCGTCGCCTTCCGGCGCCGGGATGTAACTGAGGATCTTTTCGAACAGCGGAACGAGATCCGTGCCCGGCTCGTCCGGTTTCTCGGAGCAGGTCCCGGCCCGTCCCGAGCAGTACAGCATCGGGCTGTCCAGCTGTTCGTCGTTGGCGCCGAGGTCCATCAAAAGCTCGAGGATCTCGTCCTCCACCTGACCCAGTCTGGAATCCGGTCTGTCGATCTTGTTGATACATACGATCACGCGGTGGTTCAGCGCCAGCGCGCGCTCCAGGACGAACCTCGTCTGGGGCATCGGGCCTTCCGCTGCGTCCACCAGCAGGATGACCCCGTTGACCATTTTCAGGATCCGCTCGACCTCGCCGCCGAAATCGGCATGCCCGGGGGTGTCTATGATATTGATCTTTACGTCTTTGTAATGGACGGCCGTGTTCTTGGCCAGGATCGTGATGCCGCGTTCCCGCTCGATCTCGCCCGAGTCCATGACACAGTCGACTGTTTCCTGGTTCTCCCGAAAAATGCCGCCCTGGCGCAGCAGCTGGTCGACCAGCGTCGTTTTTCCGTGGTCGACGTGTGCGATGATGGCGATATTCCGCAAATCGTTCCTAATCAATGTTTCTCCTTCAAGCCGGCTGAGCCTGTTTTCTCAGCCAAACTACTTATAATAAAATATCACTTGATTATTATATCATGAATTTCAATATTTGAAAAGTTCAAGTCTTGAATTTTTGCCCGTTTTTCCCCTTTTTCAGTCTTTTCGGCTCTTTAAAAGGGCCGCAGGCCGTTTCAAAAGTAAACGGTAAACCACAGGTGCGTTTAATAATCATCCGGGATATGAGATAATAGAGTACCAAGGACCTCGAGAAATGGAGACTTTGGAGACTCTGGAGACTTTGGAGGTTTTTGAGTAAGCAATCCTGGAGGAAGCAATG
>JAFSSK010000024.1 GCA_017451045.1 Clostridia bacterium
ACCAGTGCCCGGCCTGCAGAAAAGAATACCGCATGAAGACGGAAGGAACAGAGATCTACTGTTCGGAATGCGGCAAACGGTGGACGATGAACGAGGACGGGACACTCACGGCCCATGACGGGCATACGGAATTCTCCCACATCCCGGACTGGTACGAGTGGGAGCGGAAAAACGTCCGGGAAGAGGTCCGCAGCGGGACCTATACCAGCGGGGAACTCACCGTCACGGTTGACTCGCTTCCCAACGCGGACGGCTTCATAAGGCTCGGAAAGGGAACGATGGTCCATGACGAAAACGGCTTTGCCGTCAGGGTCACGGGAGAAGACGGACAGACGTATGAAATGGACAAGCCCGTCCCCTCGCTCTATTCCTGCCACATCGAATACGAGTATTTGGGCAAGTTCGGGGACTGCGTGGACCTGAACACGCTCGAGGACACCTGGTACATCTACCCCGAAGGGGATTTCTCAGTGACGAAAATGGCGCTGGCCACGGAAGAACTGTACTGGTTCGACCAGGAGAAGCGCGGGACGCCGTGCCCGCCCGGGCTTGCGTAAAAATACAAAAAAGGCTAAAAACACGAGCAAAACTGTTCTTTTTCGCGCTTTGGCGGACAACCGCCGGAGCCGGGAATGACAAGACAAGGAGGAGACTGCTATGGTACCTGGCTTCGGACCGCCCCCGAACGAGGATATGCAGAACAAGCTGCGCGCGAAAAAACCGAAGAACCTAAAAGACCTGCCGCGTTTCATCAAGGAGACGGTCGGCGGACTGTTCTCAAGGATCGGCTACATTTTTAAACTCGTCTGGGAAGCGAAGCCCTCTTTGCTTTTCTGGATGCTGTTCATGACGGTGTTCAACGGCGTCATGCCGCTCGTGGGGACGCTCATCACGGCCAACCTTCTGGCAAAGGTCGTTTTGTCCTTTACACAGCAGGTCAACCTGATCGAGCCTTTGATCTGGCAGTTCGGCTACATCTTCCTCAACTCGCTCTTCTCGAGCCTGAACAGCAGCATCATGAAGATCGCCGGCGAGCGGGTCACCAACCACGTCAAGATCAAGATCATGAACAAGGCCAAGGACGTGGACATGGCCTCCTTCGACATGCCCGATTTCTACGAGCGGCTGGAGAACGCGAACAGGGAGGCGGGCATCCGCCCCATCAACATCATGAACGCGACGTTCGAGCTGATCAGCAAGATCATCTCGCTCGTCAGCTACCTTGTCGTGCTGTCAGGACTGCTCGTCCAGCTGCCGACAGAATCCTACTTCCTGTTCGCGGCCTTCGTGGTGCTTTGCATCGTCTCCGCGGCGGTGTCGTTCTATTTCAGACGCAAAAACTTTCTGTACCTGCGCCGGCGCAGCCTTGACAGGCGGCAGATGAACTACTACAGCGACCTGCTCGTCAACAAGGACATGGTCAAGGAGATACGCCTGTTCGATCTCGCGGACGTTTTCGTGGGGCGGTACAAGACCGTCTTCACCAAATACTTCCGCGGCGTGCGGAACCTCGTCGTCAAGGAGGGCGTTTCCAACGTTCTGCTGGCGCTCGGCATGGCCGTGCTCAACGGCTGGCTGTTCTGGCTCGTCGCGACCAACGTGACCCAGATCGACAGCTATACCATCTATACGGGCGCGCTCAACTCCATCTCTGCGTCCGTCTCCGCGCTCATCGGCCTCACGGCCGGCATCTATGAAGGGTCTTTGTTCATAGACAACATGATCCTGTTCATGAACGAGGAGAAGACGGTGAAGCCGATCCTGCCCGAGCCGCTCGTCCCGCAGCGGGGCGTCGCGCACACGATCGAGCTGCGCCATGTGAGCTTCTCGTATCCGGGGACGGAGCGCAAGGTCATCGACGACGTGAGCTTCACCCTGAAAGCGGGGGACACGGCGGTCCTTGTGGGACTGAACGGCGCCGGGAAAACGACGCTGATCAAGCTGATCACCCGCCTGTACGACCCGACGGAAGGGCAGATCCTGCTGGACGGGCACGATATCCGCGAATACGACCTGAACGCCCTGTACGCCATATACGGCATCATCTTCCAGGATTTCGGGAAATACGCCGTCAGCGTTTCTGAAAACATATCTTTCGGCCAGGTGAAAAAGCCGGTCGAGCCCAAGAACGTGGAAACGGCCGCCGAACAGTCCGGCGCGGACGGATTCATCGAACGGCTGCCGCACAGGTACGACACGCAGCTGATGCGGTATTTCGACAGGGAGGGGATCGAGCTGTCCATCGGCCAGTGGCAGAAGCTGTCCACGGCGCGTGCCTTCTACTCCGATTCGGACATCCTGATTTTGGACGAGCCGACGGCTTCGCTGGACGCGATCGCGGAGCAGGAGGTCTTTTCCCAGTTCGACAGCCTCCGCCGCGACAAGACGACGATCTTCGTCTCCCACAGGCTTTCCAGCGCGACCATCGCGGACGTGATCATCGTGCTCAAAGAGGGGAAACTGGTGGAAATGGGCAACCACAAGGAGCTCATGGCGAACAAGGGGGACTACTATACGCTGTTCTCGACCCAGGCCAAGCGCTACATCAGCGCGCAGGATGAGATCAATACGGGGGAAGACCCCGGGACGGACGGCCCCGCGTGGCCCGGATCGCAGATGCGCGCCGGCAGCTTCGGGGACATCCGAATAAAAGACATACCGGGCGGCAGACCCCGCCCAGTCCCGCCTCCGCCTGGCGGATTCAGACCGATCCGGGAAGACGGCAGGGACAAAGACACAGATCAGGAGAAAAACAATGAGTAAATGGATTTGGTATCCGGGAGATTTTGAACTTTACCACGATCAGAAAGTGCATATGCGCCGCAAGGAAAAAGGCGTTTTCTGGCCCTGCGAATGGGATCTTTATTCCTGTTCCTTCGCCGTCACCTTCAGAAAAGAGGCGGATCTTGCCTCGGACGAGAAGATCAGGACGGCCGCCACGGCGCCGGGCCGTGTCGTCGTGGTAGACGGCAGCGGCCGGCACTGGCTCAAAATCGGCGAGGAGTACAAGGTGCCCGCAGGGCACGTCCTTGTCGAGGCGACGCTGAACAAGCAGGGAGGCCTTTGCGCATTCTATCTGCAGAGCGCGAAGCTCGGGACGGACGAGGGCTGGCAGGTAAGGCCCAACAGCGGAAAATTCGTGGGAGCCGCGTCCAACGGCATGTACGAAAAGATCGAGGACGATCCGGAAGTATTCAAATTCTCCTACAAGCTGCTCAAGCCCGCCGAGGTGAAGGAGGACAAGACAGGGGTCCTGTACGACTTCGGCCGCGAGACGTTCGCAAAACTGATCTTCTCCAAAGCGCCGCGCGCCGGCGCCAGGTTCAACTACGGGGAAAGCCTTGAGGAGGCCAAGGACACGGAGAATTGTCCTTTGTTCGAGACGGCTGAGAAGAACAGCGAGTTCCCGGCGCAGGCGTTCCGGTATCTTTTCTTCCCGGGGCTCAAGAGCACGGATGTCATATTCGAGGCATACTACGAATACCTGCCGCACAAGCGCCTGGGCTCCTTCAAATCGTCCGACAGGCTGCTCAACAAGATCTGGGAGACCTCGGCCTATACGCTGGAGCTCAACAGCCGCGAGTTTTACCTGGACGGGCTCAAAAGGGACCGCTGGGTATGGTCCGGAGACGCGTACCAGAGCTGCCTTGTGGACCGGTACCTGTATTTCGACAAGGATATCGCCAGAAGGACCATGACCGCCTTGCGCGGCCGCGATCCCGTGAAGCAGTTCATGAATACCATCGTGGACTATTCGATGTACTGGATCCTCATGGTATACGATCACTACATGATGACGGGCGACGCTGAATGGCTGAAGTCCGTCTGGCAGTCCGCCAAAACGGAAGTGGACTTCATCAAGACGCGGAAGAACGGGGAAGGATTCATCGAGGGGATCCCGGGAGACTGGACATTCATCGACTGGTCCGACATGGACAAGACAGGCGCCGTCTGCGCCGAGCAGATCCTTTTCTGGCGCGTGCTCGACAGGATGGACTTCATGGCGAAGGTATGCGGGGACAAAGGCGTCTCCTACGCGAATGAGGCGTCCCAGCTGGCGTCCAAGATCCGCAAATACTACTGGCGCAGCGACTACTGCGCGTTCATAGACAGCTACGCGTCCGGTAAGAACCACATCACGCGTCACGCCAACATCTTTGCGCTGCTGTTCGGCTTTGCAAACAAGAACGAGCGCAGATGCATCATCGACCACGTGATCACCAACAGTGCCGTGACTCCCATCACGACACCGTATTTCAAATTCTTCGAGCTGGAAGCCATGGCCCAGATTGGGGATCTGAAGTATGTCATGGACAACATCCGCTCCTACTGGGGCGGGATGCTGGCAGAAGGCGCCACGTCCATCTGGGAGGAGTACAAGCCCGGCGTTCCGGCGGCGGAGCAGCTGGCGATGTACGGCCGCAGCTACGACAAGAGCCTGTGCCACGCATGGGGAGCAAGCCCCGTCTACCTGCTGGGTAAGTACGTTCTGGGCGTCCGCCCGACCTCTCCCGGCTACGGGACGTTCGAGGTGGAGCCGCGCCTTGAGGGATTCAAGGAACTGAACGGGACCGTCCCGATCCAGGGCGGGATCGTAACGATCCGGTACGGATGCGGCTATCTGTCCGTGGAGACGGACCGCGACGGCGGCGTCCTCAAGATCAACGGGAAGTCCGTGATGCTACGCAAGAACCAGCCGACGGAAATGCCGCTCTGAAAAAAAGAAACGGAGAAAACGATTATGGCCTTCAGACTGATCATCGACCGCGATCCGAACTGGGCATGGCGCATCTCGCCCGCGTCAAGGGAAGAAGCCGAAAAAAGCCTCAGGGATATGTTTTCCGTATGGGCGAAAGAGGGCAGCCGGCTGACCGACGTCCTTCTGTGCATCCTCGAGAAGAGTTGCGTCATCCCCAACAGCTTCATCACCTGGCGGGGAGACAAGTACGTATGGGGCAGCGATCCTGAAAAATACCCGGACAAGCAGCGCCTGTGCGCAGCGGATCCGTCTTTGTACGAAGGCCTTTACAAAGCATACAGGGAATATGGCCTCGATCCGATCAACATCTACCTGGACGTCATGCGCGAAAACGGCATCAACCCTTGGCTGACGCTGCGTATGAACGACGCGCATCATCTGTACGACGAAGACATCAACCAGACCAAGGACGAGCTGTTCTACGAGGCGCTCGAGACCGGACACGTGATCGGGGAGCAGTACGGCTATTTCGGCCGCTGCTTCGACTACTCCTGGCAGAAGATCAGGGACGCGGTGGAAGGACTCATCGGCGAGGCGGTCATGAAATACGACATTTACGGACTGTCTTTGGACTTCCTGCGGGAAGCTTTCTGCTTCGACTACAAAAACGATCCGGACTGCCACAAGATCATGACGGAGTTCATCCGCCGGATCCATACAATCATGCTGAAGGCCGGCGAGCGCTGGGGACATCCCGTGAAACTTTTGCTGCGCCTGCCGCATTCGCCGGAGGAATCGATGGCATACGGCTTTGACGTCGCCACGATGGTGAGGGAAGGGCTGATCGATGCAGTAGACCCGTGCGCAAGGTGGGAATGCACGAACAGCGCGCTGCCCGTCGCGGACTGGCGCAAGGTCGTTGGTCCCGATATTTTGCTTGTGCCGGGCGTCGAAACGCTGTCGCTGCGAGGGGGCGAGGACGGGAAGGATTATTCCTGCGTGTCGCCCGAGCAGGTGAGAGCCTATGCCGCGGCATGGCTGCGGCAGGGAGCGGACGGCCTGCTCATGGCCAACCTCTGCTACGAGGACGAGCGGAGCGAAAGCATGTGGACGCTGGACCTGGAAAAAGCGGAATCCGAAAAACGGCGCTTCATCGTGACCTATCAGGATATCCCGTCCGGCCTTGTGAAGGATCCGTACAGGCCTTTGCCGATGGATCTTTCAGGGAAGCAGGACATGAAGCTTATGATCGGCGGCGTCCGGAAGACGGACAAGGTCCGCGTCTTCATAGACTATGAAGGGGAAGACGAACCGACCCTGGACATCGGGTCATTGGCGGGCTTGAGACCTGTGCCGGAAGGCCCGATCTACGGCTGCTGCGAAAGCAATCTTGCGGAAAAGATCCGCCTGTCTTATAACAGGCCGCTGTCTTATGTTGCGGACGGCCTTGAGACCGACGGCCCGGTCTGCCTGCGGTTTGCCGGGGAAGGCGTCGTTCATTACGTCGATATCCGGATTAATCTATGATCGTCCCAAAGGAAAAAACTGAACATACAAAATAAGGGACTGCTAAGGTTTAAGCAGCCCCTTTTGAACTATTTTGATTGCTTTTCAATGGGTTAATCACACTTTTCTAATTTGTGGCATATATTCTTAACAAAATCATTTCTTTCTTCTCCATCAAATAGGATTTCGATTATCTGTGCTGCTTTTTTCAAGTAATCCGTATTTTTTTCTTCTTCACTAAGGGCTTTTAGATGATGGTAAACTGTCC
>JAFSSK010000001.1 GCA_017451045.1 Clostridia bacterium
AAGATCACGTTGTCCGGCAAGGCCCGCTTGAGACCTGTCGCGACGGCCGGCGCGCGGCCGTGCGCCGCCTCGACCATGTCGCAGGCGAAATAGTTGTATGCCATCACGGCGCATCCGACGGGGGCCACCCCGACGGCAATGCCTTCGATATCCAGCGCGTCGATCGCTTCGGCGACCAGCCGGTGGATGATGCCGTGCGTGCAGCCCGGGCAGTAGTGCAGCGGCACGTCAGTCAGTGATTTGGGTTTGTCAAACACAACAGCCATATCAGTTCAAACCTCCTGCTACTTCTTTGATCTTTGCCAGCACCTGGTCCGGGGACGGGATCATGCCGCCGGTCCTGTTGCACAGATGAACGGGGCGCGCGCAGCGGATCGCGAGTTCGACGTCCTCGATCATCTGTCCCATGGACAGTTCTACGGAGATGTACGCCTTGCACGTCTTTGCGGACTCCTCGAACACCTTCTTCGGGAACGGCCACAGGGTGATGGGCCGGATCATGCCGACCTTGATGCCCTCGGCGCGCGCAGCGGCAATGGCGTTCTTGGACACTCTTGCCGCGATGCCGAACGCGGCGATGCAGATGTCCGCGTCCTCCATCCTGTAAGATTCGTACAGGACTTCCTTCTCTTCGATCTGCTTGTATTTTTCGAACCTGTCGAAATTCGTTTTTTCCAGTTCCTCGGGATCCAGGTACAGAGAGTTGACGATGTTGTGCTTCCTGGCCTTTTTCGTTCCCGTCACCGCCCAGCTCTTGTCGAACTGCTTCGGCTCGTAGGAGCCCAGGGTTACGGGTTCCATCATCTGGCCCATCGTGCCGTCCGCGAGGATCATGACGGGCATCCTGTATTCGTCCGCCAGATCGAATCCGCGGAAGGTCAGATCCGCCATTTCCTGGACGGAAGCGGGCGCGAGCGCGATCACGTGGTAGTCCCCGTGTCCGCCGCCTCTCGTCGTCTGGAAGTAATCGGACTGGGACGGTTGGATGCCGCCGAGTCCGGGGCCGCCGCGCTGCACGTTGACGATGAACGCCGGCAGGTCGGCGCCTGCGATGTAGGAAATGCCCTCGCCCTTTAAGGAGATTCCGGGGGAGGAGGAAGAAGTCATGACGCGGTAGCCGGCTGAAGAAGTCCCGTAGACCATGTTGATCGCGGCTATCTCGCTCTCGGCCTGCAAAAAGGTACCGCCGATCTTGGGCATCCTCTTCGCCATATAGGCCGCGATCTCCGTCTGCGGCGTGATCGGATAGCCGAAATAGTGCCTGCAGCCCGCCTGGATGGCGGCCTCGGCGATGGCTTCGTTGCCTTTCATCAATACTTTATCTGCCATTTCTGTCCACCTCTCTTACTTTTCCACCGTGATGACGCAGTCCGGACACATCGTGGCGCAGAACGCGCAGCCGATGCACTTGGACTGGTCTGTCATTTCAGCCGGGGAATGGCCCTTCTTGTTGATCTTGTCCTTGGCGATGGTCAGGATCTGCTTGGGACACGCGCTGACGCACAGCCCGCACCCTTTGCACAGGTCCGTCTTGAATGTAACCTTTGCCATTTCAGATTTCCTCCTGTATGTCGTAATATCTTTTTTCCAGTTGAATCGGGAATACGCTCTCAAGCAAAAGCCCTTGCGCGATCTTCGCGTCCGCCGCCGTGAACCGGACCGGCAGACCCGTCATGTCGGACAGCTGCTCCATCAGCGGCTGCGTCGCCTCGATGTCCGCGCAGGTCGTGAGATGCGCCAGGTTGGAATTGTTCGCCAGCGCCGTGAACGGGATGCCGCCCGCCGCCTCTATCTCCCGCATGACCTCCAGCGCCCCCCGGGGCGTCCTTGTCAGCGGCCTGTAGAAGTTCGTCACGAAGATCATGTCGAAATCGTTCTCCTCCAGGATGAAGGGCGTGTACCTGCCGAGCGCCAGCGCGCCCCTGTCGTCCCCGCCCACGTCGAAGACGGCGTGAAAGTCCCGCTGCTCCACCAGCCTGTACGTTTGTGCCGGAAGGGCGGGCAGGTCGACGTTGGAGTTCGCGTACTCGGACGAGATGAGCGTGATGCCGTTCTGTTCCAGCATCATTCTGCTGTCCTTCGTCCTGAAGTAGGGGTTGACGATGTCGAGGTCGGCGATGGCCGTCTTGAATCCCGCGCGCCTGAGCGCCAGCGCGAAATTCACCGCGATGCTCGTCTTGCCGCTGCCGTAGTGCCCTGCGAACAGCGTCACGCGCCTGTAGGGTCCATTGAACATGCTCATAGTTTATTCCGCATGATCTTGCCGCTGACGGTCTTGGGCAGCGACTCGCAGAAGACAACGATCCGGGGATACTTGTAGGGAGCCGTGTGGGACTTGACGTAGTCCTGGATCTCCTTTTTCAGTTCCTCGGACGGCTGCTTGCCTTTCGTCAGCACGATGGAGGCTTTTACGACCTGCCCGCGGATGGGATCGGGGGCTGCGGACACGCCGCACTCCAGCACGTAAGGCAGTTCCATGATGACGTTCTCGATCTCGAAAGGCCCTATCCGGTAGCCGGAGGACTTGATGACATCGTCCACCCGGCCGACGTACCAGAAGAATCCGTCCTCGTCGCGCCAGGCCGTATCCCCCGTGTGGTACATGCCGTCGTGCCATACCTCGCGGAGCTTGTCCTCCTCGCAGTAATACTCGGCCAGAAGACCGCAGGGCGCGCCGTTCTCCGTGCGGACAACGATCTCACCCACTTCGCCTGTCCCGACGCTCTTGCCGTCCGGATCGACGATATCGATGTCATACAGCGGGACGGGCTTGCCCATGGAGCCTACCTTGTGCTTGCAGCCCCGCAGGTTGCCGATCATGAGCGTGCTCTCGGACTGGCCGAAGCCTTCCATGATCCGCAGTCCCGTCAGATTCTTGAACTGCTTGTATACTTCGGGGTTCAGCGCCTCGCCAGCCGTCGTGATCTGATGGATGGAGGATAGGTCGTATTTGGACAGATCCTCCTTGATCATCATGCGAAGCATGGTCGGCGGCGCGCATAATGTTGTGATGTTGTACTGCTTGAACAGCGGCATGATGTCGTCCGCGTGGAAGCGGTCGAAATCGTATACGAACGTGGCGCCCTCGGCCATCCACTGCCCGTAGAGCTTGCCCCACATGGCTTTCGCCCAGCCGGTATCGGAGATGGTCAGGTGCAGCCCGTCGGGCTCCACGCAGTGCCAGTATTTTGCCGTAAGAAAATGCCCGAACGCGTATTTGTAGTTGTGCGCGGCGATCTTGGGATAGCCCGTCGTGCCGGACGTAAAGAACATGATCATCAGATCCGATCCCTTGGGCGAATCCGCCGTGCGGGCGAAATGGGAACTGAACAGCGTGTATTCCTCGTCGAACGTCCGCCAGCCTTCCCTCGTCCCGTTGACGATGAGCTTGTTTTTGAGTGTCGGGCAGCGCGGCGCGGCCAGTTCCACCTGGTGCGCCGTATCGCCGTCCGCCGTGCAGATGACGGTCTCGACGCCCGCCTTGTTGATTCGGTATTCGATATCATGCTCAAGCAGCTGGTTCGTCGCCGGGATGGCGATGGCGCCGAGCTTGTTCAGCCCCAGCATTGCGAACCAGAACTGGTAGTGCCGCTTCAGGATAAGCAGCACCCTGTCCCCTTTGCGGATGCCCATGGACTTGAAGTAGTTGGCGCACTGGGCGGAATACTTCTTCATGTCCTTGAACGTAAATCGTTTTTCCTCTTTGTCTTTGCTGAGCCACAGCATGGCCAGCTTGTCCGGCTTCGTCGTGCCGAGTTCGTCCACGATATCGAACGCGAAGTTGAACTCGTCCGTATCGTTGAAGGATATCTTCTGCAGAAGGCCGTTCTCATCCGTTTGTGCGTTGACCCACCGGTCGTATACCCTGGGCGTGCCGGTATCCGTGTTCGGATGCTTCGTCGTATCAGGATGCGCCTGGACCGTCATCAGTTCCGGAATGGGAGCGCCGGACGGATTGAGGACAATCGCGTAGAACAGGCAGTCGGCTCCCTCCGTTGCGATCATACCGTGCGGCGTGCCGCTGTCGTAGTAAATGCTGTCCCCGTCGTGGAGGACGACCTTGTGCTCACCCACCTGGACCTTGAGAGCGCCCTTCACGACGATGTCGCACTCCTGCCCCTCGTGGGTCGTCAGTTCGATCTCGCGGCGCTGGGCCTCCTCGCTGTAGGTCGCGTTGACGAGCAGCGGTTCGGCGATCCTGTTGCGGAACGCGGCGGCAAGGTTGAAGTATACCATGCCGTGGGCCTGCTCGATGCGCTGGCCCTTTCCGGATCTCGTGACCGTATAGGACGCAAGACGCGGGCTGCTGCCTTCGATGATATCCGTCACGTCGACGTTGAACGCCAGCGAGCACCTGTAGATGAAGGCGAAGTTCAGATCCGATCTTCCCTCCTCGCAGGCGATGTATTCCTCTTCTGTGACGCCGGTCTTCTGCGCCATGTCGGCGACAGTCAGGTTCTCGATCTGCCTCAGCTCCCTGATCCTGTCCGCCATCTCCCTGATCTTCTGATCAAGACCGGTTGTTGTGTTCATGCTCTTTTTGATCCTTTCCAGATTGTGCGGAGGCGGCAAAACAAAATGCCCGCCCCAAAGATGTGTCTTTGAGACGAGCAAACAGTTAAAAGTTTACCCGCGGTACCACTCAAATTGCCCGACTGGCGGGCCTCTCTCGAGCTCCGGCAAGCTCTATGCCTTCACGCGGCAGAACGGGAGAGTTCTACTGACCCTTTCGGGGGTTCTTCTCTCCGACTCGGAAGCTACAGATCCCGGATAAACGCCTCATGGCTCGCACCACCCGCCAATTCTCTGTGCACGCGGATATCCAATCCTCTTCGTCAACGTCTTTTTGGATTACAGTTCAATACTTTAACACATCTTTTATATATTGTCAAGTATTTCCGGAAAAAACAGTGCCTTACAGCTTGTTGCGCTGTATCTTGCCGCTGATGGTCTTGGGCAGCTCGTCCCGGAAGACGACGATCCTCGGATACTTGTACGGAGCCGTGTGGCTCTTGACGTAGTTCTGAATCTCCTTCTTGAGCTCTTCCGTGGGCTCCGTGCCGCGCGTCAGCACGATGGAGGCCTTCACGACCTGCCCGCGGATGGGATCGGGTTCTGCGGATACGCCGCACTCCAGCACGTAGGGCAGTTCCATGATGACATTCTCGATCTCGAACGGACCGATCCTGTAGCCCGAGGACTTGATGACGTCGTCGATCCGGCCGACGTACCAGTAGTAGCCATCCTCGTCGCGCCAGGCGGTGTCGCCCGTGTGGTACATGCCGTCATGCCATGCCTCTTCCGTCTGCTCCTGCCCGCGGTAGTACCCCTTGAACAGGCCGACCGGTTTTTTGTCGCCGGTCCTGATGACGATCTCGCCCGTTTCGCCGACGGCGACGGAATTGCCGTTCTCATCCACGATATCCAGATCGTACTGCGGAGACGGCAGGCCCATGGATCCCACTTTCGGCTCCTTGCCGGCCAGGTTCCCGATGACAAGCGTCGTCTCGGTCTGGCCGAAGCCTTCCATGATCTTGTGCCCGGTCGCCTTCTCGAACAGCTTGAACACTTCCGGGTTGAGCGCCTCGCCCGCTGTCGTCATGTGCCTGATGCTCGTCAGGTCGAATCTGGACAGATCCTCGCGCACCATCATGCGCAGCATGGTCGGGGGCGCGCAGAACGTGGTGATGTTGTACTGCTTGAACAGCGGAAGGATATCGTTCGCGTCGAACTTGTCGAAGTCATATACGAATACGGCTCCCTCGCACAGCCACTGGCCGTAGAACTTGCCCCAGAGTGCTTTTCCCCAGCCGGTGTCGGAGATGGTCAGATGCAGTCCGTCGCGCTCGACACAGTGCCAGTATTTCGCCGTCACAAAGTGGCCCAGCGCGTACAGGTGCGAATGGTCGGCGATCTTGGGATAGCCCGTCGTGCCGGACGTGAAGAACATCACGGCGGATTCTTCGCCGCAGGAGGTGTCCTCGGTGCGGTGGAATTTGCCGGTGTAAAGCTCGTATTCCTGGTCGAAGTCGTGCCAGCCTTCGCGGCAGCCGCCGACCATGATCTTCAGTTTCATTTCGGGACAGGTCTTCGCCGCCTCGTCCACGTGACGGGAAACTTCACCGTCCGCCGTACAGACGATGGCGCTCACGCCGGCCTTCTGGAACCTGTATTCCAGGTCGTGCGTCACCAGCTGGTAGGTCGCAGGGATGGCAATGGCCCCCAGTTTTTCGAGCGCCAGCATGGAAAACCAGAACTGGTAGTGGCGTTTTAAGATCAGCATGACGCGGTCGCCCTTGCGGATCCCTAAAGACTTGAAGTAGTTGGCTGTCTGGTTGGATGCGCGCTTGATGTCCGCAAACGTGAACCTGCGCTCCTTCTTGTCCTTGGAGATATGCAGCATGGCCAGCTTGTCCGGGAAATTCCGGGCGATCTCGTCCACGCAGTCGAACGCGAAGTTGAACGTGTCCGTGTTTTTGAACGAGACGGACTTCAGCGAGCCGTTCTCGTCCTCCTCCGTCTGGACGAACTTCTCGCATAGCAGCCTGTCGCTTGACCTGGCGTGCACGATCGTCTGTCCCACCTTGTTCTCCTCGGTGTTCTCGCCCGGCAGCACGATGGCCACGAACGAGCAGGGCGCGCCGTTGACGGCGATCATGCCGTGCGGCATGGAGGAGTTGTACAAAATGGAGTCGCCGGGCCCGAGCGTTTCGACGTGGTCGCCCACGCGGACTTTCAGCGAGCCGCTGAGCACGTAGTCGAACTCTTGCCCGGAGTGGGTGTTTGTCTGGATCGGCTGGTTCTGCAGCGCCTCGGAGTATTCGTACGTCACGAAGTACGGCTCGGCGATCTTGTCCATGAACTTGGAGGCCAGGTTCTTGATCAGGATCCCGTCCTCGTCGACCGTCACCTTGCCGTTGCCGCTCCGCGTCACCTGGTAGCTGGACAGACGCGGGCTGTACCCTTCGAGAAGATCCGCTATGTCGATGCCGAACGTCAGGGCGCACTTATGGATGAAGGAGAACGGAAGATCGACGGTCCCGCTTTCGTTGCGGACGTATTCCTCAAGGGTCGTCTCCGTCCTGTTCGCCATCTCCTCGGGCGTCAGCCCCATGATCTCGCGCATGTCGCGGATCCTTCGGGAGATCTGTAAACTTAGATTGCTGTTTTCGTTCATATGTCCTCCGGGGAGCGGATCAGACGGATCCGATCCCGTAAAGCCTTGCCGCGTTGGCAAAGCAGATTTTTTCAAATTCGCTGTCCGTCAGTTTCATCCGGAAGAAAAGCTCCACTTCCTTCACGGGATCCCACAGCGGATAGTCCGTGCCGAACAAGACCCTGTCCGCGCCGTACAGCCTTACGAGTTCCGTTGCCTTTTCGGGACCCGTCCCGTACAGTGCCGAGGAACAGTCCACCACAAGGTTTTCGTACTTGTAAAGTTCCCGGCTCGCCTCGCTCCAGATGGACCAGCCACCGAAATGCGCGCCGATGAACAGCGTGTCCGGGAAGGCTTCCAGGATGGGCTTCACGCGGTTCGGGTTGGAATTGTCGTAGCGTTTGTCGCCCAGGTGCAGAAGGAACGGGAGCCTGCCGCGGACGATCTCGAAGAAGCGCACCGCTCTTTCGTCGTCGATGCGGAACCCCTGGATATCCGGATGCAGCTTGATGCCCTTGAGCCCCAGGGACAGGATCTCGTCCACAGCCTCTTCGGGATCTTCAAGATCCTGCTGCAGCGTCCCGAGCCCCGTGAACTTTCCTTTCCCCTGCGCGACCGTTTCCGCGATGAAGGTGTTGATGGCGTGCACCTGTTTCGGAGTCGTGGCGACCGAGTTGATGACGAAATGGTCTATCCCCGCGGCCTTCCCCCGCTCGAGCAGCGTGCCGATGCTTCCGTCCATGGACGCAGGCAGGTCGTAAAACCGCCCGGTGGCCAAAGACGCCTTTTCGGCGATCTTGTCCGGATAGATATGGCAATGCGTGTCAATGATTCTCATAGTCTCTTTTCCCAAATCTTTTACGCCGTTACGATCGAGGCGGCTTTCTGCAGGCCGTACTTCTTGATCGCGTCTTCCCGCATCTTGTACTTTAAGATCTTCCCGGCAACGTTCATCGGGAAGGCGTCAACGAAATCGACGTAGCGCGGGACCTTGTGCTTGGCCATGTGGTCCGCCACGTACTTCTTGAGTTCCTCCTCTGTGAGGCTGCACCCTTCCTTGACGATGACGCAGGCCATGATCTCCTCGCCGTACTGCTCATCGGGCACGCCGATGACCTGCACGTCGCTGACAGCGGGATGCGTATAGATGAATTCTTCGATCTCCTTGGGGTAAATGTTCTCGCCGCCGCGGATGATCATGTCTTTCAGCCGTCCGGTGATCTTGTAGTTGCCGTCCGGAAGCCTGCAGGCAAGGTCGCCCGTATGCAGCCAGCCGTCCTTGTCGATCGCGGCGCGCGTCGCGTCGGGCATCTTGTAGTAGCCTTTCATAACGTTGTATCCGCGTG
>JAFSSK010000025.1 GCA_017451045.1 Clostridia bacterium
AAGATTGAGTGTTTTTCAAAAGAAAAAGGTTCAAAGGACAGATTCAAAGCATAGTGAATCTGCCGTGTCTTATGAAGCCCCCACCTCTTTGCTTGCATAGGTGGCGGGAGAGTTCACTCTTTCTCAGATCGCGTCGAACCGTTCAAGGAACCGGACAAGGCCCTCCGGACACTCCTCCAGTTCGTCCAGCGCCGTCTCGCCAATTCCGACCAGCCGGTTCTTTCCGTGGTAGTCGCTGCCTGCCGTGACGTAAAGACGGTGTTTTTCCGCCAATGCAAGCGCTCCGTGTAAGAGTTTCGGCGGAAAGCCGAAATAGCATGCTTCCATTCCCTGAAGGCCGAAGGACAAAAGTCGTTCCACGCGTTCTTCCAGCTCCACGTCTGTCAGGTTCTCATCACCCGAACCGAAATACGGGTGTGCGAGGACAGGTACGCCGGATGCCGCAAGGATCGTTTCGATCGCTTCCTCCGGGCGGAAATAGTCTGCCGATATCTTTACTTTATTGATATAATCTGTGATCGCCTGTTCCTTGCTGCTCGCATACCCGCGGCTGACCATAAGATTGCCGATATGCGGTTTTCCTGGATTATTGAGAGCGAACAGCCCCTTGATCTCCTCTTCGGAAAAAACGAAACCGAATTCGGAAGCAAGAAAATCAAGTCTTGCCTGCAGCTTTTCCATGCGCCTTTCGTGGCCCTGTTCGACCATCGTCCTCATCCGGACGTTCAGATCGTCGAAACCATATCCAAGGATATGGTATTTCCCGTATTCGTCCTTACAGGAAAACTCGATCCCCTGGATGAACGGCGGATCGCACGCCCGCAGCATGGACCGGATGACGGGGCCCGCGGCGAAAGAATCGTGGTCCGTGACGGAAAAAGCGATCAGTCCCGCCCGGCGGACTCCCTCCAGGAGTACGGCCGGCGAATCCGTCCCGTCCGATGCCGTCGAGTGCATATGCAGATCGATCTTCCCCGGGAGCCTCATTTTATGCCCACCTTGAAATATTTTCTGAGAGTCAGATTGTTCTGTCCGTCCCGGTATTCGTACTCGACGGAATCCATGATCTTTTTCGTCATGAAGATTCCGAGCCCGCCGATATTGCGCTCCTCGGCGGAAAGCGTGATATCGGGGTCCTCCTTCTTCAGCGGATCATACGGCTTGCCGCTGTCCGTGAAGGTAATCGAGATGCCCGCGGGATCATTCTCCGTTTTCACGGTGATGACCGCGTTCCCGCTGCCGGGGGCGTATGCGTAATTGGCGATATTGACGAAGATCTCCTCGACTGCCAGGTCGATCTGCATCCCGTCCTTGACGGAGCATCCGGCCGCTTCGGCCCTTTCACGGATGAAGCTGATCACCTGCTCGAGGTTGTTCACGTCCGCTTCTACCTCCAGACGGTTCGCGTTTTGCGCGGGAGCGCTTTCATTCACCTCGAACAGCAGCGAATCGACGCGTCCCAGCAGATCGATCAGTTTTTCTCTCCACAGGTCGATGGAATTACGGTCGTCCGGCTTATGCCTGAAGCCCCAGTCCAGTAGTTCCGCATAGGCAAGGCAGCTGATCTTTTCCTCGACCCTTTTGACCTCGTTTTCGTCGTCAGTCCCGAGATACATGGTCAGGCTGTCGTGCCAGAATCTTTTGGCAATGCCGGCTCCGTACCCCTGGAACTGCTGGATGATGCCGGGGTCGCTCTCGCTGTATCCGATATAAGCCTTGAACATGGGGACCAGTTCAAAGATCGGATGGCCCACGGACAGCGTGTCCATATCGATGATCAGCACTTCATCACCGGACAGCACGATATTCTTTGTATGAAAGTCCCCATGGATCAGATGATCTGACTCGGGGATCTCACGGCACATCGAGATCAGTTTGTCGTCAAGGCCCTGGGGCAGTTTGCCCCTGAGGCCTGAAACGTGCCGCAGCACTTTCTCCTTCGCGGAGGGAAGTTTCCCTTCCGGCACCTCGATGGCATGGAGCTTTTTCAGCATGCCGACGTATTCCTGCTCGCACCAGCCGATGCGTTCCGGTTCCGTTGCCAGGATCTTCGAAAAGGACCTGGCATTCAAAAGTTCGAATACCGACCCATAGCTGTCGCCGACACGCACGACGTCATAGGAGATGGCCGTCGGCACGCCGAGGATCAGGGCGAGTCTCGCCACTTCGCGCTCATGCTGGATCTCGCTCAGCGCGTCGGCATTCTTGTATGTCTTGACGACATTGTCCCTGTCGATCCTGTAGACCTTCCCATTGTTTCCCTCTCCGATGACTTCGCATCCCGTGATGTCGACGACGCGGAAAGCCTTCTCGATGCTCATCATTTCGCAGAACCCGGTCATATCGAAAATATCGTATACTTCCGGTTTCACGTTGATGATGCGGAGTCCGGAATACAGTTTCCTGACGTGCAGGATCACCCGCAGTCCCGCGCTGGAGATATAATCCAGCTCGGCCGCGTCCATCACGACGTCCGAAGGATTGCAGGACAGCTGCCCCATGATTTCATTTTCGATCTGTGCGGCATTTCCGGAATCGATCCTTCCGCACAGTTTTATTGTCAAAGATTGGTTCTCGCTCATAAAGAACTCTCTCCTGTAAATCAAATTTTAGAATGCCCTGCTATCCTTTGTATTCCAGGCACAGCATGGTCAGATCATCGAACTGCTCCGCGTCCTTCACGAATCCTTCCACGGCTGCTCGCATGTGCTTCAGCGTCGGGACCGTTTCCCCGTCCGGCGATTCGTTCAGTGCCTTCAGCACCCGCTCCATACCGAACATGCTGTTGTCGCTCGCCGTGGCCTCGGGAAGCCCGTCCGTATACAGGAACAGTCTGGAACCCGGCTGCAGCTGGATCTCGTATTCTTTGTAGCGGGCTCCGTCCATGCCGCCGATCACGAACCCGTGCTTGTCTTTATACAGTTCGTACCCGCCGTCCGGCGTCTTCAGGACAGGATATTCGTGCCCCGCGTTTGCAGCGGTGATCTTCCCCGTCGATATTTCCAGGATCCCGAGCCACACCGTGACGAACATTTCCTCCCGGTTGTTGGAACAGATCGCCGCGTTCGTGTCCTGCAGGATCTGTGCCGGGCTCTTGCCCATCATCGCGTTGTTGGCAAGGACGATCTTGGATGCCATCATGAACAGCGCGGCCGGGACACCCTTGCCGGATACGTCCGCCATGACCATGCAGAGGTGGTCGTTATCCACAAGGAAGAAATCGTAGAAATCTCCGCCCACTTCCTTTGCCGGATCCATGGTCGCGTAGATGTCGAACTCGCTTCTGTCCGGGAACGCCGGATAGATGTTGGGCAGCATATCCGCCTGGATGCGCGTCGCAAGATTTAATTCGGATTCGATCCTTGCGGACTTGATGTCCTTTTCATGCTGGGTCACGACCATCTGACGCCCGCGTCGGGCGATATTGCAGCTGATGATCGAAATGATCGAGAACATCAGCCACTTCGGGAAAAAGTCGTACAGCATCGTGTTCTTGATCAGCATGGCGTCGTCCACGCCGGCGTTGACCACGGCTGTGCCCAGAAAGCCGCCTGTCGCGACGATCTCCGTCCCTTCGGCCATGGTAACGATGTTGAGGTTGATCATGCCGTGCGTCGCGCCCCATACCGCAGAACATCCGAACACAACTGTACTGAGGATAGACGTGAATACGGTCAGACGGCGTGAAAAATAACGGCTGCTGAAAACGACAGGGATGGCCATAAGCAACGCTGCCTTATGTGTCAGCATGCTGTCCAGCCGCGCGTACACGATGACAAGGCCGAGCATCAGAAGATGCTTCAGCCACCAGACGTCGTTCTTGAAAACGCGGCACACGACAAGCAGGACGACGATCTCGACGATTGCCTGCAGAGACGGGAAAAAGACAGCGTCCCAGAACAGCGGGAAGACCCCGATGCCGGACAGAGCCATGATAAGCAGCAAAAGGACGCCTGAGCACAAAAGGATCAGCGCGCCGAGCCTGTTGGCCTGGACTTCTGTCTCATGAAACATCGGGTCAGCCGTAAGGCGTTCACGCAGTACGGCGAAGATGTTCTGCCGTTTCATCACTCGATCGTGAGAATGTCAGAAAAGCCGGTCACTTCGAAGATCTCGGAAATGGTCTCGTTGACGTGGGTCACTTTCATCTTTCCCTGAGCGTTCATCACCTTCTGCGCAGCCAACAGCACGCGCAGTCCGGCCGATGAAATGTAGTCCAGTTTCTCGAAATCGAACGTCAGTTCAGTGACGCCGCCTAATGATTCCTTGATCTCTTTTTCAAGTTCGGGAGAAGTCATTGTGTCAAGTCTTCCCTCTACGCAGAGAGTAAGTGCCTGTCCTTCTTTGTTTTTGATGATTGTCATACGGGTGATCCTTCCTTTTGGTGAATGGTGAACTACCCGCCACCTGCTTACGCTGAGGTGGGGGCTTCACAGACGGCATGAGCCGCCTGATCTATTTTACCCTGTTATGCCGGATGATCCGACAGAGGTAAGGGGTCTATCCCCGGTGTCCCGACCGGTTGTTTTTC
>JAFSSK010000026.1 GCA_017451045.1 Clostridia bacterium
AGGGTGTCGGAGGCACGAAAAAATGGGAACGCATCGAATCCTACGGTCCCAAGTTCGTGGAAAACATTGTGCAGGCGACCGCCAGGGATATTCTGATGTACGCCATGAAAACGCTGCGGTGCTGTGAGATCGTGGCGCACGTCCATGACGAGATCATCATCGAAGCTGACCCGCGTATGAGTCTTGACGTCCTCTGTGAGCAGATGGGGCGCGTTCCTCTCTGGGCGGAAGGCCTTCTGCTCCGCGCGGACGGATACGTCTGTGAGTTTTATAAAAAAGACTGATATCTTCCCTCAAACCGTCAGTTTTCACCTCCTGCCAAGGCTACCAGGTAGGAGGTGTTTTCTATGAACATTACACAGATACAGGGCGTGTTTCGTCCAGAGCAGATGATCAAGCGAACGGACGATGACATGCGCCGCGAGTTCGGCTATATAGCCGCCTGTCAGATCACTCAAAAGCTGCTTGACAAGGGGCTGATAACCCCCGGCGAATTCGACAAGATCATGGCGAAAAACCGCGAGAAATTCTCCCCGGCAATCGCAAAGATTATACCGTAATTGACTTGATATTCCGGGCTTTCAGAGTGATATATACTATACCCCTTTAAGGACAGGAGGCGAGACAATGAAACGGATAACGAAGATCGACGCGGCGGCGAAACAAACGAAAAAACTGCGTGTGGCGGCCTACGCCAGGGTATCCACCGACTCCGCCGATCAGCTTGTCAGCCTGGACGCGCAGAAAGAACACTACGAACAGGTCATAAAAAACTGTCCGAACTGGGAGTACGCGGGTCTGTATTACGATGAAGGGGTCTCCGGCACGAAGATGGCCAAGCGCGACGGTCTGCTCCGTATGCTTGCCGACTGCGAACGGGGACTCATCGACTATATCCTTGTAAAGTCCATCAGCCGCTTTTCCCGCAACACCGTGGAGAGCGTGGAGACCGTCCGCAGGCTCAGCGCGATGGGCGTTTACATCTTCTTCGAGAAGGAAAATATCGATACAGGCAAGATGGAAGGCGAACTGATGCTTTCCATCATGTCAAGCCTTGCCGAGGATGAATCCCGCTCCCTTTCGGACAACAACAAATGGAGCATACAGAAGCGTTTCCAGAACGGCACCTACGTGATTGGCACACCGGCCTACGGCTATAAAAACGTGGACGGCAAAATGGTCATCGACGAGGAGAAGGCTGAAGTTGTAAAGCGCATATTCGCATCGGTGCTTGAGGGCAAGTCCGGCACGAAGATCGCGAGTGAACTGCAGGAGGAAGGAATCCCGACGGCACGCGGCGGGAGGTGGCAGAGTTCCGTTATCCTCGGAATGATCCGCAACGAAACCTACACCGGCGTTGCCGTATTTCAGAAGACCTACAAGGATGACCGCTTCAATGCCCGTGTGAACCGCGGCGAAAAAGGAATGTACCGCATCGAGGGACATCACGATCCCATCGTCAGCGTGGAGACCTTCCGGGCTGCAAACTTCGCCGTCGACAACAACGCCAGGGAGAAAGGCATCACCAAAGGCAACAAGTACTCGAAGCGGTACGCCCTGTCCGGCAAGGTGTTCTGTGGCGAATGCGGCGGAAAATGCAAACGGAAAATGATATACGGCGAGGTCTGGTACGGCTGTGAGACGCACATCAGGGACAAAAAGAAGTGCCGGCAG
>JAFSSK010000027.1 GCA_017451045.1 Clostridia bacterium
AGCGACAGAACGCCGAGCAGCACAGCCAGTGCGAAGAATACGGTTCCCAGCCCCATCAGCGTCATCCTTCCGGCATATGCCCATCTGGCACCGGAGAACATGCCGCCCAGTTCATCAGCATCTTTCGCAGTTTCGCAGGAGACGAGCGAAAGAAGCAGGACCAGCAGAAGGAGCATCGCAAATATCTTTTTCATGATGACTCCCTTCCTTACAGCGGCAGATTTGCGTGCTTGCCCTGAACGCCGCTGTTCTTGTACAGCAGCATGTAGATGCCGGCACAGATCCGCTGCCTCGTCTCGGCGGGCTCGATGATATCGTCGACGGCTCCTGCAGAGGCGATCGCTTCGGCGCTTGCGTACTTGTCCGTCCACTCCTTCTCCGCGTCTTCACGGGAGTAATCTGCGTTGATCCTGTCGTTCCACAGGAAAGCCACGGCGGAAGCAGGAGAAAGGATGCCTGCCGTAGCGCCGGGCAGCGCCAGCACAAGGTCAGCGCCGAGCGCCTTGGAACCCATGACGGGCATGGCGCAGCCGTACGCGCGGCCGAGCATGACCGTAACGAGCGCGCAGGACGCGTTGGCGTATGTCATCGACAGTTTTCCGATGCCGGCCGCAAGTCCGCTTTCCTCGTCCTTGCTGACGTACGCGCCGGCAGAATCAACCAGCGTCACGACCGGAAGCCCGAAGCAGTCGCAAAAAGATACCATCCTGGCAGCTTTCCTCAGGCCGTCCTTGGTGACCGCTCCGTCCTTGATTGCGGGATTGTTGGCAACGATCCCCGCGCTGACACCGCCGAACCTGGCAAGGCCCGTCAGCATCTCGGGAGCGAATTCTTTCCCGATCTCTATAAATGATCCGGCGTCGGCCAGCGTGTTCATGGCATCGGCTGCGGCATAGGCGCCCGCACTCGTGAACGTCAGGTCTACTGCCCTGTTCACGTCGTCGGCGGCTTCCACTTCCGCTCTTGAATTGCAGTCCGAAGGAACGAGATCTACCAGTTTCCTGGCCAGGCCGTAGGCTTCCTCCTCGCTGGACGCGGAAAGCGTTGACAGGCCGTTCGCAGCGGCATAAGCCGCGTCTCCCGTATCCTTCCCGATAAGGAACGGCGAGTTGACATATATTTCAGACTTCCCGGCGACCGTCAGCACGAAATCGAACATGCTGACGCATCCGGCGCATAGGCCGGGACAGACGCCGGTAACGATCGCGATCTGTACGATCTTGCCCGATGCTCTGGAGACGCATCCGAGCAGCGTGCTGTAGGAAGAAAGCGCCGACGCGCCGTCATAAACGACAGCGCCTTTCGAGTCGAACAGACCGATGACGGGCGCACCGTTACGGATGGCCTTTTCGTACGTCTCCTCGATCTTCTTGGCGTGAAACTCGTCCACAGCGCCGTGAATCCTATCGCTGTCCTGTGAAAACGCGAATACCAGTTTCCCGTTGACGGCGCCGTAGCCGCAGACGACGGCTTCGCGCTCGTCGCTGCCGGGGCGCTTCAGATACGCTCCGATCTCAACGAAAGTACCGGCATCGAACAATGCAGACAATCTCTGCGCTCCGACGGTACTGTTTTTTTCCATGTCTTTTGAACCTCCCGCAGGTCTTACTCTGCTTCCGGAAACCCCGGCCGCAGCGTGGATTTTTATAAAAATCCAACTTCTACCCATTATACTTGAATTATACTTCCAAATCGTCCGAAAGTCAATCGCGCGGGCCGCATTTCCTGCCTTTTTCAGGCACGATTTCAAAGGATTTTTTCAGAACGCGAAAAAAGGCGGCACGACGTTGTCAAAACGGCATGCCGCCTGCGTGAATGCGAGCGGTTCACTGCGCGGTTATTTCCCTGATCCGCGCCTCCACTTCGTCCGCCCTCAGTCTGTCCACGGCGAAGGCACGCCGCAGAAGATCGGCCGGAATATACGGGTCGTATTTGCTGTATACAGGCGTTTCGCCCGGGAACACGAGTTCTTCGCATCGGATCCCGCGGCCGGCTTCCAGCGCCAGTGCCTGGAGAAGATCCTCCCGGCTCCCCTTTTCCATACGGAACATGAGGTAATTGCAGCTTTCGAACTCGACGTTGCTGATCTTGAAATCTTTCGCGTGCGCCAGGATGAACCGGCGGAACGTTCTGAACGAACGCGTGCCGAGCCACGGGAACAGGCACCAGCTGAGGCCGCCCAAATGGACAAGGCATCGGTCTAGCATCCCCGTGTTCCTGGCAAGATGCCGGGCGTTCTCAAGACGGACGCGGGCATTCTCTTTCAGGTAGGGATATTCCGTATCCTCCGCCAAGACCTGCTTCATGCGTTCCAGGATCCTTGTGTGGATCTCGCCGAAATCTCCCGGCCAGGACACTTCCATCTTTCCCTCCACGCTCTTCACGTAGATCAGTTTGTGCTGGACGTCCAGTTCCTCGACTTCCCACAGCTTTCCTGCCAGTGCGAACCTGTCTCCGACAGGCGGTGGCGTCGTGATGGTCCCGATCTCGTCTGATCCGCACCGGACGGTATAGTCCTCGCTGTCGTTGAAAACGGCGTAGAACTTGAAATTGTTGAGGATCTGCTCGCCCTTGAGCCCCACGATGAGTTTCTTCTCCTCCGTCATCTCAAGCAGATCCTGATTCAGCATGGAAACGAGCATCGTCCTGAAATCCTCTTTCCCGACCGAGGAAAAGACCGGGATGGAAAGCATATATGCTGCAAGATCCGCTGCGCTCGTCTCGCCGAAGGAGGCAAGATGGCTGATGGTCTGGTGGAACAGAAGGCTGAGCGGCATTTTCTTTGTAACGGGAGGCTCGATGAAGCGCTCCTCGATATAAAGCTGGATGATCGCGATGGCGCGCAGGAGATTCCACGGGATCAGCTGCGGCAGCGGCGTGTTCGGGAGCGGGTCCTCCTCCCGGAAGACCATCATCATCTCCGGCGGCTGTCCCCGCCTTCCGGAGCGTCCCAGGCGCTGAAGGAAACTCATCACGGACGTGGGAGACTCGTTCTGCAAAACGCGTTCAAGGCGCCCGATGTCGATGCCGAGCTCCATCGTAACGGTGGCGCAGGTAACGACCTGCTCGTCGTCGTCCTTCAGTTTCGCTTCCGCCTCTTCCCTGATGGCCGCGGAAAGGTTCCCGTGATGGATCAGGAATATATCGCGTTCGCCGCGGGATCGGGCGATCTGGCGGAACGTGGCCGTCAGGTACTCCGTTTCCTCGCGGGAGTTGGAGAATACGAGCGCTTTCTTGTCCTTCACGCAGTCATACATATACTCGTAGCCTGCGTCGAGCTTCGCCGGATCCTCCTTTTGGTTCGTTTGATCCTTGTTCTGGACCAGCGAAAGGTTTTCGATGTAGAAATGCTCCAGCCCCAGCCGCCAGTGGATCGATTCCTGCGGCATCGGCGGCACGTCTGTCTGGCGTCCCGTCCCGGCGCCGAACCATTTCGCGACGGCCTGCGGTTCTCCGATCGTGGCGGAAAGGCCGATCCGTCTGGGATGGTAGCCGATCTTCCTGGCCAGTCTTGTCAGCTGGCAGATGACCTGGTTTCCGCGGTCGGATCCCGTGAGCGTATGGACTTCGTCCAGGATCACGTAACGCAGATCTCCGAAAAGACGGACAATGTCATTGGAACGTTTGATCAGCATAGCCTCGATGGATTCCGGCGTAATCTGCAGAATCCCCTGCGGCGTCTGCAGAAGCTTTGTCTTATGGGACTGCGCGACGTCTCCGTGCCAGTGCGTGACCTGCACGCCACTCATGCGCAGAAGGTCGTCCATACGGTTGAACTGGTCGTTGATGAGGCTCTTGAGCGGCGCGATATATAGGACCGCTATGCTTTTCGAAGGGTTGTTGTAAAGATCGGTAAGGATCGGAAAGAAAGCGGCTTCCGTCTTGCCGCTGGCCGTCGAACTCGTCAGCAGCAGGTTGTGATCCGTGTTGAAAATGGTATCGGCGGCAGCCAGCTGCACTTTCCGCAGTTCCTTCCACTGATGCGCGTAGATATAGTCCTGGATAAAGTCCGGGAACCGGTCAAAGATCCGTTCTGAATCCTGCTCTTTCATGCCTTCTCCTTTCCGTCAGAAACTGATGTCATCCGGTGTAAACGTCTTCTGCGTCCTGGGCGCCGATTCCTCTTTCGGCACGGCGTCCGCCGATCCGTCCGCGGGCTCCATCGTGACGGCTTTGCCGACGATCGAACCAAAATCCAGTTCGGGGTTCTGATGCAGGAGGTTCAAGACCGTCATATAGTCCCGCAGCATTTCCCTGGGCGTGATCATGCTGTCCGCACCGGTCCTGTCCATGCAGATCTTCAAGAACTGCTTCATATCGTCTTCGCTGACTCGCACGGTCTCACCGTAAAACTGGCTGTACAGTTTCGTAAGACGGACGATCAGCGCGAGCATCTCGTTGTCCGAGAGCCGGCGGAGCCTGATGAGAGGCCCCATCATATTGGTCGTTCCCTCCACGGAAAAACGGCTGTCGCACAGCCTGCTGCGAAGCGCTTCGTAGCTGAACAGGCCGCGTCTTGTGTCCTCCAGGAACTGCGGCGTTCCGCCCAGGATTATCTCCATGCCAGGAGCTCGGCCCTGCAACGTATCGTTGAACATGGAAAGGATCTTTTCGTAGTTGTTCTCCCTGCTGATCCTGTTCGTGATCTTGTAAAGGTTCACGCATTCGTCGATGAACACGATAAGACCTCTGTAACCGATCTCCCGGCAAAGGGCTGCCCACAGTTTCAGAAAATCGTACCAGTTGTCGTCGTCGACGATGACGGATACCGGGAATCCCAGGGCGGCTCTGGCCTCCGCTTTGGACGTGTATTCGCCGCGGAACCATTTCAGCGCGGCGCTTTTTCTGTCCTGCGCCTCGTCTTCATCAGAGAGCTGCGCGCGGAAAAAGGTCAGAAGGATCTTGGAAAAGTCGAATCCGCCGACAAGGTTCTCCATCGAGGATAGCGTCCGCCGGACTTCCTTTTCCATTGCGTCTTCCCGTCCGTCGCTCATCATACGCACCTTGTCGAGCCATTTGGTGAGGATGACAGGCAAGGCTCCTCCGTCCGGCGACGATTTGGAGGCCAGATTCTTCATCAGTTCCCTGTATGTGAAAAGTCCTGCGTGGTCCGAGCCGTAAAGGCGTCTTTCGGGGGTCAGATCCGCGTCCGCCGTGATGAAATCCCGCTCCAGGGCATATCCGCGGACGAGCTGCATCAGAAAGCTTTTGCCCGATCCGTACCGGCCGATGAGGAAACGCATGCCGCATCCTCCCTCGTCGACGGTCTCCATGTCGGAAAGAAGCGCTTTGATCTCATCCTGCCGGCCGATGGCGATATAGGGCGCGCCGATCCGCGGCACGACGCCGGCGGAGACAGCCGAGATCAGCGAAGATAGGATGCGTCTCGGCACGCGCTGTATTTCTTTGTTTTCAGTAGTCGTTTCAGTCATGTTTTTTCTCCGATTTCTTCACATCATAAGTCTTTGCCGAACATGTCCCGGTAGTCTTCGATCACATGCCAGGAGCCGTCATTCTCCAGCAGAATATCCCCGAGGATCTCTGACGCTGCCGAATTGATCTCGTCCGCGACGGCATCCCGGATCAGTCCGTTTTCACGGCACCAGGCGTCTGCTTCCTTTTGCTGTCCTTTAAGCAAAAAACGCAAAAACTCAGCTTTTTCTCCGATAATATCCATAAATTCTGACGTTTCATATGTTTCCGCTGATCCTTCCGGATCCTTCGGCGCCATATCGCCGCCGGTCGCTGCAGGCGCTTGCGCTGCGTCCGGAGCGGGTTCCGGCGCAGGGCCGTCTCCTTGTCCGTCATAAGGATCCGCGAACGTTTCCACAAGGACCTTCGTCGTCGACCAGGACGTTTCCTCGATCTCTTTGGCGTCCGCGGCAGACAGTTCCGTCTTCGGCAGGTCGTAATACTTTTCGTACGCCTCCTCGGGCTTTTCCTCCCTGCGGCGCTTATGCGCGGCCGGCAGGTTTTCCTCGAAATACTCGTCGATGGCGTATTTCATCTCGTTCGACGGAATGACGGTCTTCAGTTTCGACTTGATGCCGAACACGTCCCTGACTTTGTTTTCCGCGTATTTCACGAAATCCGTGATCAGGAAGCGCAGCTCGTAAGACCGCGTGAAGCACAGGTAATCCACCTCGATCCTCTTTTTGAGGTTCGGCGCGCAAAGTGCGCCGCTGAAGGCCTGTCTTGTGCAGTTTGAATTGGTCAGCGCGCGGTTGTTGAACAGCGAATCGTACAGATTCGGATGCGCAAGGACGGCTGCAAGGGCTCCCGTGATATGCTTTTCCATGAGCGGAAGCGTTTGCTCGTTCGCGTATTTGCTCTTTTTGTAATCGTATGTCGAGCAGTACATGATCAGGGACGCCGCCTGCCTGTTATAGTCGCTGTCATCCAGGACCAGGAAGAATTCCTTGAGCGTGCAGCCGAATATCATATCCGCGCTGACGTCCGGCAGAAACGCCGCGGACAGGCCGTGCAGGAGGCAGTAGTCGACGAGCCATTCGGACAGGATCCTGTCAAGCCGCGGATAGGCTTCGCGGTAGGCGACCCAGACCTTGAACAGCTGCTCCATGCCGAAGCGCGTATTGATCTTGTCAGACAGATTGATGATCTCGTATGTGTAAAGCAGGATGTACGTCATGTCTGTCGGCAGGAATATGTTCTCCTCACGGACGTTCCTGCGCCACCACAGATACCATTTCATCTGCTCCCTGTTCATCTGGGAATACTGCGGGACATAGGAGAAGAACGGCACGACAGCCGCTTCCTCACCCCGGATGTTCCAGTATTTTTCCGCGTCCTTACAGAAATGATCGTAGTAGTGATACGTGGCTTTCCACGGATAGATCCATATCTGCTGCAAAAGAGAGTTCTGGGGATGGATGACCTTTTCCGGCACGTCTTCTTCGGGCGTTCCGTTCTCCGTTCTGCCGTCCGGTATCCGGGCCCGTTCTTCCTTCTTTTCTTCCTGCCCGGCGTTTTCTCGGACATCCGTCACGTCGACAGGCTGCATATGGGGATCTTTGCTGTCCCGGCGGGGCGCGCCCGGCTTGTTCCGGGGCGGAAGGAGCGCGTCGAGATCCCAAAAATTATCCAGTTCGTCTTTCCCTGGCATGGCTTTCCTCCGAGATGGTTATTATATTATTTTATCATTGATATTTTTTACAGTCAATAGTTTTCCGTTTTTCTTCCAAAACTCAAAATAAGCGATGAGTTCCTTGAAAACCTGCCGCCTTTTGTGTATAATGAAACCGGAAGGCGGTATGAAACCGTCTTGTCCGAAGCCAATAACCTGAAAGGACTTCCCGCCTGATTATGCCGACAAATAAGAACAAAGTAATAGCCAAACAGCTGGACAGTATCGCCGAAGCCATCAAAAAGCACGGATACGATGAAGTCCGGCAGATCGTCTGCTTTCTTCTTTCCGAAGATCCCACGTTCCTGTCCGATCCGCAGACGCGGGCGTTGTCAAGGAATTTGAACCGCGACGAGATCCTTGAGGAACTGGTCAGATACTATCTGGAGTCCGAGGTCTCGTAATGGCTGACGTTTCCTGCATCGATCTTGAGACCGGCAAAGAGGTAGGCGCTGACGGCCTGCCGTCAAAAACTGTTCTCTGCCTCGGTTTCTTCGACGGTATCCATCTGGCGCACGAAAAGCTGTTTGAGGAGACGTCCCGTCTTGCACAAAAGGCCCTTTGTCCCCCCGGCGTCTGGTTTTTCCGGACAGCCCCGTTCAAGCGGACTGCTTATCTGACGGATTTTGAGGAAAAACTTGAAAGTTTCAGGGATCACGGGCTGAAATACGCGTTTTATTCGGATTTTGATACGCTGAAGGACTATTCGCCGTCCTCCTTCATCGAGCGGATCCTGAAAGTTTCCTGCCGCTGCGCCGGCGTTGTATGCGGCTTCAATTTCACGTTCGGGAAAGACGCAGCCGGGAGTCCGACCATGCTGAAAGAAGCCTTTCAGTTCTGTGAAACGGTACCGGAGCAGACGCTGGAAGACGGACGTATCGTCAGTTCGTCCAGCGTAAGGGATGCCTTGTCTGAAGGAGACGTCAAAACTGCCGAAAAAATGCTGGGACGGCCATACAGCCTATGTGGCACGGTGGCGCACGGCAACCGCTACGGCGCGACGCTCGGCTTCCCCACGGCCAATATCTATCCCGATCTAAAACGCGTCTGTCCGCGTCCCGGCGTCTATGTCACGCGTGTCGAATGCGGCGACAAGAAATACGGAGCCGTGACGGACGTCGGCTTCAAACCAACGGTCGGCTCGGAAAAGCTGGTCTGTGAAAGCCATCTACTGGATTTTACGGGCGATCTTTACGGCAGACAGATACGTGTCTGCTTTTTGGAAAGACTGCGCGACGAGCAGAAATTCGGCGATCTTTCGGCTCTTAAAGAGCAGATCCTTATCGACAAATCACAAGCGGAAAAGTATTTTCACAATAAATAACCGGAAAGGAGGAACGGAATATGAGCAGAAGACACATATCCTTTGTTTTGCTCATCATTTTCTGTTCCGTCCTGATCCTTTCTTTGCACGTATCGGCCGCAGACTCGGAGCCGCCTGTCCTTGAGGACGGCTCTTCCCTGATCCTGTGGAACGAAGAGAACGCCGCAGTCCTTTATGAAAAGGCTTCGAAGGAACTGGGCTTCCCCGGTCCTACCGCGAAGGTCATGACCGCCTGCGTCTCCGCAAGGATCCTTGCGGACAGAGCGGATGAGACCGTCGAGATCACGGCGGAAATGCTCAAAGGCGCGCCAAAAAGCAAGATCTCCGCAGGACAGAGCTACACAATTCGCGCGCTGATCGCATCGCTCCTGAAAGACCGCAACAACGACGCGGCCTACGTGCTGGCCTACCTGTGCTGCGGCTCGACGGCTGATTTCGTGGATGAAATGAACGCCACGGCCGTTTCCCTCGGCTGTACGGGAACGCATTTCGCAAATCCGACGGGACTTGACGCGAGTGGCGCGTCCACAACGGCCTACGACACGCTCCTGATCGCGAACGAAGCGATCAAGGATCCAATCATTCTGGATATCGTCCGGTCCGCCTCCTATGAGATCAGCGGCGGCACGGCATACCTTTTCAACAGCGGCATGACGGACCGGGCGGGATACTGCCGCATCGTATACACGGAAATCGACGGCATGCATTACATGACGGTCCTTCTGGGCGGTGAGTCGGAAGCAGGCCTCAAAAGCACATCCACGCAGCTGGCCAGATGGGGCTACCGCAACTACGGCACGATCTGCGTACTCTCCGCCAGCCGGAGCCTGTGCTCCCTTCCCGTGACGAAAGTCCTTGAAAAGTCCAACGTGTCCGTCGGCATCACGGAAAGCGTATACGCGTATCTTCCTTCCTCGGTCGTTCCGGAGACCGATATCGTCTATGAGATCAAGCTGTCCGTTTCGTCCCTGGAAGCGCCTGTGGAGATCGGCAAGACAGTAGGAACAGTGACCGTTTCTTACAAAGGCGAAGTCCTTGGCGTCTATGACCTTGTAACGCTCGAAGTCGTTCCGACAAACTCTCTGGTCTCAGGCGTCGATACGCTCAGCGCCTACTTCCAAAGCCGCTCGTTCATTGCGACGGTCGTGACGATGGTCATCCTTTTTGCCGCCTACGGCTGTTTTGCCTATATCCGCTACCGCAGGCACAAAGCGATCGTGCGCCAGTTCGACAGACGACACAGACGTTACTGACCCATCATTGAATTGCAAAGCCGTTTCGCCCGGATCCGGCCGTTTTCTTGTGATTAATCCGCTATTCGGCTTGCAAATCATAGAATGATGTGTTATAATTCATTTTGCCTTAGAAAGGCGATCATACGGAGAGGTATCGAAGAGGTCATAACGGGGCTGACTCGAAATCAGTTTGCGTGAAAGCGCACATGGGTTCGAATCCCATCCTCTCCGCCAAACGAGGGCCGGAATCCATTTTTCCGGCCTTTTGCTTTAGAAACCGAACTGCCTTTTCAACCAAAAATAGATTTTTTTCAAATTTCTCGTTATTTACAAGTTGCTTCTCTCCCAGTATCATGTTATCACGGGCCGTAAAAAATAGGACAGTTAAGGAGACAATTATGGACACTTTAAAAATCGGACAGTATATCCAGCATTTACGGAAGGCAGCTGGCATGACACAGAAAGAACTGGCTGAGAAACTGAATATTTCTTTTCAGGCCGTCTCAAAGTGGGAGAACGGGGATACGCTCCCTGATACTGGCATTCTTCTAGATTTGTGCGATATACTAAACACAACGGCAGATAAGCTACTCAATGGAGGAAATCTAGCACCAGTCGAACGCAGACTTATGAGGCTTGAGGATGTTACAACTGGCTTTCAGTATTTGGAAAGCATAGGGAAACTATTCGGCGAAGACTGTACATTTTTCGTGGGCATGATCGAGGGGATAAACGGAAAAATGAATATTGACCTTTTGACCTACCTAAAGGATCCTATGACACGAGAGGTGATGTATGCGGAGGTTCTTGTCCAAGGGATTCTTTCAGGGCGTACCGTGGATATGGACGAAATTGAAGCAAACTTTCAAAATAAAAAGATGGTAAAAGCAATTCGACGCTACCTTGCCAAAGCAAGTGGGAATCCCGAGACGACAATATAGGCCATCCGAGAAATCACCACGAGTATAAAGCCGGTGATTTGTGCTAGGACAGGTATTGAGTTTTCAAACGGCGAGGCTTTGAAACGCGCCAAGCATATCTTATTCTGCCCTGTAGGACAAGAAATGGAGTTATTATGGAAGCATATCTTCGGGATAATCAGGGACACCAATGAGTTTCAAAAGATTCTGGCAGACAATCTTGAATATGATTAGGTAAATGCTAATGTTTGATAATCTTTTTCGTTGCAAACCGCAAATAATTGAAGATGGAATTCCATGTTTTGGTAATGAGCTGGACGGTGATTTCTATAGTGAAGCGGATATTTCTACATGGAGAAACGGAGGATTTCAGAATAGTTTGTTGAGTTCAAAGCTTATTGATAGTAATGAAACTAAGCATTTACTCAATGAACTTAGTAAAGAGACATATGTTATTGATTTGGCATCCGGTCCAGGAATGGGACTGATTCCTTCTTTACTGCGAATCAATCCGAATATATCATGTATGGCAACAGATGCGAATGTGTCAGTTCTCAAAGAATGGAAGTCTTTTTTGGCTGATAAACCATCTTATAAGAGAATCCATTTTACTCAATTTTCCTTAATGGATATTCCATTTAAAGAAAATTCCGTTCCGGTATATAGCAGTTTTATAGGTTTAAGTTCTACAAAAGAAGGTCTGGCAGGATATAATCACGTTACAAAAGAAGTCTTCAGATCATTGAATCCTGGCGGAAAACTGTTTACTGTAGAAGTTGACTGGACTGATATTCCGAGCATTATTAATCTGTTTTCCAAAATGGATAAGCACCCGTGGAGCATTTTTACTGAAGCTATAGAAACTGGAATCCAGACATGGCATGAAAGATTTATAGACAACGGCTTTAAAATCCTGTATCATGACTTATTTGAATTCCGTCACCTAAAAGGAACTGATAATGAATTGGGAGAAGCGGCTGAACGGTTTGGCGTGGAAATCGGAATGAATTTTAATGCATTTATTATTCAAAAGCCATAAAGGAAGGGATCAAATAATGAGTAGAAAAAACTTTCATTTGTTTTGGCATCTTTGTTTCTCGTTATAGCCTTCGCCGGCTGTGCAGGCGGAAAACCTGTCACGACAGGATAAATCGGCGTCGTCAGAGACGAAGAATTCGGTAACGTCTATATCGACCTGACGATTGCTGAATTCAATGACCTCGGCTTTTCTTTCGAAGACAGTTGGAATATCGTTTTCGGAAACGGAAAGCGGCTGAACGGTATTCCCTACTATTCCGGCTACTATGTCCCCGTCGGCGAACTGCTCTCCTGCGGATATCCGGGGTATCCGCACGTAGTCATCGCCCGAAATTTCGGTGATCCCACATGGGAAGAGTACGAGATGACCGAACAGTCAACCGTTACCGTGACACTGAATCAGAAAGCTATCTTAAGAAAGCGGCCTGACCGATGAATAGATCGCTTCCGTAGAAGCCTATATCACAAGTCCTTGACCGGACCTCACAAGAAACAGCCAGCCTGTAAACGGCACTTTCCGTTTACAGGCTGGCATTCTATTTACCGACTGAGCTAAAGATCAAAGAATTCTCTCCTCTGTCTCCTTGCTGAACACATATATTTTCGAAGGCTTGATCGAGAATCTGATGCTTTCGTTCTCTTTATCGATGGCCGTGTCGGAGGGGATAATCGAGCGGAACTGTCCCGTCTCTGCGGCGTCGTTATGCGCAATGACGCTGAGATCCCTTCCCATGACCTCCACAGCCTTCATCTGACAGCCCAGGCACCCGTTCTGATCAAGGACGAATCCTTCCGGGCGGATCCCCACATAAACTTCCTGTTCAGGCAGATCCGGGCAGTCCAGGACGCAGTCCTCTCCGATCCATACCTTTTCCTCCTTGATGCTGCCGTTAAAGATGTTGATTGGCGGAACGCCCAGGAATTTCGAAACGAACAGATTGCACGGATCATCGTAAACCTTTTGCGGTTCCCCGGTCTGCTGTATCTTTCCGTTCTTCATGACGACGATCAGATCCGAAATGCTCATTGCCTCGTCCTGGTCATGGGTGACGAAGATGGTCGTGATATGCGTTTCTTTCTGTATCCTGCGGATCTCTTCCCTCGTCTGCAGACGTAGCCTTGCGTCAAGATTCGACAGCGGCTCGTCCAGAAGCAGCACCTTGGGCATTTTGACAAGCGCCCGGGCGATAGCCACGCGCTGCTGCTGACCGCCGGACATCTGGCTCGGCTTCCTTTCCAGGTATTCCTCGGTCTGGACCAGTCTCGCGGCTTCAGTCACGCGCCTGTTCATCTCTTCCGCACTCAGCTTGTTTTCCTTCTTCAGGTTCTGCAGCGGAAACATGATGTTCTGGCGCGCCGTCATGTGCGGATACAGGGCGTAATTCTGGAAGACGAGTCCCACGCCTCTGCTCTCTGGCGGTATGTCCGTAACGTCCTCGTCGCCGAAAAACACTCTTCCTTCTGTCGGCTTGTACAGACCGCAAAGCAGATATAAAGCCGTGCTTTTCCCGCATCCCGAAGGGCCTAGCAGGCTGACGAGTTTTCCGTCCGGAAACTCCAGAGAAAAATGATCGACGGCAACGACCGCCTCTTTAGACTGCTTGTCCCGGCTGCGGAAAGTTTTCGTGACGTTATCGAGAACAACTTTCATGGCAAAACTCCAAATAAATAAAAAATAGTATTTTTAGATCAAAAAAAGTACGCAGAAATGATTTTTATGTAAACAGTTTTTCGGCGTTAGTCTTTCCGTCGCCTAGGATCACAAGCCTTTTAGCGGATGCTTTGACCCTTACCGTATCTGATATTTTCCCAGCTTCTACGCCGTCTGTCAGAACGGTCGCGGGCAGATTATCCCCTAAAAGTCTTACGACGATCTCAGACTGCTCGTTCACGACAATGGGTTTTGCGTCCATCGTATGGGCGCAGATCGGCGTGATGATGATGCAGTTCAGCGAAGCGTCCAGCACGGGGCCGCCCGCGGAAAGATTGTAGGACGTTGAACCTGTCGGTGTGGAAAGGATGACGCCGTCCCCCCGCCATGAAGTCAAAAGATGCGAATCGACCGTGATCTCCGTTCCGATCGTGAGCCCCAGATTCGTTTTTGCGACCACCACGTCATTTAGTGCAAAATGCTTTTCCTCGTTCATTTCAAACTCGAGCAGAAGCCTCTCGGACGGTTTCAGCCCCGCCAGAAGCTTTTTGCCCGGATAAAGATCATTTACCTTCAGTGCGCATAGATATCCCAGGTGACCGCCGTTGATGCCAAGGAGCGGCTTGTCCGCGCTGATCGCCTTCTGCGCCGCACGAAGCAAAGACCCGTCTCCGCCGACCGATATGACAGCATCCGCGTCTGACGCGTCGAATCTGCAGAACGACTCGTCACCGAAAATGATCCTGCTGTCCTCCGCAGAAAGGCTGCAGACGTCCTCGCCGCCCGCCTCAATGGTTTTTATACAGGTCAGTGCGGCTTCTGACTGTTCTTTTGTTGAAGTATTCGGACACAAATAGTATTTCATACCGACTGGCGAAAGAACACTTCTTTGCCTTCTCCTTAAAAGCTTTATTGCGCTGTATATCGAATTAATTGTACCACAGCATCACACAAAAAACAAGAAGTAAAGAAAACCCGGCAGCGGGAAAGCCCGCTGCCGGGAGAATTCATCTATTTAGAGATGAGATTCAATTATTTCTTTTTGATGAAGCCAAGAACACCAAGTGCTACACCGGCAATGCTCAGTACGAACAGAACGATGATAACAGGTGTGTAGTTGGTTCCAGCAGCTGCAGCGCCGCCTTCAGCCGGGATCTTTG